>NZ_LIQZ01000370.1:0-12388 GCF_001418655.1 Streptomyces phaeochromogenes | reverse complement strand
CCACCCTCGGCGGCACGGTCGACAACACCGGCGCCCGGGAGTACGGCCGGACGCCGCTGCACGTCTCCAAGTCGGGCTCGACCCTCTTCGAGGGCACCCCGGACGAGCAGTCGGTGTGGATGTCCCACGGCGACGCGTGCAGCGCGGCCCCGGAGGGTTTCTCGGTGACGGCCTCCACGGACGTCGTCCCGGTCGCGGCCTTCGAGAACGACGAGAAGCGGCTGTACGGGGTCCAGTACCACCCCGAGGTCATGCACTCCACGCACGGCCAGCAGGTGCTCGAACACTTCCTGTACCGGGGCGCGGGCCTGACCCCGTCCTGGACCACCGGCAGTGTGATCGAGGAGCAGGTCGCCGCGATCCGTGAGCAGGTCGGCGACAAGCGCGCCATCTGCGGTCTGTCCGGCGGTGTGGACTCCGCCGTAGCCGCGGCCCTCGTGCAGAAGGCCATCGGTACCCAGCTGACCTGCGTGTACGTCGACCACGGTCTGATGCGCCAGGGCGAGACCGAGCAGGTCGAGAAGGACTTCGTGGCCGCGACCGGCGTACAGCTGAAGGTCGTGGACGCGGAGGAGCGCTTCCTCACCGCCCTCAAGGGGGTCAGCGACCCCGAGGAGAAGCGGAAGATCATCGGGCGCGAGTTCATCCGCGTCTTCGAGCAGGCGCAGGCCGAGATCATCGCGGACGAGGGTCCCGAGGTCGCCTTCCTGGTGCAGGGCACGCTCTACCCGGACGTCGTCGAGTCCGGCGGCGGCACCGGCACCGCCAACATCAAGTCCCACCACAACGTGGGCGGGCTGCCGGAAGACCTCGAGTTCAAGCTGATCGAGCCGCTGCGCAAGCTGTTCAAGGACGAGGTCCGGATGGTCGGCCAGGAGCTCGGCCTGCCGGACGAGATCGTCCAGCGCCAGCCGTTCCCCGGCCCCGGCCTCGGTATCCGTATCGTCGGCGAGGTCACCAAGGAACGGCTCGACCTGCTCCGCGAGGCCGACGCCATCGCCCGCGAGGAGCTGACGGCGGCCGGCCTCGACCGCGAGATCTGGCAGTGCCCGGTCGTGCTGCTCGCCGACGTCCGCAGCGTGGGCGTCCAGGGCGACGGCCGGACGTACGGCCACCCGATCGTGCTGCGGCCCGTCTCGTCCGAGGACGCCATGACCGCCGACTGGTCGCGCCTGCCGTACGACGTCCTCGCAAAGATCTCGACGCGCATCACGAACGAGGTCGCGGACGTCAACCGGGTCGTCCTCGACGTGACGTCGAAGCCGCCGGGCACCATCGAGTGGGAGTAGTCCCCCGGCCCCGGATGTCCCCGGGGCTCACGTCCGCTTGAGAGTCCGCACCGGCTCTCCGGGCTTCCAGATCTCGACGACCAGGTACTTGTCGTCCTCGACGTAGGTCCGTACGACCTCCGTCAGCTCGGTGCGGAAGAGGTGGAACGGCTCCGGCGGTTCCACCTCTTCGGCGTACCGGGCGCGCTCCGCCGGGTCCTCGACCTCGACGGCCCGGCCCGCGATCCGTACGTCGCCGCCCGCCATCTCCGTGCCGGGGCCCGGATTGGCCTGCAGGGCGAAGCGCGGGTCGCGGCGCAGGTCCAGTGCCTTGAGCGAGTCCGGCATCATGCCGAGCCACAACTCCCCGTTCAGGAACCGGACTTCGAGTCCCGAGGTGCGTGGCGACCCGTCCTTGCGGAGGGTCGCCACGATGTGGTGCGTGAAGGCCGCGAACCGGTCCTCGACGGTCTTGGCGAGGTCCGGTTCCGCGGCGGTGAACGCTGCCCAGTTCGATGTCCTGCGGGTCGATGTCGTCCGAGTCATACGACGAGTCTTACGCCGATACCCGACATCTTCTGTCGCCTTTGCGGCAGAGGAATTCCCGGGCGGGCGGATCGCTCAGATCAGCCCCGCCGACCGCAGCCGCCGGGCCAGCCGGTCCTTCCGTAACACCTCCAGGCGCAGGAAGACCGCGAACACCGCGGCCATGGTGGCGCTCGCGGCGAGCGAGGCCCTCCAGCCCGCGGGGATCAGCAGCAGCGCCATCAGGGCCGCGCTGGCGGTCATGAAGACGGCCTTGCGGCGCCAGTCCAGGTCGTCGGAGAGCGCGTCGAACTCGATACGGGCCTTGAGCAGCCCGACCGCGGGTGCCACGTCGGGCAGCGGTTTGAGCGTGCCGGGGCGCATGCCCGGAGCGCGGCCCGCGGCGAGGCGGCCGAGGGCGGCCGTGCTGCGTTCGCGGGCCTCGGGGCGGGGGTCGCGGGTCAGGCGGACCTGGAGTGTCTGGCCGAGTCTGTTCGTCTCCTCGTAGCGGAATCCGTACTGCACGGCGATGTAGGTGAGCGCGGCGAGGCGGCGGGGGGACCCGCCGAGGTCGTCCAGGACGACCACGTCGCGCGTGGCGATCTGTCTGAGCATGCCTGTGACAAGGCGCTCGTTTCTCTTCATGGGCGGGTGGGGGGTGCGGTCGCGGGACGCGGTCCGCGCAGCGTAGGGGGGTGACTGCGCACGGGGGTCCTCCAGGGGGCGTCGGTGCAGGTGCCCGACCGAATAGATTGGCTCCGGACAGGCAGACCAGCGACCCCGTGCAACGGTTGTGCACTCTCTTCACGAACATCTCTGTTCTCCTGCGCTGACCGCCGGTAACTTCCCGCCCGTAAACACGTACGGAGTCCGTACCTCAGGGCTGGAGGACATATGCACGGGCCCACACCGCCCCTGCCGCTTCCCACCGACCGGCTGCGGTTCGCCATGCCGCCGATGCACGAGTCGCTGGACGACGAACGGCGGCACCGCAAGGAACGCCTCGCGGGCGCGCTGCGGCTCTTCGGCCGGCTCGGGTTCGAGGACGGGGTCTCCGGTCACATCACCGCGCGCGATCCGGAGTACAGCGACTGTTTCTGGGTCAACCCGTTCGGAATGCCGTTCAAGCACGTCACGGTCAGCGATCTGGTCATGGCCAACGAGGACGGGCAGGTGATCGAGGGCCGCTATCACGTGAACCAGGCGGCGTTCACCGTGCACGCCCAGGTGCACGCCGCCCGGCCGGACGTCGTCGCGGTGGCTCACTGCCACTCGGTGCACGGCCGCGCGCTGTCCGCGCTCGGCGACCTGCTCGACCCGATCACCCAGGAGAGCTGCGCCTTCTACGAGGACCACGCGCTGTACGACGCGTACTCGGGGGTCGCCGTGGACGCCGAGGAGGGGCGGCGGATCGCCTCCGCGCTCGGCACCCGCAAGGCGCTCGTGCTGCGCAACCACGGGCTGCTGACCGTCGGCGACTCGGTGGACGCGGCGGCCTGGTGGTTCCTGTCGATGGAGCGCTCGTGCCAGGTGCAGCTGACCGCGTGCGCGGCGGGCCGTCCCGTACTCATCGACCACAAGCAGGCGGTCGCCACGCGGGAGCAGCTCGGCGGCGATCTGGTGGCGTGGATCAACTACCAGCCGCTGTGGCAGGACATCAGCCGCAGCGAACCAGATCTGCTGAGCTAGCCCGGTCTTCCCAACCAGACCCTCTCGATCAGAAGGCCCGAGTCGGAATTCCCGAGTCGCCCGTGTCAGAAGCCCCGCAGCACCGCCGCCTTCGTCGTCGCGAACTCCTCGTCCGTGAGCACCCCGTCGCGGTGCAGTTCACCCAACTCCCTGAGGCGGCGCAGGAGTACGTCGTGGTGGCCCTGCCGGGGCAGCTGCGGTACGGCGTCCTCGGGGGCGGCCGGGAGGCGGGGCGGGTCGCCCTGGGCGTACTCGCCGGACCGGGTGGACGGGTGCGGGAGGCGGGCCATGACCGCGGTGGCGACCAGCGCCGTGAGCAGATCGCGGCGGGCGCTGCCCCACAGGTCGAGGGCGAACGGGTCCTTCTCCGGCGGCAGTTTGGAGAACACCGAGTCGCGCGTCACGAAGCGCAGGAACCCGTCCTCGTAACCGGAGTTGGGCAGCCACTCCACCTGGACCAGGTCCGGCAGGTCGATGATGCGCGGGCCGGTCGCGCGCTTCACCCGGTCCGAGGTGTCGCTCCAGTCGATACGGACCTGGGTGCCGTCGAAGGACACCGTGCCGTCGCTGGAACGGACCGAAACGGGGACGGGCGGGCCGGGCACGAGGTAGGTTCTGGCCGGTTCCTTGGGAATCTCTTCGAGCAGCAGGGCGCGCCGGATCTCCTCGGCGACGTACTCGGCGACGCCCGAGCGGTCGATGTCCACCACCAGCCGGTACGGGTCCGCGGGTTCGGGCAGGCGGCCTCCGGTCGCCTGGAGCAGCGGGTCGGCGCCCTCGCGGAGTCTCAGGCGCAGGCGGCCCCGCTTGCGTTCGGGTTCGTAGGCGACGCCCGCGACCGCTTCGAGGGGCACGGCGATCTCTCCGTACGTCTGCCGGAACAGCGGCACGGAGCGGTGCAGTCCAGGGGTGATCCGGACCGTGCTGCCGTCGAAGGCCCAGGTCCCGTCGCGCTGGATGATCTCGGCCATACGGGAATTCTCGCAGCCGGGTCAACACGGGGGTGGGCGGTTCACCCGCGCTGACCAGACCTGGCGGACGCGCGGGGTGTGGGGTACGGCACAATGCGCTGTCGTCGCGAGGCAGTTGTGCGGCTGCGCAGATGTGCGGGGGTTGATTGTGCGACCGGGGCCCTGGGGGCCGGTGGTCGTGCCGCTGTCCGTGGTGCGGCGGTGGCGTGCGAACGTGGCATATCGGTAGGGCGTGCGGTCGGTTCGGTGGAGCGTGCGTCGGTTCGGTGGGGCGTACGGCCGGTTCGGTGGGCGTGCGGCAAATGAGGGTTCGACCCAATGGTCTGGAAGGCGGCAACGGGCGTGGCGGTGCAGGAGACTGGACAGGGCGCGGGGCGTGACGCCGGGCGCGGCGCCGGTCGGAGCGGGCACGAGGGGGGCTGCACCTGCGGGAACTGTCCGCACGGGGCGCGCGAGGGGCATCGGCGTGCCGTTGCCGAATTCCTTTCCAAGCGGGACGAATTGGCGTCCGGGCGAGGGCTGCCCGCGGCCGTCGCGTACTCGGCCGGGGCGTCGAGGCAGTGGGTCTCGGACGAACTGACCCAGTCCGCGGACGTCGTCGCGGAGCGCGGGCGGGCCGAGGGCGAGGTCTGGCTCGGCCTGGTGTGGCGGCGAACCGTCATCGCCGTATGGGGAGTTGTCGTCGTTCTGCTCCTGGTGCAGACGCTCACCGCGATCGGGGCGGGCTGGACGGCCGCGCGGACCGCGGGGCTGGTGGCCGCGGTGGTCGTGAGCGCGCTGCTGACCGGCGCCTCGTGGTTCCACCGGGCGCGGGGCGGGGTGCTGGCGCCCGTCATCGGCGAGGACAACCGGCTGTCCACCTCCCGTGCCGTGGCGGTCGGCTGGGTGCTGTTCGTCGTCTACGCCGTGCTCGTGCTGGCGGGCCGGCTGGCCGGAGCGTCCTCTCCCGACGAGCGGGACACCCTGATCGCCGGGCTCGACCTCGCGCGGGGAGCCGGGATCGTGACCGTGCTCGCCGTCGTGTGCGCGATCGCCGTGCTCGTGCGGCGGGTCGTGGGGCTGCGCGTCCTCGGGCAGCGGCTGCAGAAGGTACGGGCCGACCGGCCCCGGGCCGCGGATCTCCTCACCGACGACTCCGGCCGCGGCAGCTTCGCCGACATCCAGTACGTGGTCGTGGGCGCCGTCGCACTCGTCTTCGCGGCGGTGCGGCTGGCCCGGCGGCCCGAGCAGCTGCCCGATCTGCCGTGGGGGCTGGCCGTGATGGTGCTGGTGTCGGCCGCCACGTACGTCGCCGGGAAGTACGCGGAGGGCGGGCGGCCGGTGATTCTGTCGGTCGTGCGGGCGCGCGAGGCGGGCGATCTGGACGCGCCGATCCGGACCGGCGACGACATCGAGATCCGGGGCGCCGGATTCGTGCCGCCCGGCGCGCAGGGCGCGGACCGGCTGTCGCGGATGGTCGTGCGGATCGGGGCCGTGCATGTGCACGTGCCGCTGGTTCCGGTGCCCGGCGGGTTCAGCAACCCCTCCGACGCGGTGCTCACCGTGCCGGTACCGGCGGATGTGGAGCCCGGGCGGGTGGACGTACAGGTCGTCACCGCGGCGGGGCTGGAGACGAACCGGGTGGGGATCGATGTGACGGAGTGACCGCGGTGCCCGGCCCACGGCTCCCGCCCGCCACTCGCATGGACGTCTCTCCGGTGGACAGCCCGCGGATGCGGATCCTCCGTTCCCGTACGGGCTCAAAAGGGGATGTTCAGGGGGACCTGGTGAAAATTTGTGCGTCCGCTCTTGAGCGGGAGCCCGCCGTCGTACGTATCGTCAGTTGAGGGGTGAACCGTTCGGCGGCGGCGAGAGGCGGCGGAGAGCGATGGCTCACGGCATGCGAATGGACACGCACTCCGGGTACATGGACGACGGCGGCGGTGACTGGCGGGACGCCGCGACGCGCTACGCCCTGCTTCCGCTGCGGGTCTTCCTCGGTGTCACCTTCATCTACGCGGGAATCGACAAGCTGACCGACAGCGCCTTCATGCACGACGCGGGGGCCGGGTCGGTCGGTGACCTGATGCGGACGGTGCGCGACTCCTCGGCCATTCCGGCGCTCGTCGATCTCGCCCTGAAGAATCCCGTCGGCTTCGGCTATGCCATCGCCTTCGGTGAGCTCGCGGTGGGTATCGGCACGCTGATCGGTCTCTTCGCGCGTCTCGCCGCGTTCGGTGGCGCCCTCATCTCCCTCAGCCTCTGGCTGACGGTGAGCTGGGCGTCGGACCCGTACTACTACGGCAACGACCTTCCCTATCTGATGGCCTGGCTGCCGATCGTGCTGGCCGGGGCATCGGTGTTCTCGGTGGACGCGATGATCCGGTCCCGGCGAAGGCGCCGGACGAGCAGCGCCTACTAGGCGCTCCGCCGCCGGCCGAGGTGATCGACCCGCGGGCCGGTGGGGGCCGGCCGCGCCAGGCGGCGGAGCCGCCGCAGATCTCAGAGCCCCGCGCCCCTGAAGAGGCGCGGGGCTCTACCGCATCGCGCTTCCCCGCAGCCGCAGCCGCCGGGGCCGGCCGCGTCGGTGTGCCTGTGCCGGGCTGCGCGAGGGGCTACAGGCCCGGTATCTGCTCGTCCGCCCGGGAGTCCTGAGTCTCCCGGGCAGGAAGCGCGCGGCGCCGGCGGCGGCGCATCGCGTGGGACAGGGTGCCTGCCGCGGCTGCCAGGCAGAGGCCGACCGTGACGAGGGGGATCACCACGAACCACGGGGTGTCCCAGGCGTCGCCCGCGTCTCCGGCGTAGACGACGGCCGTGAGGGTGAGGAAGAGGCCCGCGACGAGCCGGCCGGGCTGGAACTCATGACGTGCCACGGGTGACCTCCGCCTGTCCGATGCCGACTTCGAGGGTGAGGTCGAACGTGCCGCCTGCCTTGTCCTTGTCCTTGTCCGCGGGGGCGAGTGTCACCTGCTTGTGCTTGCCCGGGGCCACGTCCACGTCCTGCTTGTCGTCGCCCGGCAGCTGGATGTCGCCGACGCCCACTTCGATCACCAGGTTCACCGTCACGTCCTCGGGCAGGATCACCTTGAGCTGTCCCATCCCCACCTCGGCGTTCGTCGTCACCGTCCGGCCCTCGGCGAGGTCGATCCGGCTGAGATCGAGCGTGCCGACGCCGGTGCCGAGGTTGTAGTGCTCCCGTACGGCGGCTGCCGTGGCAGGTTTCCAGTCCGTACGCACCCAGTGGGTGCTGATGTCCTTCGGCAGGGCCGCCGAGCACGCCAGCAGGCCCGCCGTGACGATGGCGAGGAAGATCGACCCCGCTCCGGTGCGACCCCGGAACGCGCTGACCGCTATGCCCAGGCCGAGCACGCCGAGCGCGCAGGCCAGGCCGGTCTGCAGGCTGTCGCCCAGTGCGCGGTCGTCCCAGGTCAGGCGCGTACCGAGCAGGCCCGCGAGGAGTGCGAACAGGAACACCCGGCCGCCGATCGAGCGGGGTCCTGGCGGCTTGGGCGCCCGGGTCCGTATGTCCCGGCCGTGGCCTCCGCCGTGCGCGATGGTGATCGCCGCCGCGATGTCGCGCTCGCGCACGTCCTTGGGGCCCCACAGATAGCCCGTGCCGCCCACATACGTGCCGTCCTTGACGATGGGCTCGCGCCACCAGGAGGGGAACGAGGCGGGGACGGGCGGTGCCTGCGCCTCCGGCGGCGCGTCGGCGACGGCCTGCGCGGCGAGCGGGTCCGGGTCCTCCGTGGCGCGCTGCCGCGACCAGTACCCGGCGCCCGCGAGGAGCAGCGAGAGCGTCGTCGCGAACGTCAGCACGCCGCTGTTGGTCAGCATGGAGAGGAACACACCGCAGCCGACCAGCGCGAAGAGCACGCCCGCCAGCGCCTGGCCGTCGACGCGGCCGGTGAGGAGCTTGCGCACCTCGTTCTCGTCCTCGTCGTCGTTCGGGACGAAGAGCCAGGCGAAGCCGTAGAAGATGAGGCCGAGGCCGCCGGTCGCCGAGAGCACGGCGAGCACGATCCGGAAGATCACCGGGTCCATGTCGCAGTGCCGCCCGAGCCCCGCGCACACACCGCCCAGCATCTTGTGCCGTGGGTCGCGGCGGAACTTCCGCGGGACCTCTGGCTCACCGGGCTCCCCGGGCGGGACCGGACTCCCCGGCGTGCGCGGCTCCCTGGGCGTGCGCGGCTCCTCACCCGCGGTCGTCCGGGCGCCCGCCGCGGGCACGGTGTCCTGCGGCTCCGCCCCCGGGATTCCGCTCCCGGCCGGGCCGGAGCCGGGTCCCGGACCCGGCGCGGCGTGCTGGTGATCTGTCATGTGTCCATGGTGACGGCCGCGACGGCCGGACGGGAGTCGGTACGACCCTGGCCGAACCCTGAAATCGACCCTGGGCCGGACCCTCACGCGGTGATCACCGAGGGGCTCCGTGCCGATCCGGGCGAGACCCCCGGGCCGAGTCGGAGGAGACCCCCGGGCCGATTCGAAGATCAGGGGAGTCTAGGGGGTCGACCCTGATGCCCGGCGCCGCCCGGCATGTGAACATCGATGGCATGCCGGAAGCCGCAACCCTGACCGTCGAGGACCCGCGGCCGCCGCGCAAGCTCTACCGCAGCAGTGACGGACGCTGGCTCGGAGGGGTGGCGCGGGGGCTCGCGGGCCATCTCGGGCTGCCCGTGATCTGGGTGCGGCTGGTCTTCGTCGGCCTGATGATGGCGGACGGCCTCGGCGCGTTGCTGTACGCGGCGTTCTGGTTCTTCGTCCCGCTCGGCATCGGCGGTGTGGACGCCGAGCGGCCCCCCGCCCTCGCCACCGAGACCGCGCCGGACGGCCGCCGCAGACTCGTCGCCCGCAAGCCCGACAAGGGCCAGATCGTCGCGCTGCTCGCCATGGTCGTGGTGGCCCTGATCTTCGTCGGCAATGTGGACCTGAGCGGCGGAGCCAAGGCCTACCTCTGGCCCACCGTCCTCGTGGGCGCGGGCGTCGCCCTGGTCTGGCGCCAGGCGGACAACGCGCGGCGGGCCCGCTGGATGGAGGTCGGCCGCCGCAAGCGCACGATCACCCTGCTCCGCTCCGCGGCCGGCGTCCTGCTCGTCGCCACCGGCGTCTCCGCGATCTTCGTCCTGCAGGGCTCCGCGGCCCACCTCGGCTCGGTCCTCCAGGCCGCGCTCGCGGTCCTCGTCGGCATAGCGCTGCTCGCCGGCCCGTATCTCGTCCGCATGACCCAGGACCTCTCCGAGGAGCGCCTGATGCGCATCCGCGCCCAGGAGCGCGCGGAGGTCGCCGCCCACGTCCACGACTCGGTGCTGCACACCCTGACGCTGATACAGCGGAACGCCGAGAACGCGAACGAGGTCCGACGCCTCGCCCGCGCCCAGGAGCGCGACCTGCGCAACTGGCTCTACAAGCCCGAGGGCACCGGCAAGGACGAGGACGACGAGCCCGGCACGCTCGCGGAGGCCGTGAAGCGCAACGCCGCCGAGGTGGAGGACAAGCACGGCGTCCCCATCGAGGTCGTGGTCGTCGGTGACTGCCCGCTCGACGACCGGATCGGCGCCCAGATGCAGGCCGCGAGGGAAGCCATGGTGAACGCGGCCAAGTACGGTGGCGAGGGCGGCGCGGTGCAGGTCTTCGCCGAGGTCGAGGGGAGGACCGTCTTCGTGTCGGTCCGCGACCGCGGTCCGGGCTTCGACCTGGATTCGATACCCAACGACCGCATGGGCGTCAGAGAATCGATCATCGGCCGCATGGAGCGCAACGGCGGTACGGCGCGGCTGCGCGCGGTGCCGGACGGCGGCACGGAGGTCGAGCTGGAGATGGAGAGGGCGGAGACATGAGCGACGCGAACGAACCGACCGGAGCGGTCGAGCCGGACGCCGGCACGACCGGCGCGGGCACGGCCGGCGGCCCTGCCGCGGCGACCGGTGCGGCAGGTTCGGCCGGAGCCGGCGCGCCGTCCGGAGCCACTACCGCCAACGACCCTGCGGGCGCCCCCGATCCGGCGGGCTCCGCGCCCGGGCGACACGTGCGCGTGGTCCTCGTCGACGACCACCGCATGTTCCGAACGGGGGTCCAGGCGGAGATCGGGCAGACCGAGCGGACCGGCGTCGAGGTGGTCGGCGAGGCCGCCGACGTCGACCAGGCCGTCACGGTCATCACGGCGACCCGGCCCGAGGTCGTCCTCCTCGACGTGCACCTGCCGGGCGGCGGCGGGGTCGAAGTCCTGCGCCGCTGCTCGCCGTTGATGGCCGACGCCGAGCAGCCGGTGCGGTTCCTCGCGCTGTCCGTGTCGGACGCCGCGGAGGACGTCATCGGTGTGATCCGCGGCGGCGCCCGTGGCTACGTCACGAAGACGATCACCGGCACGGACCTCGTCGACTCCATCTTCCGCGTCCAGGACGGCGACGCGGTCTTCTCGCCCCGCCTGGCCGGCTTCGTCCTCGACGCCTTCGCCTCCACCGACGCCCCGCCCGTCGACGAGGACCTGGACCGCCTCACCCAGCGCGAGCGCGAGGTCCTGCGCCTCATCGCCCGCGGGTACGCGTACAAGGAGATCGCCAAGCAGCTGTTCATCTCCGTCAAGACGGTCGAGTCCCATGTCTCGGCGGTCCTGAGGAAGCTGCAGCTGTCGAACCGGCATGAGCTGACGCGGTGGGCGACGGCGCGACGGCTGGTCTGACGACATCTGGCGTCATCTGACGTCAGGGGTTCACGGCCGCGTTCGAGGGGTTCCTTGAGGCTGCGTTCACGGCCACGGCCTTGAAGAACGTGTAGTGGAACGTGCCGTCCGGGTCCGCCGTGCGGCGCAGGTCCGCCAGGCCGTGGTCCCAGTCCGCCGGGGTCATGAGGCCCCCGGCCAGGGCGTCCTCCCGTACGGACTCGATCATCGCGATGAAGGTGTTGCGGGTGAAGCCCTCGACCAGGGCCGGGCGGGAGCTGTCGGCGTAGACCGGCAGGGGACGGACGTCGACGTGTTCGTACCCGGCGGCGGTGAGAAGCGGGTGCAGTTGACGGCCCAGCAGGGCGTTTCCGCCCGCCGCCTGCTGGAGTCGGACCTGGCAGTCGATGGCGGCGTGGGCGTACGCGCTTTCGGGGTGGAAGAACGTCGAGCCGTGGTCGCCCTCGATGACGGTGAGGGTGCCGCCGGGGCGCAGGACGCGGCGCAGTGCCGTGAGAGCCCGCCGCGGGTCGGGCAGGTGCTCAAGCACGAAACAGACGAAGACATGGTCGAACTCGGCGTCCTTGAAGGGGAGTTCGAAGAGGTCGGCCCGGTGCCAGGTGACCAGGGCGTCCGGGGCCTGGGCCGTGACGCGGGCGCGGGCCTGGGCCAGCGAGGCGGCCGAGATGTCCACCGCCGCGAAGCGGGCCTCCGGGCTCGCCGCGACCAGGTGCACCGTCTGGGCGCCCACCCCGCAGCCCACCTCCAGGACCTTGCTGCCTCCGGGGTAGGACGTGCCGAAGTGGAGGAGGGACGCGAGGGTGTCGGCCTGGTCGCCGAGACGGCGGGACTCGTGGGGGGAGTAGCCGTGGACGTAGTCGGTGAGGTTGGCGCTTGTGGTCATGACTGCGAGCCTCGTCCGAGAATGGTCCTGTGGACAGGTCCAAAGAGGCTGCTGTTGAAGGGGCCATAGGCGGGGCTTCGGAGTTGGGCTCGGGTTCGGGTTCGGTCAGCCCCGGTTCCGGTTCGGGGTCTGCTTCCGGTCCGGTCGTCTCCGGCTCCGACTTTCTCCAACTCGATGTGCGCGAGGCGCCGTTCGGCGGGCGGGCCGAGTGGCTGGCCGGGCAGTTGCGGCAGGCCGTCGCCGACGGTCGGTTGCCGGTCGGCAGCCGGCTTCCGGCGACTCGGGTGCTCGCCGCGGAGTTGCGCGTCTCGCGCGGGGTGGTGACCGAGGCGTACCGGCGGCTCTCGGAGGAAGGGCAGGTGGAGGGACGGGGGACTGTCCCTTATACCCATCT
>NZ_LIQZ01000037.1 GCF_001418655.1 Streptomyces phaeochromogenes | reverse complement strand
CGCCCAAGGGCCCTTGGGCGGGTCCTCCTGATTGCTTCGTCAGGTGCGGTGTCGTGCCGACTCGTTGATCTGCTGTGCCGCTATGGTTGGGCGGCCGCAGGATGCGCACGCCGCGAGCCTGCGTGCGGCACCCCGCACCGGTCGTGCACCAGGCGAAATGACCAAGTCCGGTGCGAGCGGCCCCAAGGCCCGAGCCCCCCCAAGCACAGCAGGCGGCTGGCGTCCGCTACACCCAGGTCCGTGGCACGACCTCGCCGTCACGCAACGGGCGCACGGTGCAGTTCCTGCTGGAGGACCGCTACGAGCTCGGCACCCTTGCGGTGCAGATCGAGGCCGCTTGGCGCGGCAGGGCATGCGGGTGTTGCTGATGCATGAGTACACGTCGCACGGGCTCGACATGGCGCTGCACTCCTACGGTGCCCAAGAGCGTTCTCCATGGTCGGACTCCGTGTTGAGAACGGCGGTGGTGCGGGCTGAGGACGGCGACTCCCACAGCGGGCGGGCACGCCCGGTCGACTCGACCTTCGACTGACCAGGCGGCATCGGCGGTGCCCTTCACTGAGGGTTTTCAGCGGTGCCGCTCCAGGGTGAGGACGGCCTTGGCGATTGACGTCATGCGGTTCGGGCTGCATCGGGCTCTGCGGAAGATTCGCCAGGATTTGAGGCGGGCGATTCCTCGTTCGACGGGTACGCGAGCGGCGGACAGCGCCCGGTTGACCGTCCGCTCGGTGGTGGTGAGTTCACCTTGGGGCGGTCGGCGTTTGGGGGTGGTGACCCACTCGCCCGCGCCGATGTAGGTCATGTCGGCGAGGACGGGGACGCCTTGGCGCTCGCAGATCCTGATGATCTTGTGGGTGCGGGCGGCGGTCAGGTCGTGTGTGCGGCCGGGCAGGGCGGGTGAGAGCCATAGCGTGCGACCGGCCGGGTCCGTGATGACCTGCACGTTCACACCGTGCCGCTTGTGCTTCGTCGAATAGTCTGCGCGCCCGTCGCCGACCCGGTCGCACTCGGCGAGCGTGCCGTCCACGAGAACGTAGTCGGGGTCTGTCTCGCGCAGGACCTTCAGCAGACCCGGCGCCATGTCGGCCAGGTGCTCGACGACGGTGGTGACGTACGCGTGGGCGGTGCCGACGGAGATACGGAAACCTGCGGCGAGCTGAGCCAGAGGGTCGTGCCGGCGCAGGTATGCCAGAGCGATCACCGCACGCTCGGACGGCCGGAGTTTGCAGCGCCGGTCACCCTCACGGGTGACGATCACCATCGTCACCCACTCCACGAGTGCGTGCGGCAGGTCGAGTGCGGCAGGATACGGGACCAACAGGGTTCCTTAGCTGGAGAGTTGAGCCCTAGACACCTCTCTCAACGGCACGGGGACCCTGTCCGTTGCTTTACGGTCCCGCCGTCACCCGTCCGGGGGCCACTCTGAGTGGGCGGTTCGTGAATCTATGAGTGGTTCTGGTGTCGCCTGATGGTGTGGGCGAAGCCGGAACGTTCCGGTCCGGTGCCGGTGGTCTGCTGGGATCGGTTGGATGAGTGAACGCAAGCCGTACCAGAGCGACTTGTCCGACGAGCAGTGGGTGTTGATCGAGCCGGTGCTCACGGCCTGGAACCGGCACCGTTCCGTGAGCGGCCACCAGGGCCGCTATCCGATGCGGGAGATCGTGAACTCGATCCTCTACCAGTCCCGGACCGGCTGTCAGTGGGCCCTGTTGCCGAACGATCTGCCGCCGAAGAGCGCGACGTACTACTACTTCGCCGCCTGGCGGGACGACGGCACCGACCAGCAGATCCATGAACTCCTGCGCTGCCAGGTGCGGGAGAGGAACCGGCGATTAGAGGACCCGACCCTGGTGATCCTGGACACCCAGAGTGTCCGGGCTGCCACCGGGGTCCCCGCGGTCACGACTGGCAAAGACGCCGCGAAACGGATGCCTGGCCGCAAGCGGGGACTGGCCGTGGACGTCCTCGGCCTGGTCATCGCCGTCACCGTGGTGGCCGCGAGTGTCCACGACAACGCCGCCGGCATCGCTCTGCTCGACCAAGTCGCCGTCGGGGCTGGCGGCTCGGTAAGCAAGGCCCTGGTCGACCAGGGCTTCAAGAACCAGGTCGTCACACACGGGGCCGCCCTCGGCATCGACGTCAAGATCGTCCGGCGCAACCCTGAGGAGCGGGGATTCGTTCCGCAGCCGAAACGGTGGCGAGTCGAGCAGACGTTCGGGACCCTGATACTGCACCGCGCCTGGTCCGCGACTACGAACACCGCCCGGCCTCCTCCACCTCACGCGTCTACTGGGCCATGACCCACGTCATGGCCCGTCGGCTCACCGACGCGAGCAAGCTCACCTGGCGCGATCCGCAGATGGTCGGCGCATGAACCTCAGCCCCCCTCCAAGCGCTCGACCTTCAGGAAGACGCAGCCCGGGCCCTGGCCGGCGATCTCCGCACCCAGATCGACACCCTTCAGACCCAGCTCCAAGAGGCCGAACTGCGTCTGGAACACCTCGCCATCACCCGCACGACCATCACCGGCCTCGCCGACCGAATCCCGGTCCAGAGCCCCGACCCATCAGGGAGTCTGGAGCTGCCCGAGCACCCGGACCTACCCGCGCATCCTCGCCGTCTTCAACGACACCACCGGCCCACTGAGGGCCCGCGACATCTGCCAGACCCTTGACTTCGAGCTCCTGCCGAAACACATCGAACGCACCCGAGCCAAGATGAAACGCCTGGTCACACTAAAGGGTGTTGCACAAGGCCGTGTTCGGGCAGGCCAGAGCCCGTGATCGCGGTCTTCTGGTCATGACGCGAGGGCGAGGTTGTGCATGTGGGCGACGGCCTGGACCGCGTGATGGAGGCCGTCGCCGCGTTGCCGGCAGTCGCGGAGGATCTTGTAGTTCTTCATCCGGCCGATCACATGCTCCACCCGCGCGCGGACCTTGCGGTGGGCGGCGTTGTCGTCCTCCTCGCCTGGCAGCAGGGGCCTGTGAGGCCGTTTGCGGTGGGGCACGACCATCCCGCAGTTGAGGTAGGCACCGTCGCCCAGGACGGTCACGCCCTGGCAGTGTTCGGCCAAGCCGGAGGCCCGCCAGGCGTGCGCGTCCGCGGTGGTGCCGGGCACCGGGTGAGCGGCGGCGATCACAAGGCGGGTGTCGGCATCGACGATGACCTGCACGTTCGCCGAGAACCGGTAGTTGCGTGACGATGAGCCGACGTGCCGGTCGCGGACTGGGACCAGGGTGCCGTCCACGATCCACAACCGGTCCGCCACATCGGCCGCGCTCGAGACGGGCTCCACCGCCAGCAGCGGACCCAGCCGCTGGATGACCCGGCAGACCGTGGAGGACGAGACGCCGAACAGCGGACCCAGCTGCCGCATCGTCAGGTTCGTGCGGTAGTACACGGCAACGATCAGTACCCGCTCGGCCAGCGGCAGCGACCACGGCCGGCCGCGCAGCGTGCCGTCACCGCCCCGCTCCCGCACCACCTTCAACAGAGCCAGAAACTGCGTCAACCGCAGCCCCGTGAACGTCTCCACCCACACCCGCTCAGCACGTAAAACCCCAGCCATACAAGGGAGATGCCCAGCTCAACGCCTTGTGCAACACCCTTTAACGGTTGTCCCGCAATGATCGCGGAACCGAGCACGGAGCTGTCTGAAGGACTGGCGACGTGCTCAGTCGGTGGCTCGTGGAGTGTCCAGAGATCCGGCGAAGTCGGCGAGCGTGCGGAAGTCGTCCTCGCGCAGACCGATTCGCGGGTTGACGTGGTGCAGAAGCCCAGGCCCGCGGTGGTGGGTGGTCACGTATGCCTGGTCCAGATCGCTCTGTTCGTCGTCCACCCAGGCGAAGGGACGGCCGTTGGCGTAGTCCACCAGGGAGCCGGTCTTCCAGTGGACCCCGTCGGGGCGTTCTTGAAGCAAGGCGTTGCCGAAGTCGACGAAAGGGAGTTCGGGAAGGCCGAGCACCGGGGCGATCCACCGATTGGCTTCGTCCATCCATGTGGTGGCCCAGCACAGCTCGTAGCCGAGCTGGAGCAGGGGCCGCCCGTGTTCGGGGTTGAGCCAGACCCGCAAGGGCCGCCGCCGGGCCGAGAGTTCTCTGCGTTCGTCTGGAGTTCCGCTGTCCTGGCGCACTCTGAGTGTGGTGTAGCCGTCGGGGCGTTTCTCCGGCTTGGCCGCATAGGGGTTGAGTGGCCCGTCCACGTCGAGGAACAGCAGCGGTCGGTTCACGATCTCCCCCGGTTTTGCTCAACATCGGCTGCCCGATGGAAGCGTAGCTGCAGCGATCGTCTCGGCGTCGGGCTGGTCTGATGTGATGATCCCGGCGTGGTGGGTGTGATCACGGCATCGGAGCCGTCCTGGATAGCCCCGTTCACTGGGCTGAGTCCTCGCTGTTTTGGCAAGTTGATGACCACTCTGCGGCGCGACGGAGGAGACGCGGTCCGCCGGGGCCGGCCGTGGAGCCTGCCGCTGGAAGACCGGGTGCTGCTGGTCACGGCGTACTGGCGCACGAACTTGACGCTGCGCCAGCTTGCCCCGCTGTTCGGCGTCTCGAAGTCCGCAGCCGGCCGCATTATCGGCCACCTCGGCCCTCTTCTCGCGCTCCGGCCCCGTAGACGGTTCCGTAAGGACACCGTGCTCATTGTGGACGGCACCTTGGTCCCCACCCGCGACCACACGGTGGCCGAGCAGTCCAAGAATTACCGCTACTCCACCAACCACCAGGTCGTCATCGACGCCGACAGCCGCCTGGTCGTCGTCGTTGGCCAGCCGCTTCCCGGCAACCGCAACGACTGCAAGGCATGGGAGGAATCCGGGGCCAAGGCCGCCGTCGGCAACACCACGACGATCGCCGACGGCGGCTACCCGGGCACCGGCCTGGTGATGCCCCACCGGCACCGCAAAGGCGAAGAACTCTCCATCTGGAAGCAGGAACACAACAAGTCGCACAAACGGGTCCGCGCCCGCGTCGAGCATGTCTTCGCCCGCATGAAGTCCTGGAAGATCCTGCGCGACTGCCGTCTCAGGGGCGAGGGCGTTCACCACGCCATGAATGGCATCGCCCGCCTGCACAACCTCGCCCCTGCTGGATGAACGAGTGGGCCGGACACACCAGACCGCGTCCGCACCGACTCGAAGATCAGTTACGGGACAAGCCTTAGGAATCCTCACCGAGGCCGAGCCCGGCATCTTCAGCAAGAAGCAGTAACCAAGTCCGGAACGGACATCAACTCACGAACCGCCCACTGAAAACCCTCACTGAGCACATTCACCTTGCCACCGCAACTCCGCGAGTGACACTACTTCTCACGAACAACTTCCCAGCTACCAGCCGGTGACATCCACTCAGACGGACAATTGACAACCCACAAACACCGTCAGAGCCATCCTTGCGAAAACCATTGGTGCCCGGCTTGCTCCGCTGATGGACTGACGTCCTACCGTGAGTCTGCCGCGTGACGGAGGTAGTGGTTGTGACAGGCTATGACGTGCTTGCCGAGGTGTACGAATGGCTCATCTCGGATGCAAAGTTGCCTCCAGCCGAGTTCGCTGCGTCGTTCGACGACGTCCTCAAACTCCTGCCGTCGAACGCTCACGTCCTCGACTGTTCGTGCGGAACCGGACAGTTGGCGGTTGGCCTCGCCGGTCGTGGCATGCAGGTTGTCGCAACTGACGCCAGCGAGGCGATGGTTCGTCGGACTGTAGAGTTGTCTGAGGAGTTCGGGGCCTCCGTCCGGGCCGTACGGGCGAACTGGGAAGAGTTGCCCGACCATTTCCAGGACAACACGTTCGACATGGTGTTCTGCGTTGGCAACTCGCTTCACCATGCCGCGGGCGCGACAGGCAGGGGTGCTGCTCTGGAGTCGATGTCACGGCTTCTGCGCCCCGGCGGGCGCTTGGTACTCACATCCCGCACTTGGGAACTCGTGAGGGCCAGAGGTTCCCGGCTGGAGATCAGTGACCGACTCGTCCGCCGGAACGGTCGCGATGCCGTCGTGGTCTACCGCTGGGAGATTGCGCCGCATTGGGAGAAGGAGCACCACATCGAGATTGCGATCGCGCAAGTTGATGTGACCGGGTTGGTCCTTGTCCGCTCGGAACTGCTGTCCTGCTGGCCCTACCGGTACGAGGAACTCGAAGTCGAGCTGCACCGGGTCGGACTCCAAACGGAACTGAGCACGTTCGATCTTGAGGCCGAGAACTACATGGTGGTCGCGAGCAAGGTATGAACACCGGACTCTCAGTCCCTGGCCGGACCGCGCGGTTGCTCGCAGGACGCTTGCGCCCTCTCATCGGTGCGGGTTCAAGTGGTCAACGCAACGCCTCGGACGAGGAGTGCTCGTCGATCAGACGGCGGTAGATCCGGGGGGACGGTGTGGCGCTGTTTCCTGGTCGCGTCCAGATCAATGAGCAGGATCTCGTCGATCAGCAGCGTGAACGGATCAAGCTTCGACGGCCGCGCCGAAGCGGTTGTCGTGCGTGGCTGTGGCCAAGCCGAGGTCAGGGCCTTGTTGACAGTGCTCCAGGTGACGCCGTACTTGCACTGCAACGCCCGGTCCGACATGCCATCGCGGGAG
This sequence comes from Streptomyces phaeochromogenes, assembly GCF_001418655.1. Classification (GTDB taxonomy): domain Bacteria; phylum Actinomycetota; class Actinomycetes; order Streptomycetales; family Streptomycetaceae; genus Streptomyces; species Streptomyces phaeochromogenes. The sequence continues at coordinate 66,029 of NZ_LIQZ01000037.1, read as the reverse complement.
TCGCGCCGCAGCGCGGCGTACAACTCGAACTTCGACTGGCCAGGCGGCATCGGGGGTGCTCCTTTACTGAGCACATCCAGCTTGACACCGCAACCCCGATGGTGACGTCAGAATTCGCGAACATCTTTCTGGGCCATCACCTGGTGCCGTCAGCTTTCACGAACAACTGACGTCACCAACTACCGACAGAACCAATTGCATGAAGCTGTAGCACTGACGCGGATTCGGAAATCGGAGTACGTTGTGCTCACGCTCACCACTTTCAGAGGCAGGTAGCCGCTCTGATCGATTTCGTGCAGCGGCAACGGCAACGGAAGGTTGCCATGGAAAAGAAAGTGACCAATGGGATCATTGCGGTAGTCGAGGTGTTGCGCTCGCGTGTGGCCGTGGCAATTCCTGAGCCTCGCTAAGCCAGGAGCGCTGTACTCGTTGAGCACTTGAACGAGACTCTCGCCAACCTGGAGAAGAGCGGCATGACTCCTCTTCTTGATCTTGGCGGTGCCGAGATCTCAACGGCACAGAGTCGGCAAGTTTCAAACAGCGTTGCGGACATTCTGCAACGTCGCATGGGGATCACCGGCGACGGCATAACCCCTAGGGGTATGAACGGCTGCGATGCTGCATTCGTGAACGGCTTGGCATCCATCACCGTAGGTGCCGTCATTGGTGGCCCTGCGGGCGCACTCGGTGGTTTCATTCTCGCTTGTGTGAATGTCGCCGTCTCATGCTGAACACGTAGAGCTATCGCAAGGTTCCGTAATGCTCAGCACCAATCAGTTGACAACATTGCGGAAATCATCCAGCAGTTTCTGCCTCTCATCGAGTCTCGCGCAACACAACACTCTGGAGAAGGCGATTTTCTTGAGAGAAGCATCAGCGGGGAAGTGGACCAAAGTGGCGGCGATCTTAACCTTGCTCGCTGGCATGGTTGTAGTGCAGTTAGCGATTCCCGCTCCAGCTGCGGCATTGCAAACAACCGTGGTTCAATCTCCTCCAACCTCTTGGAACACAGAACGGACCAAGGGGGCTGAGGCGCACTGCCCAGACGGACAGTTTGTGGTAGGCGGGGGAGCTGCGACACTCAACGAGGGTGACCAGCAGGTGATTATGCTGACACACTTGATCCCGTCTCACACGCCAGCAGAGGACTTCTACTTCGCTGCGGCGGCTGCACCTCCGGGGTTCAACGGGGCGTGGTACATGTGGGCTTACGCAGTTTGCGCACCGGATGCAGACCGGCCAGACGGGTATGTCATCGTCAACAACCGTACTCCCTCTAACCAGTCTCAACAGTTCCAGCAGGTATTAGTTAATTGCCCTGGTGACTTGAGGGTTCTTGGCACTGGCGCAAACGTCAGTGACTCATCCGGCGAGATAGGGATTCAGCTTGCCCGTTCATCGGGTCCTCGCGATATCGCTCGCGCTACCGGACGAGAGTACCGGCCGTACGGAGCACCTTGGCGAGTGACCGCAATAGCAATCTGCGCAGCTCCGCTAGCGAACACCACAACAGCTTCGAACGTAGCGAACGGCTCATCCGTGGCCGTCGGTTGCCCCGGAGGCCGAGTGGCGCATGGAGTGGGTGGAGGTGGCAGCCTCTCTGACTCGGGTAGGTCGTTCCTTCGCTGGGTGCAACCGTATCTGGGCGGCGCGACCGTACAAATGACCGGCCTGCCGGTCGGAGGTGTTGCGGCGCAAGCAATCTGTGCACCATTCGCGTAGGACTCGTAACAGATCATGAGTGCCAGGACCGGCCCGGGCTCTTCGGCCTGGCCCGTCGCGGCAGGGCAGCACTCCGGCGGCCGGGCGTCGGCCTGCCGCAGGCCACGGCACCACGGGCATTCGCCGTCGTTCCCGCGCCGCGGCCCCGTTTCCGGGGGACCCAGTGAACACCTGCAGCAGGCCCATGGCCCGGCTGTCGCCAGGGCGTTCCGGTTCGGACCAGCAGCCGTGGTGCCCGCTTCACTCCCGCGCCGGCCAGACCGGTCGCGGGAGCCGGCCGCCGCCGTCGGGCTGCCGGCGGCGACCGGAAGGCTGCGTGCTCAACCCTACTGGGGCCCTCCCGCTGACGTGGGAGGGCCCCAGAAAAGTTGAGCAACAAGCACCACAACCACCGATGCCGACCGCGCGGGTCGACTGGCCTGTACCGCTCCGGAAGATGCACAGCCACGGGACGTTTGGGTAACGAGCAGCTCCTCACCGATGTATCCACAGCCTCGGGCACCGAGGACGCCGACTCCCTTGCCGCACGGGGGCAGTGTGCGCTCGCGCTGTACGGTCTCGCCGGCTACCCCGCAGGGAGAACACCTGGACCAAGGCCGGCACCTGGCTGCGCAACTCCGCCGGCGGGACGACCGGCACCACCGTGTCCTACTACATCAGCATCAGCAACCGCATCTATCTCTCGCGTGGCAGCGACGGCTATTACCACTTCACCGACGGCACCGAAAGCGGACGTATCGCGGGCTACAACTACCGGACCTGCAGCTAGAACCGGTGCGGCACAGTGTGTGAGGGATACCTGGCACCCTCAGACAGCGCCGGGCCGGCGCGCCCGTCCTGCGCCGCAACTCCTCGACCGCGCCCCTCTCGTACGAGCCCCGCGTCTCGTACCAGCCCCGCGCCAGGGCGAGAAGCCGTTCCCGCGCGGTCTACGCAAGCTGCAGCCGGGGCTCCTTGCGTCGCGCAGATGGGCAAGGACGTGCTGGCCGTGCCGGCAGCACGGTCGAGGCAAGAGCCCCTCAAGGCAGTCGTGACGCTCGCGGGCCTGCCGCGACCGTGCCGTCGCAGTCCGCGCCTGGCGATCGGACTGCTTCGGGCCGGGGCGGGCACTAGACCCACCACCGCCCGTCCGGTTCCGTCCCGGTCGCGCGCAACCGCTTCGGGAGTCCCTTTGCCGATCAGCCTGTTCGTCGCCCGCCGTCTCCGCAGAGCCGCGCGGGTGGCCTTCGGATGGGACGAGTTGCGTCCCGGCCAGCTCACCGCGATGAAAGCGGTCATGCGCCGCAGGGACGCCATGGTGGTGATGCCGACCGGCTCGGGCAAGTCGGCGGTGTACCAGGTGCCGGGCATGCTGCTCCCCGGTCCGACGCTCGTCGTGTCACCGTTGATCGCTCTCCAGCGGGACCAGATCGCCGGACTGCTGCGGAACAGCGGCCAGACCGCCGTCGCCGTCAACTCGTCGATGTCCAGGACGCAGAACGAGCAGGCATGGGAGAGCGTGAGCGACGGAACGGCCCGGTTTCTCTTCCTCGCCCCGGAACAGCTCGCCAAGCAGGACGTGCTGGAGCGGCTGGCCGCGCTGAGACCGTCCCTCTTCGTCGTGGACGAGGCGCAGTGCGTGTCCTCCTGGGGCCACGACTTCCGGCCGGACTACCTCAGGCTCCGGCAGGCCGCCGAGAGCATCGGGCGCCCTCCCATCCTCGCCCTCACCGCCAGCGCCGCCGCACCGGTGCGCGCCGACATCGTCGAGCAGCTCGGCATGCGCAAGGCCCACGAGGTGGTGGCCGGGTTCGACCGGCCCAACATCCGCCTGGAGGTCACCCACTTCCTGGACAACGCGGCCAAGCGGCGCGCCGTGGTGGAGCGGGCTGCGGCCGAGCCCAAGCCGGGCATCGTCTACGTCGCCACCCGCAAGGACGCCGATGCGTACGCCGCCGAGCTGAGCGAACTCGGCCTGAGCGCCGCCGCCTACCACGCGGGCAGCCGGTCGGCCGACCGCAGCGCGGTCCATGACCGCTTTCTCGGCGGCGAGTTGGACGTGGTGGTGGCCACCTCGGCATTCGGCATGGGCATCGACAAACCCGACGTACGGTTCGTACTGCACGCCTCGGTGCCCGGGTCCCTCGACGCCTACTACCAGGAGATAGGCCGGGCAGGCCGGGACGGCGAGCCGTCCCGGGCCATCCTGCACTACCGCGTCGAGGACCTGGGCCTGCAGAAGTTCTTCTCCACCGGCCGCCCAGACGCGGACACCATCGCCAACGTCTCCCGCCTCGTACGGGACCGTGCGACCCCCGTGACACCGACGGAACTCCAGGAAGAGACCGGCCTGTCCGCCAGCCGGCTGACCGCCGTCCTCAACCTCCTGGAGAGTGCCGGAGCCCTCACCACGGAACGCGGAAAGGTGGCCCCGGTCCCCGGGGCCGATGCGGAGGAAACCGCCACGCGGGCCGTGGAGTTGGGCACCGCGCACGAGAGCATGGAACGCTCCCGGGTCGACATGATGCGCGGCCTGGCCGAGACCACCGGCTGCCGACGGCGTTTCCTGCTCGGCTACTTCGGCGAGCGCCTCAACTCCCCCTGCGGCAACTGCGACCGATGCGAACAGCGGCCCACCGGCCCCGAAGCCGCAGTCGGCGCCGTCCCCGGCATGTCCCGCCCCCGGACCGCCTCACCCACGCGCCACGACCACCCGTTTCCGCCCGGCACCGCGGTCCACCACCCGCAGTGGGGTGACGGCGAGGTCCTCAGCGAGGAGGACAACCGGATCACCGTCCTGTTCGCCTCGGTCGGCTACCGAACCCTGTCACTGCCGGTGATCCTGGAGAAGAACCTGCTCACAGCCGCTTCCTAGACGGAGGCCCGGTCGTCCGGTCAGCTGTCACGGCAAGCCCGGGCAGGACGGGGTCACCGGGCTGGTGAGAGGGCGATGACCGCTGTCAGGACCTGCGGGGGTGTTGTAGTTGACGATCCCCTCCACCATGAGAGCGACAGCGCCGACCAACGGGTTGGCCGTTCCCATGGCCATGACGTCGGGCAGCTTGTGCGCCTCGCGCTCGGTGACGGCCACCATGCCCCAGAACGCGTTGAAGCCCGAGGGATCCGCCGGCTTGTCGGTGGCCGCCCCCACGGTCAGGACGCCTCCCGTCTCGACCACGGCCAACGCACCCATCTGCCGCAACGTGTCGTGATCCCGCTCCTCGGCGGCCACTACGCTCCAGCCCGCCACCTCCACCTGCCGTAAGGCGTCAAGGAGCTTGCCCGGCGCGTCCGACCCCGCGACAACGATGTCAGGCAGGACGAGGGCCACTGGCCCCTGAGTCATTGGCAGGGCGGATCGGATCGCCCCGTCGAGACCAGGTCCGCACGATTCGTCCTGGTAGACGAAGACCATCTGGAAGGTGTCGGCATAGCGAGCGAGATAACTCACCGTGTCCAGTTTGTGTGTTCCGAACACGACGACCAGGCGCACATTGAGTCCGCTCTTGGCGAGTTCGACGACGGCTTCCAGGCTGCGGTCCAGCACGGTGACCCCAGGAGCCAGACAATGCAGTTCCTTCGGGTAGGGCGCACCGAAACGGGTTCCGTCTCCGGCGCAGGGCAGGATGACCGAAACATCAGGTACGGGTGTGGACGAACTCTGCATCGCGTAGCACTCCGGTTGTGTGGACGATGGGGGATCTTGCACACCTCGCCGAGCACAGACTGCCCAGAGTCGGCCGACGTCGAACCTCCGGCCCCACGCGCACCGTGGCCACCGCGAGGACTGTTACCGGCACAGCTCCCGAAGGCACAAGTCTGCTGACGGATAGGCGAGTTGACCGATGCGGCCAAGCGCGACGACGCGAGGCGACCGGCGCCCGCCCTGGGCGACAGGCGACCTACACTGCTGCCGATCATTCCTGACGCCCGACGTATCGCCGCTGCCGGCCATCACCCCGGGCTCCGGCGGAAACGACACAAGCGCAGGGAAGACTCGACGAAAGAGGACGCTGAATGCGGGTGCTGTTGTCTACATACGGGACACGTGGCGACGTCGAACCGCTGGTGGCACTCGCGGTGCGGCTACGGGCGCTTGGCGCGGCGGTGAGGATGTGCGCCCCGCCGGACGAGGAATTCGCCAAGCGGCTCTCGGGTATCGGAGTGCAGCTGGTGCCGGTCGGGCCACCCGTCAGGGAGTTGATGCGCGGGAAGAGCCTGCCCTCGGCAACGGACCTGGCCCGCTACAGGAACGAGTTGGTCGAGACGCAGTTCGACACCTTCCCTGTGGCGTTCGACGGATGTGACGTGGTGCTGGCGGCAGGTCTGGGGCAGGTCGCCGCGCGATCCGTGGCCGAGGCCGCGGGTATCCGCTATGTGTACGTGAGCTATGCGGCGGTCCACCTGCCGTCGCCGCACCACGCGCCACCGCCGCGGCCTGGCTGGCCGAAGCCCGAGGTCGCCGACAACCGGACACTGTGGGAGTTGGACGCCCAGAAAGTCAACGCGCAGTTCGGCGAGGCACTCAACAGTCACCGGGCAGCCCTCGGTCTGCCGTTGGTGGACAACGTGCGCGATCACATCCTCACCGACCGTCCGTGGTTGGCGGCGGACCCGGTCCTGGGGTCGTGGCGGGAGACCCCCGGCCTCGACGTCGTACAGACCGGCGCGTGGGCCCTCCCGGACGAACGGCCCCTCCCGGCGGACTTGGTGAGGTTCCTGGACGCGGGCACCCCGCCGGTCTATGTGGGGTTCGGCAGTATGTCCCCGGCCGAAGGCATCGGCGGCATGGCCGTCGAGGCGATCCGCGCACAGGGGCACCGCGTACTCGTGTCCCGCGGTTGGGCCGACCTGGATCTCGTCGACGACGGGGACGACTGCTTCGCCATCGGCGAGGTCAGCCATCAGAACCTGTTCGGCAAGGTGGCCGCTGTCGTCCACCACGGTGGCGCGGGCACGACGCTGACGGCGGCCCGGGCGGGCGCGCCGCAAGTGGTGATACCTCTCCAACTGTCGGACAACCCGTACTGGGCCGGCCAGGTGGCTGCACTGGACCTCGGTGCGGCCCTCGACGCTCCGACCACGACCGTCGGATCTCTGGGCATCGCGCTCAAGACAGCTCTGTCGCCCGAGACCCGGGCGCGTGCGAAGTCCCTGGGAAGCCGGTTCCGCGCCGCCGGAGCGGAGGTGGCCGCGCGCCGGTTGGTCGACGGGACGCGGTGAACAACGCCGGCCCGTAGCGCTCGAACCGATCCGGGCGAGTGAGCCCCGGGCAGGGTGAACCCGTCCGGGGCTTTGGCATGTGGAGAACATGGCCTGCGGCCGATCACGCCGACATCGATCACACTGCGGCGGACACCGCACCCTCGATTGTCGGCGCCCGGGTTCATGGATGACGGCGTGTACGCAGGCGGTGCGGGCAAGGACGCGACAGTGGACCAGGGACGGCCACTCGGGCACTTCAAGGAGCAGGGCGATTCCCCGATTCCCGCCACAGTGACGCCGTCGCGGTCACATGGGGTGTCCACCCACGCGGTGAGCAACAAGCGCGGCAGGTGAAGGGTGAGGTGCGGACGGCTCTGCTGATTCTCGTCGCAGGGCGCTTCCGCATGCAGTTCCCCGGCCGCAGCGTGCTGCTGGAGCGGCGGGGTGATTGCGTCGTCCGGGGCCAGGGTGGCTCACTCCTGGTTCGCCGAGGGCGACTCCGTGGCCATGATCTTTCGACGGCCTTCCGTCTCCGGATACGCCGTCCCCGAGGAGGGCGCGGCACGACCGAAGTGAACCATTGGCCTCATTTTTTCCGCTATCTTCTGGCAAACCTCTTATTGTCGCATGTCGAGCGCAAACAGTATTCCGTCACCGAATTGATGTGGCGTTGGTCACGGTTGACCATCTGATCGGAGCGCATTTAGCATCACCCGAAATGCGCCACCGCTGGGGTGGCCGAATAAACAGAAGCATCCACAATCGCCACCCGGCATGCATCTCGCGCAAATTTGACGGAGTTTTGATTGACAGGTGGCGATTTCCACAACCTCGCGCGAGACTCCGACGAGCCTGCGAAGATCCGGTTCGAAATCCCGTACGGTCCACTGTCCATGCTGTTCACACAGCAGCGCTACGAGGAAGTTGACCAGGCCGGACAGCTGGTCCCCCAGCCGCGGTCCGCCGAAGAGCCTCTTCCGCAAGCATTGTTTTCAGACCGTACTTTGATTGCAACACACGCATTCCGGACGTCAGTCTGATACTCCGGGAACGCCGGACCTGATTTCCGCCGCGTTCTCTTCTCGTGAAGGGTAATCCGTGTCCTTACCCCGAATCGCAGTCAGTAATCATTCAGACGAAGAGACAAAATCCGCGCCCTTGTCACTGGCGCAGGAACGCCTATGGGTCATGGCGCGCATGGACGGAGACGCCAGCGCCGCCTACAACGAGCCGATGCCTTTCGACATTCGGGGACCGCTCGATCGGGACCTGCTCATCACGGCGCTGCATCTGCTCGCGGCCCGCCACGAGGCCCTGCGCACCCGGCTGGTCCCCTTCGAGGGTTCGGCTCTTCAAGTCGTCGATCCGCCGGACACGGGGTTCCCGGTGGCTTTCGAGGATCTCACGGGGCTGCCGGACGCGGCTGAACGGTTCACACGCATACGGTCAGAGGTGGAGGGCGCCCCGTTCCGCCTGGGCGAGGAGCCCATGGCGCGCGGCTGCCTGATAGCACTCCAACCGCACCATCACGTACTGATCCTGGTGGTCCATCACATCGTCTTCGACGGCTGGTCCCGCTCCCTGCTGCTCAAAGAGCTGGGTCTGGTGTACTCCGCGCTTCAGCAGGGGCAGGACGTCTCGCTGCCCGAACTGACCTGGCAGTACAGCGATTACACGCGCTGGCAGTGGGACTGGATGTCGGGAGACGAGCCCGCCTCGCACGCCGACCACTGGACCACCGCACTGGCCGGCACCCCGACCGTGATCTCCCTGCCCACCGATCGGCCGCGCCCACCCGAACAGGATTTCCACGGCGACCGGTTGCCCGTGACCGTCGACGAGGATCTGACACGAGCCCTGCGCACCTTGGCTTCTGACAACGATGTCTCCCTCTACGCGACCGTCCTCACCGGCTGGTCCGTACTGCTGTCCCTGCTCTCCGGGCAGGACGACATGGTGGTCGGCGCTCCCACGTCGAACCGCCGACGCGGCGACGTCGAGGGTCTGATCGGCTTCTTCGTCAACACCCTCGCCCTGCGCGCGGACCTCTCCGGCTCCCCCAGTGTCAAGGACGCCCTGAAGCGGGTGAACCAGACGATCCGTGACGCTCTCAAGCACGTCGACCTCCCCTTCGAGCGAGTCGTCCAACTGGTCAACCCACCGCGGAGCCCCGCCTACACGGCCCTGTTCCAGACCATGTTCGCCTGGGTCCCCTCCATGCGGAAGGAACTCGAACTTCCGGGTCTGGAGGTCGAGTTACGGGAAGACGCCGCCCACACACCCGCGAAGTTCGACATGGTCCTGGCCCTGGCCGACGAGGGCCGGCACCTCACCGGGGAGATCGACTACGCGGTGGCGCTCTTCGACCGGACGACGATCGAACGGTACATACGTCAATTCCTGCGCGTGCTGCGCCTGATGACCGAACAGCCCGATGCCGAGATCGCCGACCTCACGCTGCTCGACGAGGACGAGCAGCGGACACTCCTTGCCACCTTCAGCACGGGGCCCACCGTGACGGACCCGGCATCGGAGGGCGTGCTGGAGCGCTTCGCCGCGCAGGTCCGCCAACGACCCGGGCAGTGTGCGGTGGTGGCCGGTGACGCGGAGCTGGACTACGCGACCCTGGACCGCCGGGCCAACCGTCTCGCCCATGCACTGATCGCCCGTGGTGCCGGTCCCGATCGAGTGGTGGGCCTGCACGTCGGACGTACGGCCGAACTCGTCATCGGCGTGCTCGGCATCCTCAAGTCCGGAGCCGCCTACCTGCCCCTCGACCCCGGCCAGCCCCCGGAGCGGCTCACTGCCATGGTGAGCGACGCCGCACCGGTCCTCGTGCTGACCGACCGGACGGACACCGCGGACGACCACGGACAGCTGTGGGAGCACCTGGCGAAGGTGGAGGCAGAGGGGGCGCACGACGAGGCGCCGGCCATCGACACGGACCTGACTCGGCTCGCCTACGTCATCTACACCTCTGGATCGACCGGCCGGCCCAAGGGCGTGGCGGTGACACACGGCAGCGTCGTCAATCTCCTCGACCACTGGCGCGAACTCATGGGGGACTCCCCCGGCGAGGCGTCATCGGCCTGGTCGAGCATCGGCTTCGACGCGTCGGTGCACGAACTCCTCGTCCCGTTGACCACCGGTGCCGTGCTCCACCTGGTCCCCGACGAACTCCGTGGAGATCCACGGGCGTTGCTGGACTGGATGCGCGAACGCAAGGTCACCCAGGCGTTCCTGCCCCCCTCCTACGTCCTGTGGATCGGCGAGGACCCGGCCACACGCCTGGCCGGATCAAACCTGCGTCAGCTCCTCACCGGAGTGGAGTCCCTGCCTGAGAGCACCCTGCACCGCATGCGTGAGCTGCTGCCCGGCCTGCGCATCTGCTTCGGCTACGGCCCGACCGAGGCCACCCTCTACGCCACGGCCTACACCGACCCGCAGCCGTACGAGCGGTCCTGTCCCATCGGGCGGCCACTGCGCAACACACGCCTGTACCTGCTCGACGACCGAATGCGCCCGGTACCCGTGGGAGTCACCGGAGAGGTCTACCTCGGCGGGGCGAGTCTGGCCCGTGGATATCTGAACCGCCCCGACCTCACCGACGAACTCTTCGTGCCCGACCCGTTCGTCCCCGGTGAACGCCTCTACCGCACCGGCGACTTGGCGCGCTGGCTGCCGGACGGCAACGCCGAGTACGTCGGCCGCCGCGACGACCAGCTCAAGCTGCGCGGCTTCCGCATCGAACCCGGCGAGGTCGAGGCGGCGCTGCTGGCGGTCCCCGGGGTCCGGGAGGCCGTCGTCCTGGCCGATCGCGACACACCCGGTGGCCCCCGCCTGATCGCCGGCGTGGGATGCGACGCCGAGGCCACGCGGATGCCGTACGAGTGGCGTGCGGCCCTCAAGGACCGTCTGCCGGACTACATGATCCCCGCCGTGGTGGTCGAGTTCCCGCGACTGCCGTTGAACCGCAGCGGCAAGGTGGACCGGACAGAGGTGCTGCGCACCGCGGCAGGAACCCGCGCGGGGCCGGTCAACACGGCCGCGCCCCGCGACCAGGTGGAGATGGCGCTGTACCGGGTCTGGCGCGGGGTGCTGCTGCACCCGGACATCGGCATCAGTGACAACTTCTTCGAGCTGGGCGGCACTTCGATATCAGCGATCAAGATGGCGTCCGCCGTCCAGGAGGAACTCGGCGTCGCCCTGCCCGTCCGGGACGTCATGCTGCACCCCACCATCGAGGCGCTCGCCGCGCGGGTGCGCGCGGGCGGCGGGGATGCCGTGCAGTCCGGGGAACCCGGCAGCCTGGTCGAATTCCGTGCGGGCGGCGACCGACAGCGCGTGGTGTGTGTGCATCCCGCCGGCGGCACCGCGTTCTGCTACCTGCCTCTGTCCGCCGAACTGGCCGACGACATCGGCGTGGTGGGACTTCAGGCACCCGGCATCAATCCCGGCGAGTCCACCCTGCCCGGTGTCGAGGCGATGGCCGAGGAGTATCTGCGGCTCGTCGGTCCCCGTGCCGACGAGGCACTGGTGCTGTGCGGACTCTCCTACGGCGGTCTGATCGCCTACGAGATGGGCCGCCGCCTGGTGGCGGCCGGACACGAGAAGGTGAGCGTGGTCCTCCTCGACACCCACGGCGCCCAGGACGACGAGCAGCGCGCCGCGATCGCGCCGGTCGGCATGGCAGAGTTCCGGGAGAAGCTGGTGCGCTTCAACGGCATGTACCCAGGTATCGACGACGACCAGGTGGCCCGGTACCTGAACGTCTACAACCACCATCGCGAGACAGGGCGCGACTACGCCGTACCCCAATCGCCCGCCCGCGTCGTGCTGATGCAGGCGACGGCCGTGGAGGACGAGGACGCGGACGTCGAGGACGCTGCCGCTCGTCTACGCGCCTTCTGGCGGCACCGCGTCAGCGGTGAGTTCGTGGTCGAGCCGGTTGCCTGCGGCCACTGGGACATGTTGGAGAGCGATGAACTGCCCCGCGTCGCCGCCGTCCTCACCGCCGAACTGCACCGCCTGGCATCCGCCCCCGAACAGGGCGAGACGGCCCGCACAGCACCTTCAGGCACGTCGGAGGCACGATGAAACCGCGCGTCGAAACGTCCCGCACCGACGTGGCCGAGGACATGAGCGCCCCGACCGGGACAGCCATCGAGATTCACCGCCGAGCCCTTCGCACACCACACGCCGAGGCGGTCGTCGACGGCGAAGTCCGCCTCGACTATGCGACGTTGAACGTGGCATCCGCGACCGTCGCCCAGGAGCTGGAACGCCAGGGCATCACCGCGGGGCAGGCGGTGGCGGTGGCGATGCCGCGGTCGTGGCGGCTGATCAGCGTGATGCTGGGCATTCTGCGGCTGGGAGCGCAGGTCGTTCCCCTCGACACCCAGAGCCCCGCCGAACGCCGTCACTTCATCCTCCGGGACTCCGCCGCGGTCGCCGTGGTGTACGACACGGTCGAGAGCGTCACCGACCTCCCGCAGGACGTGCCGGCGTTCGCCGCGGACGCCCTTCTGCCCGCAGTTCCCGAACCTCCGGATGCCGCTGCCGCCGTGGGGTCACCGTCCGCGCCCGGCGAGGTGTCCTTCCTGTTCTACACCTCCGGAACGACGGGGCAGCCCAAGGGAGTTGAGGTCCGTGACGCAGGAGTCCGGCGACTGGCTCAACCCGGCTACATCCGCGTCGAGCCCGGGCTGCGCTACGCCTGCATGGCCAATCCGGCATTCGACGCGCTGAGTTTCGAAGTCTGGGTGCCCCTGCTGACCGGTGGCTGCTGCGTGGTCCTCAGCGACGGGAAGGCGCAGACTCCCGAGCGGCTCGCCGCGGCACTGCGGCACGAGCGCGTGGACACCGTCTTCGTCACCACGGCGCTGTTCAACGCGATGGTCACGGCTGTGCCTGACTGCTTCGCCTCGGTCGGCGAGGTTCTTGTGGGCGGTGAACAGCTCAACCCCCACGTGATGCGCCGCTGGTACCGGGACAATGCCGACAGCGGCACCCGTCTGTTCAACATCTACGGGCCGACGGAGTCCACCACCTTCGCCCTGTGCCATCCGATCCCGCGCGACTTCGACGGGGACGTGGTGCCGATCGGCCGGCCGCTGCCGCAGACCGGTGCGGTGCTGGTCGTACCGGGCCAGGAGCGGGTCGCCGCGCCCGGTGAGGTCGGCGAACTCCTGTTGAGCGGAGCCGGACTCGCCGTCGGATACCGCAACCTTCCCGAGGAGACCGAGCGGCGTTTCGTACGGCTGCCGTGGCTCGACGGTGGCGAGGAGCCGTACTACCGCACCGGCGATCTCGTACGGGCCGGCGACGAGGGTCTGCTGGAGTACGTCGGACGAACCGACCGCCAGGTCAAGGTCCGTGGCTTCAGGATCGAGCCCGGCGAGGTGGAGCGGCGCGTTCTCACCCACCCGGCGGTCCAGCGGGCCTACGTGTGCACGCGTCGCGCGGGCCAGGAGGGGCCCAACGAACTGCTGGCGTTCGTCGTCCTCCAACAGGAGCTGTCCTACGAGGAGTTCGACAGCCACCTGGCGGCCCACCTGCCCGCCTACATGCGTCCCCACCAGATCCATCTCGTGGCCGAGCTTCCGCTCAACGCCAACGGCAAGATCGACCAGGCCGCCCTGTTGCGGCAGGCCGACCAGCCCTGGCGGCCCGCCTCCCCCGGTTCCGACGGACCGCCCATTACGGAGACGGAGCGCCAGGTCGTCGAACTGGCCGAGGAGATACTCGGCACGACCGGCCTCGGGCTCGGCGACCGGTGGATCGCCAGCGGCGGTGACTCCTTGAAAGCGCTTCGGTTCTGCTTCGCCGTACGACGGCGATGGGGCCGCGAGCTGACCCAGGCGGCCGTCCTCCACGGCGACCTGGCCGCCGTCGCCCTCTCGCTCACCACGGTCCGTCCCGGCGAGGAGGGCGCTGTGCCGGCACCGGTGGTCTCCGGTGCCCGCTCGGCGCCCGCCACCAGCGAACAGCAGCGGCTGTGGCTGATGGAGCGCCGCGCCCCGGGCTCCCGGGCCTACTCCGTCAACCAGGCCTTCCGCCTGGACGGACCGGTCGACACCGCTGCCCTCCGGCGAGCCCTGCGCAGCCTGGTGACACGCCACGAGGCGCTGCGGACGAGCTTCGGCCTCGGCCCGGACGGCCTGGAACAGACCGTCGGCGAGCCGTACGACCCCTGGCACGAGCCGGGCCGCCGGCAGACCTGGGACGAGGAAGAAGCACACGCCTTCGCCGACACCTTCTTCGCCGAGCCCTTCGACCTCGCCCTCCCCCGCATGCTCCGGGCCTGCTGGCTGCCGCGTGACGGCGGCGGCACACTCCTGCTGCACCTGCACCACATCGCCGTGGACGGCTGGTCGTTGAGCATCCTGCTGCACGACCTGTCGGCCGCCTACGCCGGAAGCGGCGGGCACGAGGCACCCGCTCCGACCCCGCTGGACTTCGCCGGCTGGCAGAGCGACCGGTTCGCGAGCACCGCCTACCGCGCGCAACGCGATGAACTCCTCGCGTTCTACCAGGGGTTGGAGGAGCCGCAGGAGCCGCTGCCTGCCCAGGGCGCGGGCCCGGCACCGCGGGCGCGCCTGCTGCACACGTCGCTCGACGTCGTTCGGCGCGCCCAGGTGGACCAGCTGTGCACCGAGTTCGGACTGACCGGGTTCCAGGTCCTGCTGAGCGTGTTCTCCTGGTGCCTGTACGGCGTGACCGGTCTGCTCCGCCCGCGCATCGCCGCCCCGGCCGCGGGCCGCCCGGTGCGCGAGTTCGAGAACAGCGTGGGCATGATGGCGAACACCGTGCTGCTGCCCCTGACCGTCGCGCCCGGTGAGGACCTTCGCTCTCACCTCGCCCGCACGAAGAGCGACACCGGGCAGGTTCTGGGACGCCAGGACGTGGCGCTCACGGACGTCCTGACCGGCTGGGAGGCCGTCGGCGACAGCACACCGTTCGACTTCCTGTTCGTCCTGGAGAACACCGACTTCGGGGCGCTGCGGCTGCCCGGCTGCACCCAACGCCCCCTGTGGTTAGCGGCACCGGAGGCCAAGTGCCCGATGACGGTCTCCGTGGTCGAGCACGCGGACGGACTCGACGTGCTGTGGGAGTACGCCGAGGACCGGTTCACCGGTGAGGACGTCGAGGCGATGGCGGAACTGTTCCGGCGGGGCGTGGACGCACTCGCGGCCGGTGGCCGCTCCACCGCTCGTGAACTCGTCGTGCCGTACCGGCGGTCCCTCCCGGAGCACGGGCGCGGACCCGCCCCGGAACCCGGCTTCACCACGATCGCCGAAGGCTTCGGCCGGCAGGTCGCCCGCACTCCGCACTCCCCCGCCGTGGTCACGGCCGACGGTGGCACCCTGAGCTACTCGGCCCTCGACGCCCGTGCCGCGGCCCTCGCCACGGAACTGGCCGACCGCTACGCGATCCCGGCCGACGGCAGCCCCTGCCGGGCGGCCCTGTACCTGGATCCCTCCGCCGAACACGTGGTGGCGCTCCTGGCACTGGCGAGGCTGAACGTCACCGCCGTCCCTCTCGACCCCTCCTACCCGGCCGACGTGCTGCGCCGCGTCCTGGAACAGATCGACCCGCTGTGCGTACTGGCCACGCAGGACAGCTCAGCGACACTGAACACGCTGCTCCCGGACGGTGTGGTGCGCCACCTCCTCGTACCGGGGGCGGATCGGGCGCCGCAGGAGGGCGCCGGCACAAGTGCGTCGTACGACGGGCACACGTATCACCGAGGCACGGTCGGTGCGCCGGTACACGACGGCGCACGCCCCCTGTACGCACTGTTCACCTCCGGCTCCACGGGCGTCCCCAAGGGCGTGCAGATCCACGACCGCACACTGTGCGACCTGATCAGGTGGCAGTCAGGTCCCGGCGGCCTGACCGCCCCCGCGGCCACCCAGCAGTTCTCGATGCTGGCGTTCGACGTGTCCTTCCAGGAGATCTTCGGGACACTCTGCACGGGTGGCACCCTCCAGCTCATACGTCCCGAGTGGCGTCAGGACGCGCCCGCACTCCTGGACCGGCTGGACTCCGCCGGCACCGAGCGGATCTTCATGCCGTACGTGGCCCTGCAACTGCTCGCCGAGTACGCCGTCCGCCTGAACCGGTATCCCTCCCGGCTGCGCGAAGTGGTCACCGCGGGCGAGCAGTTGGTGTGCACCGACAGCATCCGGCGCTGGTTCGCCGGACTCCCCGGCGCGCGCCTGTTCAACCACTACGGGCCGACCGAGACCCATGTGGTCAGCGCCCTGTGTCTGGAGGGAGATCCTGCGCAATGGCCCGAACGGCCCGCCATCGGACGACCGGTGGCCGGCGCGGACCTGCATGTGGTGGACGCCCAGGGCGATGCGGCCCCGACCGGATGCACCGGCGAGCTGCTGATCGGCGGCACCATGACCACCCGCTGTTACCTCGACGAACCCGCACTCGACGACGCCCGCTTCGTCGAGCTCCCCGGCGCGGGCCTGTTCTACCGCAGCGGCGACCGGGCTTTCTTCGACCGTGAGGGCCTGCTGCACTACGCGGGCCGCGACGACCAGCAGATCAAACTGAGCGGGCACCGGCTCGAACTCGGATCCGTCGAGGCAGCCCTGCTGCGCCATCCGGCGGTGGTCAACGCAGTCGTCACCCGTGACGGCGACCGGCTGACGGCAGGCCTTGAAGTCCGTGGCGAAGCACCGTCCGCCGACGACCTGACCGCGCACCTGTCCGCCCTTCTGCCCTCCTACGTACGTGTGGACCGCTTCCGCAGACTGGAGAGACTCCCCCGCACACCCAGCGGCAAGCTGGACCGGCAGGCGGTCGTGCGGGCACCGGGGGAAGAGATACGTCGTTCCGCGATCGCCCGCACGGGCCTGTCGGCCGAGGAGGAGCGCCTCACCGCTGTCTTCGAGGAGGTCACCGGGTCGACGATCGCACCCGACCAGACCTTCTTCGAGGCGGGTGCCTCCAGTCTCGCCCTGATGCGCTTCCACCTGCGCTGCACCACGGCACTCGGTCTGCGCTTCAGCGTCGCGGACCTCTTCGAGCACGTCACCGTCCGCTCCCTGGCCCGCCACCTCACCGCCCCGCGGCCACTCACCCCGTCGGCGCCGAGGAACGACGGGCCCCCCGAACCCGGCGAACCGATCGCGGTCGTAGGCATGGCGGTACGGGTGCCCGGCGCCCCGGACCTGGCCGCCTTCTGGGAGCTGACGGTCTCCGGCGGCACCGGAATCCGCCGTATCGAAGCGCCGGAAGGAGTCATCGGCGCGCACAGCACCCTCGACGGCATGCTCGACTTCGACCCGG
Source organism: Streptomyces phaeochromogenes (assembly GCF_001418655.1). Taxonomy (GTDB): domain Bacteria; phylum Actinomycetota; class Actinomycetes; order Streptomycetales; family Streptomycetaceae; genus Streptomyces; species Streptomyces phaeochromogenes. The sequence continues at coordinate 48,815 of NZ_LIQZ01000037.1, read as the reverse complement.
GCCACTTCGGCATCAGCCCTCAAGAGGCACGTCTGATGGACCCCCAGCAGCGTCATCTGCTGATGGCCGGTGTGCAGGCCCTGGCGCACGCCGGAGTGGCGGACACCTCGGCCACCCGGGTGGGCCTGGTGGCCGGTGCCGGGGAGAACACCTACTTCCAGTCCCTGCTGCGCGAGGCGGACCCCGGCCGGCTGCCTGACGGCTTTCAGCTCGCCCTGCACCATGAGAAGGACTTCCTGGCCACCAAGGTGGCGTACCACCTCGGGCTGACCGGCCCCGCCTTCAGCGCCCAGACGGCCTGCTCCAGTTCTCTGGTCGCCGTGCACCTCGCCGCCGGTCTGCTCCGGCAGGGCGAAGCGGACGTGATGCTCGCCGGAGGGGTACTCATCGACCCCGGGCTGACCGGCGGCTACCGCTACCGCCCCCAGCACATCTTCTCCGCGGACGGCGACTGCCGGCCCTTCAGCGACGACGCCACCGGCACGGTGGGCGCGAGCGGTGTCGGTGTCGTGGTCCTCAAAACGCTGCGGCAGGCACGGCGCGACGGCGACACCGTCCACGCACTCATCACAGGCTCCGCGATCAACAACGACGGTGCGGCGAAGATGAGTTACACCGCGCCGTCCCTGGCCGGACAGCGGGAGGTGATCCGGACCGCCCTGTCCCGCGCCGGACGCACAGGCGCCGACCTCGGCTATGTGGAGGCCCACGGCACCGGCACCCGGCTGGGCGACCCGATCGAAGTGGGGGCGCTACGGCAGGCGTTCGACGTGAGCGAGTCCGGCCGCTGCGCTCTGAGCTCCGTCAAGAGTCAGCTCGGCCACCTGGGCGCAGCCGCCGGTGTGGTGGGCCTCGTACGCGCGGTCCTCGCCGTGCGCCACGGGACGCTCCCGCCCAACCTCAACTTCCGTGCCTTCAACCCGGAGATCGGACCCGACCCCACTCCCTTCCACGTCCCGGCCCGAGCCATGCCCTGGCCCGAGGGACGCGAACGGGTGGCCGCGGTCAGCAGCTTCGGGATCGGCGGCACCAACGCCCACGTCATCGTGGAGCAGGACACCACGCCCGGACCGGTGGCAACCCGCGAGGTGCCCGAGTGCCTTGTGCTGTCGGCCTCCAGCGCGGACGCCCTGGCCGCCGACGCCGCTCGGATCGCCGACTACCTCCAACTGCGCCCGGAGCGCCTCAGGTTCGTGCTGCGCCATCTCCAGGCCGGTCGGGTCGCTCGCCGTCTGCGGGCCGCGGCACCTGTGACGGACGCCGCCGCGGCCGAGCGCTGGTTGCGCACGGTGGCCGCTGGAGCGGTGCAACCCGGTAGCGCGGACCCGGACGCCGCAACGGTCTCCGCGGCCGGTCGCACGGCCCACGATCTCGCCGAGGCCTGGGCCGCCGGACACCCTGTCGACTGGGGTGCGGGCTCCGCTCCGGCGCCCTGGGACCTTCCGCCCCCGTCGTTCTCCCTCGCGGAGTACGACTTCGACCGGCTGCCCGAGGACCCGCGCGAGGCCCCGGCCGCCACACCCCGGCGGCTGCCCCGGGAGAACTGGCTGCACCAGCCGCACTGGGTCCGGCTGCGCCGTGCCGCCGTCGCGGACACCACCGCGCCGGCCGACCGCGCGTCCGCCGTGGTCGTCGTGGCCTCCGAGGACACTCCGCGGACAGCGCTCGCACCCTTCAAGGCGGTGGCGTCGCGAGTGATACGGGTGCACCCGGCCGGCGCCTTCGCCCGCAGAGGGCCGGACTCCTACGACGTGGACCCCGCCGATCCGGCGTCTGTGCGACGGCTGCTCGACGCGCTGTCCGAGGACGGTGCCCCGGCCTCCGGCGACACGGAGTGGGTGCACGCCCTGCCCCTCGACGTGACAGGGCCGGTCGGTCCCAGCACCCTGGAACACGCCCGCCATGCCTGCTTGGACAGCACGGCGGCCCTGGCCCAGGCGCTGACCGGGCGAACCGGCGCCCCACGTGTGTGGTGGCTGTCGTACGGCGCCCGGCCCGTGACGGGAGCGGTGGACAGACCTGAACTGGCGCTCCTCGCCGGGCCGGTCGAGGTCGCCCATCAGGAGTCCGCCCTGAACGGCCATTGGCTCGACCTCCCCGACGGCGACCTCACCCGCTGGGCCGGACACGTGGCTTCGGTCGTCGCCAACACACGTGAGGCCGGCCATCCCGGCGAACCGGCCTTACCCCGCCAACTCGCTCTGCGGCAGGGCTACTGGTGGCGGCTGGGAACGGTCTCCGTACCGGAGCCGGAGGATACGCAATCCCTCGTACCGACTGGAGCGGACACCGTCCACCTCGTGCTCGGTGGCACGGGCGGCATCGGCCGCGCCATCGCCGCCTGGCTGCTCGAACACACCCGCGGTCGGGTGCTGTTGCTGTCGCGAAACCCGCGGCTGCCCGAGGAGTTGGACGGATGGGCCGACCGTGTCGGCCTCGTCCCGGCGGATCTCGCGACCATGCCCGTTCACGAAGTGGCGGCGGCCGTCGCCGACCACACGTCACGGCTGGACGGCGTCATCCACGCGGCCGGTCTCGGACACGGCGGGCTGCTCGTACGACGTGACGCCACCGCGATGCGCGATGCCGCCGCGGTCCGCGAGCGTGGCGCACTCGTCGTCGAGCACCTGATCGGAGCCTTCCGCCCGGAGATCGCGGTCTACTGCTCCTCGATGTCCGCCCTGCTCGGCGGTGTCGGCCAGAGCGACTACGCGGCCGGCGCGAGCCTCCTCGACGGCTTCGCCCACCACCGGGCCACCGAGACGGAGACGACCGTCCGGATCGGCATCGGCTGGGACATCTGGAGCGAGACCGGAATGGCGACCCGGGTCCTGAACACGGACAGCCGCCATCAGGCCCACCTCGCGGTCGGCCTGACCGTCGAGGAGGGCAAAGCGGTCTTCGCCCATGCCCTGGCTCTGCAACTGCCTCAACTCCTCGTGTCCACAACGGACATCGAGGCCTCCCGGGCCTTCTACGCTCCTGCCTACGCTCTTGTCGGCATCGCGGATCGGTCCTCGGGCTCCGGGCCGACGCACCCGACGGCAACGGACACAGAGGAGGAAGCCTCCGACACCGGCAGTATCGAGGAGCGAGCGGACGCCATGGCCCGGGTGATCCAGGATCTGCTGGGCGTGGACGAACTGGACCCCGAGGACTCCCTCTACGACCTGGGCGCCGACTCGCTGACCCTGATCAGCGTGATCGCCCAGATCGAGGACGACTACGGCGTCGAGTTCGACCTGGCTTCCTTCAGTCACCGCGTCAGCCTCACGGAGATCCTCAAACACATCGAGGCGGCCCTCGCCTCCACCGAGCCCGCGACCGAGTCCGCCACGGGGTCCGCCACCGAGGCGGCCGGAAGCACCTCCCGGGTCGTCCTCGACATCTGGCAGGAGGGAACCGGTTCGGCCGTCCTGTGCCTGGTGCACCCGGTGGGTGGGGACATCCAGGCCTACCGCTCCCTGGTGGCAGCCCTCGGACCCGCGCCTACGGTGTGCCTCATCGCCGACCCGGCACTCCGCGACACCGAGATGCCCGCATGGTCACTGGCCGAGCGGGCCCACCACTACGACGCGGAGCTACGTGAGCGCTTCGGCGGACCGGACCACCGGCTTCATCTGGCCGGGTGGTCCTACGGCGCCCGTGTCGCGATGGAGATGGCGGGCCTCGCCGAGTCGGCCGGCCGGGCACCGGAAGCGCTCTACCTTCTGGATCCGCCACCGCCCGAGGCAAAGGCGCTGGTCGCCGCCTACGACGAGACTCACCTGGAAAGGGTGTTCGCCGCCGAACTCGGGACCGGAGCCGCCTCGTTGCCGAACGGGCACGCACAGGCGTACGCCGAGCGGCTGGCCCGCTGCTGCCGCGCCAACCTGCGCAGCCTCGGCGAACATCGCGTACGGCCGCTCGTCTCCGTCCCCACGTATCTGTGGCTGGCCGAACACCCCACGGCGGGCATGCCCGCCCCCGCGGACCCTCGCGAGTCGGACCGGCAGTGGAACGCCTGCCTGCCTCCGTCCGCCGTGCTCAGGTATCTGCCCACGGACCACTACGGCATCGTCGCGGCACCCCACGTGGACACGGTGGCCGAGACCATCAGGGCGACGCTGGCACCCCCGGATGCCAGCACCCGCGAAACCACCGGCCTGTAAACCCCACCCCCCCTTCTGGAGGTTGACATGGAGTCATACGAACGCGAAGCACTGGAAGCGGTGACCACGCGCCCCGTGTACTCCTACCGCACGCTCACGGTCGAACGGATCACCCCCGTTCTCGGGGCGGAAGTGTCAGGCGTCGACCTGTCGCAGGAAATCCCGGCGGAGCAACTCGAAGAGATCCGGGCCGCCTTCCGCGACCACCACGTCCTGGTCTTCCGCGATCAGACGATCACCGGCGAGCAACACAAGCGCTTCGCCACCGCCTTCGGCGAACCGCGCCCCGTCAACCCGCCGCCGCCCGAGGGCGATCCCTGCATCCTGGAGATCCGCACGACGTCCGCCGCTGCGGACGTGGCGGGCAACGGCTGGCACGCGGACGGCACAGCCGACGCCGAACCGTCACTGGGATCGATGCTCTACATCACCGAGATACCCGAGCCGGGATGCGGCGGCGACACCCTGTTCGCCAACATGCACCTCGCCTACGCCATGCTCTCACCGGCCATGCGTGCCCTGTTGGACCCAATGACCGCGATACACGACGGCGCGCAGGCCCTGGCGGGATACACACCGCCCGCGGACTACGTCATCCCCAAGAGCGAACACCCGCTCATCGCCCGGCACCCCGAGACCGACCGCAAACTGCTGTACGTCAACAAGGCCTACACCAGCCGCATCCCGCAGCTCTCCGCCGACGAGAGCCGGGCCCTGCTCGACATGCTCTTCGACACCATCGCCCGCAGGCCGGTCCTGCACTGCCGCGTCCGCTGGACCCCGGGCACGCTGGTCTTCTGGGACAACCGGTGCGTCCAGCACCACGCGACGTACGACTACTACCCCTACGCCCGCTACGGCCAGCGCGTCGCCATCAACGGCGGCCCCGTCAAGGGCTGATGTCCTGAGCAGCAGGTGAGGCGTCGTGCACGAACCCCGGTCCCGCGCACGACACCTCACCGCGCTGCCTGCGGCCAGTGTGGTTCCGGATCGGAGCGGTGGAGACAGGGCGGCATCGCAAATGGCTTCGGGGGCCCGAGGCCGTTCCATATTGGTGCAACGTCGAGAGTGAACGCTCAAACAGTTGCGGGCTGACAGAGGAGTCCTGTACCGCACCAGTTCTGCTGGTGGAGATGGTCGAGCATGGCCGTCTCCGCCGAACCCGGATTGCGCCGCACGCCGACGAGGACGGGCTCGGTCAGGGAGGGCAGCAGCGGGCAGGCCAGTGATTCGAAGCCTTCAGGGATGGCCGAGGCCGGGACCACAGTGACGCCCAGGCCCTGCGCCACGAGCCGCACCGCGGTGGAGATCTGTGACGCTCGGGCCACCGTGTGCGGGCTGAGGCCGGCGTTGGCGAGCAGGCGGGCGAGGTAGTCGTCGAGCAGGCTGGCGCGCCGGAACCGGATCCACCCCTCCGACGCCAGGTCTTCCAGGCGCAGGGTGGCGCCGTCCGAGAGAAGCGGGTGCCCTTTCGGCAGGACGGCGACGTAGGCTTCCTCGCCCAGAGGATGAATGTCGAAGGTGCACCCGGCAGGGATGTGGTGCACGAGGACCATGTCGAGGGTTCCCTGGCGGACCAGTCGTTCCATGTCCGTGGGATCGGGCTCCTCGTGGAGAGTCACCTGCAGCTTCGGGTGGCGATTGCGCAGCTGCCCCAGCACCTGGGGCAGCTGGCGTGCTCCCAGGCCCATGTGGACAGCCATGATGAGTTCGCCTGCCAGTTCCCCGTCGGCGGCGCGTGCGGCCGTGATGGCACGCCGGGATGCGGTCGTCGCGATCTCCGCCTCCGCGAGGAAAGCCCGCCCTGCCACCGTCACCGTCACCCCGCTCGGGGTGCGGGTGAACAGCTGCACCCCGAGGTGCTTCTCCAAGGTGCCGATCTGCTGCGACAGAGAGGGCTGAGTGACCCCCAGCCGTTCTGCTGCCGCTGTCATGGAGCCCTCGTCGGCGACGGCCAGGGCGTATTCGTATTGGCGCAGGTTCATTCGAAATCCAACCTTCGACATGACATAGAAGATGTCAATGCAGAGTATACGTTGCCACTATTTGCCTCTATGTCGAGCCGAGTCCTACCGTGGTGCACGCCCAGCCCAGCCACCAGAGCCGGAAAGCTGCGGGGATGGCAGCCGCGTCCTGCAGACACGCAAGTCCTGCGACGCCAGCTGCCAAAAGCAGGATGAGACAAATCAATGTGTCCGATGCTCACAGTCTCGAATCAAGGAGAAAGCATGCGTCTCTCGAATAAGGTAGCCCTCGTCACTGGCGGGAGCGCGGGCCTTGGCCTGGCGATTGCCCAGCGATTCGCAAGTGAAGGCGCTCACGTCTACATCACGGGGCGACGGAAGGAGGCACTCGAATCCGCGAAGAATTCAATTGAGGGGCATGTCACAGCGGTCACCGCGGACGCTACAGATTCGGGTGATCTCGACAATTTGGTCGAGGCTATCCGTCAGGAGAGCGGGCACCTCGATGTGATCGTCGCGAACGCTGGAAGCATTGAGCGGATGAACTTCGGGAACGTGACCGAGGAACACTTCGACCACACATTCGACCTCAACGCCCGAGGCACACTGTTCACCGTCCAGAAGGCGCTGCCGATCCTACGAACGGGCGCCTCGATCGTTTTGCTGGGCTCAATCACGGCATTCAAGGGGGATCCCGGGGCAGGGGCTTACAGCGCGGCGAAGGCCGCCGTGCGCTCCTACGCGCGCACGTGGGCGGCAGAGTTCGGCGACCGGGGTCTTCGGGTCAACGTGCTGAGTCCGGGGCCGATCGACACTCTCATCATCGATGGACAGGCCGAGTACTTCGGCCAAGATCCAGTAGATCTCCGAGCCCAAATGAGTACCCTTGTCCCGATGGGCCGCCTTGGGCTTCCCGAGGAGATCGCCAATGGTGCGCTGTTTCTCGCCTCGGACGAGAGCAGTTTCATGACAGGTGCAGAACTCTGCATCGACGGCGGCATGGCTCAGGTATAGCCCGCTTCGGCCGGAGCGGAACTGGGAATGAGCTTGTCCTACGGTTTTGGCGTGGGGTCACTCCGCTCATAGGTAATCTGCCTGGCTATAAGGGCGATCACGGCCCAGGTGATGAGCGATTCCGATTCTCTGAACTATTGGCGTTAAAGCCGGAGGTCAGGGATGCGGTGCTGCGGAGCCTGACCGGCTGAGCGACGCCGTGGGAAAAGTGGAGGACGAACCACGCCGCGGTTGGAGTGGAGTGGCGTGCTCCAGGCGACTGTCAGTCTCTCTCGTTCTCGCGCGACCAGGTCAGCCACTCTGCGATGGCGACAGTTGCCGTGTGACAGCGGGGACTGACACGGGAGCGTGAATATGCGGCGCTCAACCATTCGTCACTGGTCGAGGTGGATGACACTGCCGCCTCGTCGGCACGGCAGACGGGATGGGCGGGGCCGTTGACCGGCAGGCTCCGCCAGTGCCATCTATCGCGACCAGTCACACGATGTGTGGTCGTTCAGGATGGGCGGCGGAGCTGCCGCGTTTTGTAGCGGCGTCCCGGCATCGTGTGAACCTGCCGCCGCTCTCCGTCTCGACCCTTGCTCAGGCTATCGAATTTCGATAGATTCCCATCGTCATTCGATGGGAGGATGGGTCGTGGGAAAGCTGACAGTGCGTGCGCTGCGCGCCGTGCTCGGGGTGGTGCTCGCCGGCACCGTGTTCGTACAGGCAGGGATGGTGTGGGTGTTGGTCAGCGGGAACGATCCGGAAGACGGGTCGCTCCCGCTGACCCCGCTGCGCGTGATCACGATCCTGGGCATGATGTCGGCCCAGGTCGCCCTGGTCTGCGTATGGCGGCTGGTGACGATGGTGCGGCGCGGAACCGTGTTCTCCCACGCCGCCTTCCGGTACGTGGACGGAGTGATCGGCGCGATCGTGGCGGCCGCCCTCCTGTGGTTCACGGTCACGGCCATCAATGCGCCGGGCCAGCGGGACGACCCGGGCGTCACCGTCATCATGGGCGGGATCGGCCTGGCCATCCTGGGGGTCGCACTCATCGTGCTCGTACTGCGGATGCTGCTCGCCCAGGCCGTCATACGAGACGTCGAAGCGACGCAGATGCAGGCCGAGTTGAACGAGGTGATCTGATGCCGATCGCCGTCGACATCGACGTGATGCTGGCCAGGCGGAAGATGTCCGTAGGAGAGCTCGCGGACCGCGTAGGCATCACGCCCGCCAACCTGGCCGTACTCAAGAACGGCCGCGCCAAGGCGGTGCGCTTCACGACGCTCGCCGCACTCTGCGAGGTACTCAAGTGCCAGCCGGGCGACCTGCTGCGCTGGGAAGCCGAGGACGCCGCAGGCGGGGTTCTCGACGTCCCGTGATCCGAGGTTGTCCATGCGACCGGTGCAGTGGAGAGTGCCGCCAGAGCGGCCCCTACTCGGGTGGCCGCATGGTGCGCAGCCGGTCGGCGATGACGTACACGGTCAGGCGCAGCGCTCGGATGTCCGCGATGAGGTCGCGCCACGGCTCGTACGCGGCCGTGTCCACGCCCCCCCCCGGATGCCCTGATGTACGCGACGGGGACGCCGTACGCGAAGAACTCGTTGCGGGCCGGCAAAGGTCGCAGCAGCACGATCTGTTCCATGAGCGCGGCTGCCTGCCAGTGGGTGTCCGGTGATCCCACATCAAGTTCATGAATACCTCTCGTGAGCCAGATCGGCCACGTCCAGGTCGCAGGCCTGGCGCGCGCATGCTCTCGGTGGGGTGGGCGCCGTACGTAGTCGACGGCTGCCTACGGGGCAACGTCCTCTGCCTGAGGCTCAGTTCTGATCCGCCCGAGCGTGTCCGGCCCCCCGGTGAGCTCCCCAGGAGCAAAGTCGACGGCATCAAGGCCAAGGGGGTCTCAGTCGTCCATGGCCCGGGCAACGCGCCCAGCACCACCCCGGTCACGCACGAAACTGGGCCCTTCCGGGATCGCCCCCGGAAGAGCGGCGGTGCCAGTGCCGGCGCGGGACTCCGCTCGTAGGCTGAATTCCTCGGTGCCGTTCACGGAGGTTCGTCGTGCCCCGAACTGTATGGTCAGGCGCTATTTCATTCGGCCTGGTGACTTCTCTGAACCATGAGGAGCGATCAGCGCCTGGAGGATCGCAAGCTGCACGTGATGCAGGTCGTCCAAAGAGTATCCGAGCGTTCCCAGAGCCACATTTTCCCCTCTACCAAGGAATCTTGACATCAAGGCAATGAGAGCTGAGCAGTCCTGGCAAGGACGGAAACTCGGCCGAGGGCACGCGGTAGTTGGCACAGCATGCCGTGGTCAGTCGCGAGGGTGTTCAAACACGGGAGTGGCGTTCGCGTCGTACGCCAGGGTGGAGATCACGTCGGCGTAGCCCCGATCCAGCACCTGCCGTTCACGTGCAGTGTGCGGGCCCGCGGGGCGCTCGGCCAACCGCGCCACTCGTTCCTCGTGCGCCTCGGTGATCTTCTCAGCGGTCGCCCGCCAGTCGGCGTCGTCCGGTACGCGGACCAGTTCCACGCAGGCCGGTTGCATGCCTTCAGCCAGCGCGGCCGCAGCCCGGTCATGACCGTCGAGGAGCAGCCAACCGTCCAGAAAGGACACCCACCACAGCAGGACCGGGGCGAGTGTGCCCTCCCGGGCGTGCTTGCGGTACGCCTTCACGCGCGAGGCGTCCGGTGTCGGCAGCGGACGCAGCGGCAAGACACCGTGCCAGCCACCCCCGCAGAGCAGTTCGAGGGTGGCGTCCGGCCAGTCCTGAACGAGGTCGCAATCCCAGATACCCGGAGCGAAAGTGGAGCGCGGAGTCAGCAGCCAGCGCCCGTAGTGCAGTGGGCCGAGCCCCGCCTCCTCCAGCCACAGCGCGTATCGGTGCGGCCAGTCGGCCCCGGTCCGCATCGCCGCGGCGGTCAGAGGCGGCAGTGGGGAGCGGTGCCCGGGCAGGCGGCACAGGTGGAGGTCGCGGCAGCAGCCGTCGCCCTCCGATCGGGCCTGGATCAGCGGCCGTTCACCTTGCCGGAGGATCCATTTGCGGTCCGTAACCCGCTCAAAGCGCAGTAGGGGCGGGCCTGACAGGCCGTCCGGTACGGCCAGGACGACACCGCCTCCCGGTAGAGGTTCCCTCGTTGCCCTGGCCATGGGATCAGTGTCAGCACGAGGGACCCCTTCCCGGCAAGCGATTACTCCGACGCCGTGTGCCGAACCTGTCTGCAGAAGACCTCGGCAGTGTGCTTCACCAGGAGCAACACGATGACGCCCTGACAAGCGGCCCAGTGCTGTCGAAGCTCGTACACATCGCCCGACCGAGATCTGGGTGCCTCCCAAAGTCGCGATCACCAGACTTCCAACTGGGGGCTCTGGTCCACTTCTTGTGGTGGGCTCACTCACGGTGATGTCCGTGGCATGTGGTGAGATGACCGCGCTCTGTCAGCTGCCTGGTGGGAGGTCGTTCCGATGCCCGTGTACCCGTCGCTGACCCATGCTCTGCCGCAGGCTTTGGTCGATGTTCTCTGGTTCGTTGAGGGCTGCGAGGACGAGCAGATGGATCCGGATGACGCGGTCAAGGTCTTGGAGGGTCTTGCCCATCTGGTGACTCAGCTGACGAGCGATCAGCGATGCGACTTCATCGACCTACTCGATTCGATGGCTGCAGAGGAGTCCGATCCATCGCGCCGCGAGTTCTTGGAGGGCTTCCCTGAAGGTTTTGGACTCATTGAGGATGACTCCCGACCTGGGATCTATTCATAACTCGGGAAGGACACGATGAAGCTTCTCCTCACCGACTCCGGTATCAGGAACGCGAGCATCCAGGACGCGTTGGTCGACCTCCTGGGTAAGCCGATCACCAAGTCCACCGCCCTCTGCATCCCCACCGCAGGGTACGGGGCCCCCGACGCCGACCCGGACGGCCCCTGGCGATTCATCAGCGGACGATCCCCCAGCCCCATGACCGAGCTGGGGTGGAAGTCGGTGGGCGTGCTGGAACTCACCGCGCTGCCCAGCATCGACACAGCGCGCTGGGTCTCCTGGGTCCGGGAGGCCGAGGTCCTGCTGGTCAATGGCGGCGACGCGCTGTACCTGTGCCACTGGATGCGGGAATCCGGGCTGGCTGGGCTCCTGCCGTCGCTGCCCGACACGGTCTACGTGGGACTCAGCGCCGGGAGCATGGTGATGACCCCCCGAATCGGGCAGGACTTCGTGGGCTGGAAGCCGCCCACCGGAGGCGACAGCACGCTGGGCCTGGTTGATTTTTCGATCTTCCCGCACCTGGATCATCCGGCTTGTCCGGAAAACACCATGGCTGCGGCAGAACGATGGGCGGCCCAGATCGCGGGTCCGGCGTACGCGACTGACGAGCAGACCGCCATCAAGGTGGCCGACGGCACCATCGAGGTGGTCTCCGAGGGCCATTGGAAGTTGTTCAACCCGACCTCATGAAGCGTTCTTCCGGAGCGAGTTCGTGGTGCAGCACTGGGGCGGCGATTCATGGAGTAGCGAGAGCTCGCTTGCGGAGGAGTTCGAATCCCGCGCGGCCGAACATCTGCCGCTTGAACATCTTGATCCGGTTGACGTTTCCTTCAACGCCGCCCGAGTTCCAGGGGAGGGTGAGACCGGCAGTGACGGCGTGTCGAGTGCGCAGGCATGCGACCAGGCATCGGGCGACTCGACGTCTTCCGTACGGCATACGGCATCCGTCGCACCAGGACAGCGCCGTACCGACTCACGCATGAACAATTCACGCGAACCTGCATAGGTCACCCAGGAAGGCCTCTGCCCTGCCCGCCATCCATCACACACAACCGGCCACCTGAAGCGCCACGTATCCCGCCGGAGGGGCCCGGCCCCGACCGGGCCCCTCCGGCGGCCTGCGTCAGCTCATGAACTTGGCGCAGGCGCTCTGCGTCACCCACTTGTGCGAGCTGATCGAGTTGTTCATCGTGTGCCCAGTGGTGCTGGTGTTGCGGCTGAGGTCGTCCACGTAGATCTCGCCGCGCTTCAGGCAGCTGTATCCCTGTGCCTCGCTGTAGTTGGCGTCGACGTAGAACTTCACCACGTCCCAGCCGCCGGAGTACGTGCCCGTATTCATCACCGAGCTGACCGCGTCGTTGTCGGACCATGCGAAGTGGCCCAGTCCGTCGCTCCAGTTGACGTCGTCTCCGTCGCCGTACTTGACGTTCAGGCTACGGCAGTCGGTCTCGTAGTAGATATGGACGTTGCCGTCCCCCGCGTACTGCCAGTACTCGTTGTCGCAGTTGGCGCTCGCGGGTGCGGCCTGCACCGTCGTGGCGGGAATCATGACGGTGAACAGGGCGCTCAGCCCAACCGCCGCGAGCGCTCGAGTCTTCTTGCTCATACCGGTGTGCTCCTCGTGACCTAGGCGTTTCAGTGGTTCAGGATTTGGTCGGCGCGACGCAGCGCGGCGCGTTCCAGCCGGTCTCGCTCGGTGATCTCGGCGCGGTAGCGCTCGCGCACCGGAGCACTGTGCTCCTCCTCCAGGGCGCGGAGGGTGTCGCCGAACCCGGTCCGCCGCGCGCAGGTCGCCTCGGCGACAGCCAGTCGTACCTCCGTCCGGTACGCCTGTGCGGCGCTGCGGCCGGAGGTGACCTCGGGCAGCGCGGAGCGGATGTCGGCGGGCGTCCGGTAGGGGTGTCCTGCGGCGCGCATGCAGGCGGCCCAGCGGCTCTGCGCCGTCTTGAAGCGTTGATCGGCGACGAGATCCGGTACGTACAGAGGCGTCAGGTTGGTGGCGATCCTGTCGGCCCGGAACCACTTCTCCTGGTCTCCATACAGCTTGCGCACGGCCTCCCCCTCGCACCCGCCCGTGGCGAGCCGGATCTGCCCGCCGGCCGGCAGCCGCACCGTCATGATTTCCGAGCCGGGACCGCCCGCCAGATCGGCGACGTACGTCCGTGCCGCACGGGTGGAGAGATCCGCCCGGTAGGACAGGTTCCGATCGTTCTTCTTGGCCTTGAGCACCTTCTGCTTGACGCGGCTCCCGTAGCCGTGCGCCTGGGCCCACGCCACGTCGTCCATGACGTAGCCGAAACTGCGGGTCTCGTCCTCGTCGAGCGGCGCCGCCACCCAGTACCGATGGCCCTTGCGCTTCATGCAGGTCTGCACGAGCAACGCCTCGGCCCGGCTCGTCACGGCACGATCCGCGTCCGTGAGAGGGACCGACCGGGCCGGCTCCATTTCCGGCCTTGGCCGGTCTGGCGCCGCGGCACCGCAGCCCACGAGCAGGGTGAGTACCGCCACGCACGCGGAGGCGCTCGCCAGGAACCGGCGCGTCTTCTGGTTCGGCATCCCCTGTCCCGTCACTCGGGCGGGACGGCTCCCCGCCGGCCGGTGGACCCGGCCGACGAAGCACAACACGGACCCGGTCCTGGGCGGTCCTGACATCTGTCAGGGCGGCAGACGCCTCCGGCGGCAGCGGCCGGAATTCACAGGATCAGAGCGAAAGGGAAACGGGCGTCCCGTACCCCGGAGAGCTCCCTGAAAGCCGCACGGAAGCTCTGACAGAGGTCGATCCAGGGTGGCCCCCGGCCCCGGCCCGGGAGATGGCCTGGCAACGCAACTACCGGTCGTCGCTCGCCCACGTGAAGGCTGGCAGCAGCCTCCCGGCGGTGGGCGGGCGATCTGGTCGTGCAGGGCGAGGACCCCGGGGTGTGGATGGGAGGTCCAGCGGGCCGGATGCGCCGGGTTGATGCCCGCGCAACGCTGTCTGCTCGAGCGGCGTGCGCAGTTGGCCGGACTCGGTCCGAAGTGGGCGGCGCGGGAAGGGCAGGAAGGGAGTGCGTGATGTGGAGTGCTGACGATGTAGCCCGGCCCTCCACAATCCTAAGAAGCAGATAAAATTCTGCACGCACTCAGCGAGTGTGACGTCACTTGTGCACGAAAGGAACGGAGGCTCGGCATGCGGGACTCCCCCTTCGATGAACTCGACATCGCCATCGTGGACGCCGTGCGATCCGCCCCGCGCGTCAGCTGGCGCAATCTGGCGCCCGTTCTGGGCGTGGATCCGGCAACCATCAGCCGTCGTTGGTCTCGCATGCACTCCGAGGGGGTCGCATGGGTCACGGCCCACCCGGCAGGCAGCGCGACACCCGACTGTGCCCTGGTGGAAATCACCTGTGTCCCGGGGCGATCGGGCACCGTGGCGGACGTCCTCGCCGCCGACATCGAGGCTGCCACCGTGAAGTTGACGTCCGGCGCACGGAATGTCGTGGTGCTGGCACAGGCCCCGGACTTCGATGCTCTCTCGCGCTACCTCCTCGACCGGGTGGAGCACGTCCCCGGCGTCACGTCCATACACAGCCACATCGTCACGCGGTCGGCCCTGGAGGCCAGTCGGTGGCGCGAAGGCGCACTCAACGAGGAGCAGCGCCGGCAACTCCGTACCGACGCCGGGACCCGACCGGATCACGCCACCGCCCTCCAGGCCCCCGACCATCGCATCATCCGGGCGCTGAACATCGACGGACGGATGTCGTTCGAGCGGATCGCCGCGCAGGTCGATCTCAGTCCCGTCGCTGTGCGGCGCCGGTTGGCACGGCTGGAGGAGTCGGGACTGATCATCTTCCGCTGTGACACCTCGCGTCTCATCTCGGGACATGCCATCGCCGCCGTCTACTTCGGATCACTCGACGCCCACGAACTGGAAGAGGCCGAGGGGCGGATCCGTACGCTGCCAGGAGTCCGGGCGTGCAGCATCGTGGCCGGTCCTCACAACGTCATCATCGACGCCTGGCTGCGGTCGACGGCGGAGACGCACGACCTGGAGCGGAAGATGAGACAGGTCCTGCCCGCTCTACGGATTCAGGACCGGTCGCTGGTACTTCGTACGATCAAACTGCTCGGCCGCGTCCTGGACTCGGAGGGCAGGTCTGTGCGCTCCGTGCCGCTGCTGGCCGAGGACTCCGCAGCCGAGCGTCGGTGACGTCGGCTCCCCGGTTGAACTGCCCGGCAGCGCACATGGGGTGTCGAGTCTCGCCGTATCAGAAGAATCCGGTGCGGGGCGCGGTGACCTCGATCGTGTCCTTCACCAGGGCGAGCGCGGCCCCGAGCGGACTGGAGCGTCCCCCGCTCACGGTCACGTCGCCCGCGTCCGGGCAGCCGAACACCACTGCCTTTTCCGGCCCGTCGAGCGCGTGCAGGGGGTCACCCGGCCGCGTCTCCTCCAGCCGGACCCGGACGAAGTAGGGCTGGTCCACGGATGCGCCGGCGACGGCTCGCAGCCGGCGGTTCCGGGACACCGCGCTCAGCGCCTCACCGGCGGTGCCCTCGATCACCGGCTGCGTCTCCACGCGTACCAGCGCCGGATCCCACCCCCAGGCCAGCGCGGCCAGCAGCCGCACCTTCGTCGAGGCATCATCGCCGGACAGGTCGGCCGAGGGATCCGCTTCCGCGATTCCCCGGCGCTGCGCCTCGTGGATCGCGTCACTCAGCGAGTCGCCCTGGGCGAGGCGGTCGAGGACGAACGTGACGGTGCCGTTCGGGCAGGCCCGGATCGTCTCGCAGCCCATCCCACGCAACGCCGTTCTCGACAGGTCTCCCGCCGGCAGGGCCGCCCCCGTCGCCCCGGAAATCCTGATCATGACACCGAGTCCGCGGGCCGCGTCGTCGAGTTCTCGCCAGTGGCCGAGCAGATGGCTCTTGGTGGCCGTGACCACGTGGACCCCTTGGCGCAGCGCCTCGACTGCCTCCTTCACGGCCTGGTGCCGGAGTTCGGGCGAGGACGGGATCGCCTGGACGAACACGCGGGCGGCGGTTCGTTCGAGCGTCTCCTCCAGTGGGACGAGCGGGCCCCATGCCGAGCGTGGCGGTACGGGCTCACTCCCGCGCAGCCAGCACTGCGCCGAACTCGCACGGATGGCACGGACCCTCGGCCGTACTCCGTGTTGGCGCGCGAGCTCGTCCCCCTGCCGAGCCAGGTGGTTCACGAAAGCCTGGCCGACCGGGCCGTAGCCGGAAAGCACCACATCGGCCTGACTCACTTCGCCCATGGCCCTTTGCTCCGTTTCGTCCATGCGAGCCATCATGTCTTCCCGATCCGCAACGTCTGGATGTTGGCCAGCTCGTGGACCCCCCACGTGCCCAGCTCGCGTCCGTAGCCGCTGGCTTTGATGCCGCCGGTGGGCAGGCGGGGGTCGGTCGCGGAGATCGTGTTGATGAACACCGCTCCTGCGTGGACCCGGTCGCTCACGGACGAGGCGTGATCGCGGTCCGTGCTCCACACGCTGCTGCTCAGCCCGTAGCGCGAGGAGTTCGCGAGGGCGATGAGCTCCTCATCGTCCGCTCCGGTCGTGAGCGCGCCGAGCGGACCGAACGTCTCGTCGGTGAGGAGGACCGAGTCGTTCCCGTCCACTTCGACGATCGACGGCGAGAACCACGCTCCCTGAGCGGATTCGGGCGCGTCGGCCTGCGCGATCACGCGCCCGCCGGCCGCCAGGGCCTGAGCGCGCTGCTCACTCAGGGAGTCACGCAGATCCTGGCGCGCGAGCGGGCCGACCTCGGTCGTCTCCTCCGCCGGGTCGCCGACTCTCAACTCGCGGACGTGCGGCGCCAGTTCGTGCACGAATGCGTCATGCACGTCGCGATGGACGAGTATCCGCTTCGCCGCGATACAGCTCTGACCGTTGTTGAGGAATCGGGACTTGACTGCGGCGGCAGCCGCGGCGGGGACATCGGCGTCGGCGAGGACGACGAACGGGTCGGATCCCCCGAGCTCCAGCACACACTTCTTGAGCGCGGCGCCGGCTCGCGAGGCGACGAGGGCACCCACGCGATCGCTGCCGGTGAAGGTGATGGCAGCGACCCGGCTGTCCTCGATGATGTCCGATGCCGTCGGCCCGTCGACGACGATGGTCTGCAGGACGCCCGCGCCGAAGGCTTCCTGGAACACGTCCTCGACCGCCATCGCACTTCCGGTGACAGATTCGGCGTGCTTGAGGACGACGGTGTTGCCCGCCGCGATCGCGGGCAGCAGCGCCCGGATCACCTGCCACCACGGGTAGTTCCACGGGAGGATCGCGAACACGACCCCGATCGGCACGACCCGGACCATAGCGGTGTCGCCGTCGATGTCGAAGGTGTCCGGCCACAGAACCCCGGGCAGTTCCTCGGCGTAGTAGCGGCACGCGGTGACGCATTTGTCGATCTCGGCCCGCGCCTGCCTGATCGGCTTCCCCATCTCCAGGGTGATGAGCGTCGCCAGCGGCTCCCGCCGTTCCACCAGGACGTCGCCGAGCCGGCCGATCGCCGCGACGCGGTCCTCCACACGGGACCGGGGCCACTGCGAGGCCGACGCGTCGTCGAGCACCCGGTCGATGGCTTCGGGAGTCGTGTACGGGTAGAAGCCCAGCTCGTAGCCTGTCGTGGGGTTGACCACGACAATGCCGCCGTCCCTCCCCGTCATGCCGCGACCGCCGATGCGTGGACCTCGCGAAGCCAGCGGGTGAAGCGTTCCGTGATCGAGACCGGGTCGGCCAGCAGCTTCTCGATGCCTTCCGCGTTGCCCGCCTCGATCCGGGCGTGCAGAAACGCCGGGCCCCGCACCGTGAGCAGCTCCCCGAAGGCGGCCTTCAAGCCGTCGACGGTGTCCGTCGATCGTGTGGTCCATCCCACGGCTGCCGCGAACCGCCCCAGGTCGATCCTCGACAGTAGGTCGGCAGGGCCCCGGTCGACCCGTACACACCGTTGTCGAGAAGGACGAGGAGCAGGTTGTCCGGAGCCAGATAACCGCCCGTCGGGAGGACGTTCGGGTTCATCAGCAGCGCCCCGTCCCCCTCGATGCCGACGACCTTCGGCGCGGAGGGGTCCACGCCGAGTGCCAGTCCGGTCGCCACCGATCCGACGAGGCCCATCGCGTCGAGGAGGTACAGGTGGTTGTCGCCGTCCTTCACCGAGGCCAGCTCTCGGCTCGTCGCCGCGCACGTCACGACCACGGGATGCCGGTCCGTCAGGTCCGCAAGGGCCTGGAGTGCTTCGATGCGCTTCATCAGGCGGCCTTTCCGTCGGTGTTCCAGAACGACCCGAGGACCACTACCGGGCGATACGTCATGACCGCATGCACACCCGCCTCCTTCACGGTGTCGTGCCAGTCCTCGGCGCTGCTCCTGCGGTCCAGCTCGACAACGGGAAGCCCGACCGTGCGCAGCAGGGCGGGTACGGGCTGGCTGATGGAGTGGATCATCGAGTTGTACTCGCCGAAGCTCCCGCGGGTGTTCGCGAAGACGAGCAACGGCAGATGGTAGGAGAGCGTGAACGTCGTGAGTGCCGTGAGCGCGTTGCCGAATCCGTTGTCCTGCATGACGACGGCGCCGAGTTCGCCGGTGAACGCGACCGCCCCCATCACGCCGATCGCCTCTTCTTCCCGCGAGAGCGGTGTGACACGCGGCGAGACGCCGTCCGTGCCGCCATCGGTCGCGACCAACGAGTTGACGACCGGTGCCACGCTCACGGAAGGGATGTACCCGACCCGCACGGTGCCTGCCGCCCAGATGCCGTCGGCGACGGCTTTCGCATACGTCATGTGCGTGCGGTTCCTTTCAGGTGGGGAGGGTGAGCGCGCGGGCGAGGAGGGGTGGGTCGATGTTGCCGCCCGAGAGGACGGCGACCGCCCGCCCGTACTTCCCCGGCTCGGCGAGGTAGGCGGCGACACTCAGTGCGCCGCTGGGTTCGGCGACGAGGTGAGCACGACGCGCCAGGGTGCCCACGGCAGCGAGGATGTCGTCCTCGTCCACCGTGACGATCTCGTCGACCGTCGCCTGGATGATCGGGAAGGTGATCTCGCCCACGACAGGCGTGCGCGTTCCGTCGGCGATCGTGCGATACGTCGCCTGCGCGTCCCATTCGATCCGGCGCCCGTTGGCGAGCGAGTCGCGCGCGTCCGCGGCCAGTGAGGGCTCGACGCCGACCACCCGGGTTCGGTGGGACAGGGCCTTCACGGCGACGCCCACTCCCGAGATGAGTCCGCCGCCTCCGATCGGCACGAGCACCGTGTCGATGTCGGACAGGTCTTCGAGCACCTCGACGGCCAGCGTCCCCTGACCGGAGATCACGTCGGCATGGTCGAAGGGAGGAATCAGCGTCATCCTCCGCTCCGCCGTCATGGCTTCGGCGACGATCTCCCGTCGGGCACCGGGGGCCATGATGACCTCGGCGCCCAGGGCTCTGGTGGCCTCCACCTTGACGGGCGTGGCCTCCTCCGGCATGACGATCACGGCTCGGACGCCTGCCGCTCGGGCTGCCCACGCAACTGCCTGGCCGTGGTTGCCGCTCGAATGCGTGACCACGCCACGTGCCCTGACGTCCGGATCGAGGCGTCTGATCGCGTTGACGGCGCCCCGCAGTTTGAAGGCGCCGATCGGCTGGAGGTTCTCGGCCTTCAGCCAGAGGTCGCCCGGCGCCCACGAAGCGGGCAGCAGCGGAGTCCGCACCACGTCCTCGGCGATCCGTCCATGCGCTGCGCGGATGTCGCCGACGGATACTTCGAGATCAGTCACTGTTCCTACCGCGTCTCATGAGGGAGTTGGGCATTCAGGCCCCGTCCCGGACGGCGACGGCGTCGAACTCGACCCGGGCCTTGTAGGGCAGTTCGGCGCCGGCGATGCATGTGCGGGCCGGCAGGGGCTCGACGAGGGCCTCCTGATAGATCGGTCCATGGCGTTGCGGTCGTCCATCGAGGCCAGATAGACCGTGATCTTCACAAGATGCCGCAGCTCCAGCCCCGCCGAGGCCAGCCTGCTCTGGAGATTGGCCAGGGCCTGTCGTGTCTCGGGGACGATGCCGCCCTCCACGATGTCGCCGTCTGCGATGCCCAACTGCCCCGAGACATAGACGAGTCCGGCCTCGGTCGCCCGCACGGGACTGTACGGATGCCGCGCCCCTGAGGGACTTGTCGGCGCGAGGTTCGTCATGCTCCTGCTCCTGCTCCTGCTCCTGGGTGAGGTTCTGCGGGGACGTCCGCGTGGCCTCGCAACTTCCGGACCAGGAAGGCCATCGGGATGGCGGCGAGGACAAACGTGCAGCCCGCGACGGCGATGTACGTGTGCACGCCGGTCGACGAGTTCACGGACTCTCCGTCGACGACGATTTCGTTGGCCGCGAGAATCGCCGATCCGATGAAGCTCATCGTCACCGAACCGACGGCGACCATCACCATGACCATGCTGGAGACGGTGCCCTGCCGCTCCGGCGGCGCGAGGACGGACGCGAGGTTGAACCCGGAGGTGACCAGCGAGCCTGCCGTCATGCTCAGCATGAACGAGCAGATCACGGCGACCGGAAGGCTGTCGGCGCCGGACGAGAACATCACGAAGGAGGCGATCGTTCCGAGAGCCACGCCCACGGCCAGGGGCCGGGCAGGGCCCACGCGGGTGGCGATCGCACCCGCCACGATGCCGCCGAGCATGATCCCGATCGATGGGATGCCGAACATCAGGCCGAGCGCTCCGGGGCCGTTGATGCCGTATCCGAGGCCCTCGTCGGGAGAGACGTCGATCAGCAGGCTGAACAGCTGAAGCATGCTCCGATAGGCGCCCGTGCCCATCACGACGACGAGGAGACCGAGCCCGAGGACCGCTGAGATGCCACGGATGTCGATCACGGGCTCCGGGATGCGGCTCAGGACGAGGTACCAGACCGTCAGCGCGGCCAGCCCGCCGATGAGAATGGCGAGCGGGGCAATCCCCAGCCAGCCGAATTCCTGCCCGAGGCTGATGTAGGCGAGAACGGCCGCGATGCCGCCGCCGAGTGTGAGCGCCCCGGCGACGTCGACCTTGCCCGGCGTGCGGTTGCGAGAGTTCGGGATCACGAGGTGGACGCAGAGCGCGGCCACTCCCGCGAACACTGCGGAGACCACGAAGACGAACTTCCAGCCGAACGCCTCGGTGGCGAAGTCCAGGATGAAGGGGGAGACGATCCCGAAGACGGCCGAGCCCGAGGTGACAATGCCTGTCACCACCATGGCGAACTTGGGCGCGCAGATGTCGCGGATGATGGCGACGGAGAGAAACAGGCCTGCGATCGCTGCGCCCTGCAGGGCGCGTCCGAGGACGAAGACACTGATGTGGGGCGCGAGGAGACACACGACTCCGCCGAGGCCGGCGACCATCAGTGTGATCACGAGCACTTTGCGCTTGCCGTAGATGTCGGCGCTCTTGCCGAGCAGTGGTGCCCAGGTGGCTCCCGCCAGCATCGCGCTGGAATCGATCCACGCGAACTGATTGGTGTCGAAGGCGTCGCTCAGCTCCGGAAGCACGAAGGTGGGCGAGGCGAGCACAGTGTCGACCATGACGTTCACCAGGATGAGGATGGCGACATAGCCGACGACCGGCCTGGTCCAGCCGGTGTTCAGTTCGGTCGCCGGCTCGTCTCTGGTGAGGCTGGGGCTCATGTCTTGCATGAGCGGCTCCTTTCCACTGCGGATCGCTCCGGGCGGCTGTGCCGGGGTGGGGCGGAGAGGGACGTGCAGACGTGATTCATGGGCGTGCCACGGCGTGCAGGCTTCTCTGTCCAGGTGCTGGGGACAGGTCCTGTGACGAACCGGCGTCGGCGAGCGTGTACTTGCGGACGACGCCCTGTTGGGCGACGAGGGCGATGTTCTCGGGCGCCGAGAGCGCGCCGATGTCCCGCAGCGGATCTTCGGCGCAGAGGACGAGGTCCGCGGCGTATCCGAGGCGCAGTGTCCCGAGTGTGTCCGCCACTCCGAGGAGCCGGGCGCTGTTGGATGTCGCCGCGCGGATGGCGTCGATCGGCGACATCCCCAGTTCCACGAGGCACGACAGCTCGAACGGGTTCTGCCCGTGCGGGGTGATGCCGGCATCCGTGCCCACCGCGATGTTCACCTCCCGCGCGATGGCCGCGGCGATGTTCTCCTTGGTCCGCTCGTTCCAGCGAAGCTTCTTCTCGTAGCGCCACGGCGCGGTCTTCCGCGGGTCCAGCGGCTGGAAGGCGGTCGACAGGGTCGGTACGAGGAAGGTCCCCCTCTCTCCGATGAGGTCGCATCCTTCGTCATCGATGCCGAAACCGTGCTCGATCGACGTGACACCGCAGCGGATCGCGGCGAGGATGCCGGCCCGGCCTTGCGCGTGCGCGGCGACCGGACGTCCTCGGTGGCGATGTCCCTCGTCCACGACCGCCGCGATCTCCTCGTCGAGCAGGTCCTGGTCGTCGGGATCGTCATGGGCGCTGCTGATCCCGCCACTTGTGCAGATCTTGATGACGTCGGCGCCGGCGCGCAGCATCCGTCTCGCTGCCTTCCGTGCGCCCACCACGTCGTCCGCGATCTCGCAGTAGTCGAGGCCGAGGCTTCTTCCGCCGGGGAAGGTGTCGTCGGCGTGTCCGCCGGTGTGGCTGATCACACCGACCGATGTCTGCAGGCGTGGGCCGGTGATCAGTCCTGATGCGACGGCGTCGCGGAATCCGGCGGGAAGTCCACCGAGGTCCCGGGCTGACGTGATCCCGGCGTCGAGCGTCCGGCGCAGACGTTCAGTCGTCTGGAGAACACCCAGGACGGGGTCCGTCAGAAGGGCGGCTTCCAGGATCGACCGGTCGGAGGCCACACCGAGGTGGGTGTGGCAGTCGAACAGTCCGGGGAGCAGTGTTCCGCCCCGGCCGTCGATCGCCCTGACGCCGGGGATCGGCCCGGGCGCCTGTGCCGCCGGTCCGGCGTAGGTGATCCAGCCCTTGTCATTGGCGTCCAGCACGGCATCGTCCACTGCCTCCGTGCTGACACCGTCGATGAGCCGCACGTTGCTTATCCGCAACGCGGCTCCGTCGTTGAGTCCCACGCGCCGACCTGCCCTCATTGGCCTTCTATGACAGGCGTCACGCTAAATCGACCCTGCGATTCAGCCTGAAAAGTGCATGGAATCTGCCTCAGGGGCCGGCCTGCTGCATGAAAGCACCTAGGGAAGGCTCACTCGACCTCACGATGATTGACGCGCTGCGGGCGTTCCCGGCATCAGGGGGCCACTCCCCCATGAGCACCCCTCCCGCGTGCGCGCCGTCGAGGCAACGACTCGTCGCCGACTGCCGTGCCGGATGGGTCGGCTACCGGTACGCCCGCAGGAACACATCGACACCGTCGGCGACGGTCGCCAAAATCTCCGGCTCTCCCGCCTCGGCGTCCCCCCGAACGTCGAGTGTCTCCAGCGCGAGACTGATGGTGAGGGCCGTGAAGTGGCGCGCCGCGAGGCCGGGATCCGCGGCCCGGATCTCACCATCGGCGACCAGCGCGGCGAAGCGCGCCTCCAGCATCCGTTCGGGGCGGTCGCGCGTGGCCTCGTCCAGCTGCGGAATCGCCCATCGCTGGGAGGTCAGTCGCCGGAAGGTCACGTAGTCGGACGACGGAAAGGCCTGCGTGACCACTCGTTGCCCGAACGCCGTCAAGGCTTCGCGTAGGTCACGACCTTGAGCCAGCTCCTCGTCGATCGCGGAGCGAATGGTGTCGGCCACTGCGTTGTGAGCACGCTCGATCACCCGCAGAAAGACCGTTCCCTTGTCGCCGAAGTGGTCGTAGACGGTCCGCTTCGAGACCTGCGCCCGACCTGCGATGGCGTCGACGCTCGCCCGCTCGTAGCCCTCCGCGAGAAACAGCGCCTCCGCGGCTTCCAGGATCGCCGCCCTCTTGCCTTCGGAGCGCCGCCGGCGCCCGGGAGTCTGAACCGCCGCGATAGCCCTCGACATGGGCCCAGCGTACCGTCGACTCCTAAAACCACACTCATGAGTGTACTTTGTTGCTCAGGCCGGCACCTGTGGTCGGCCGGTCCACCCCGGCGTCGCCCGAGCCTCGAAGCATCGAGGGGCGGCAGCCCACTACGTGGAGGTACTGACATGGCTTTCCATCCGGCCGATCACTGGGAGGGCTACCTTGCTCCGCCCGACTTCGAGGAGTACTCGGCCAGGTATGCGGACTTCTTCCGGATGCGGCGCGCGGACGGCATCATCGAGGTCCGCCTGCACACGGACGACGGCCCGTACGCGCACACCCACGCCGCACACAATGTCTGGACGCGCGTCTGGCAGGAGATAGGCAACGATCCCCAGAACCAGGTGCTGATCATCACCGGCACCGGTGACCGGTGGATGACCGGCAACCCCAAGGGGCTCAACCCCAAACCCGCCTCCGACCTGGATCCCGACCACGTCTACCAGCGGATGACGGACGGCTGGAAACTCATCGAGAGTTTCGCCAACAACATCGACATTCCGACGATCGCGGCCGTCAACGGCCCCGGCGTGCACACCGAGTTCGCCATGATGAGCGACGTGACACTCGCGGCGCCGGACGCCGACTTCATGGACCCGCACTTCTGGCTCGGTTCCCCTCCCGGGGACGGTCAGTACATGGCGCTTCAGGCCCTGATGGGTCCCAAGCGCGCCGCGTACTACATCTATGCGGCCAAGTCGATCCCGGCCGACAAGGCCCTTGAGTGGGGGATCGTCAGCGACGTACTCCCCCGTGAGGAACTCCTCGATCGGTCCTGGGAACTCGCACGGTTCATCATGAAGCGGCCCCGCTACACGCGGTGGGCCACCCACAACATCGTGTCGCGGCACTGGAAGAAGACGGTGGCCGAGGACTTCGGCTTCCATATGGCGCATCAGATGCTCGCCAACGTCGCCGGCAAGTCCCGGGTTCCCGACCCGGAACTGCTCGCCGACTCCGAGGCCCGCAAGCTGTTCTGACGACGCCTCGACAGGCCGGTCCGGCTCCGGCTTCCGGCTTCCGGCTTCCGGCTTCCGGCTTCCGGCTTCCGGCTTCCGGCTTCCGGCTTCCGCATGGTCGAAGCCCGACCGACCTGTTGCCTCCGACGCAGTCCCGGCACGCGCGCATCCCTCGAACGCGGAGTACGAGCTTGATCGAACGACATGAGCATCTCGGGAAACTTGTCACCGACGCGACCGCACAGCTCAGTGCCACCTCGCCCTGGCTCGTGGTCGCCACGTCGCCGGCCCACCCGGCATCGGACGACTTCAACGCAGCGAGCGGCAGAGACATCCAGCGATGGATCGGTCTGCAGGTTGCAGACTGGCCCGCACCGATCCCTCTCGGAGGCGAACACCCGGACGTCCGCACGGACAGGGTGACATTCGCGCCGGCGCGGCAACCGGGCCGTACGGCGAACTCGTACTACTACGAGTTCCATTCGGACGGGTCAGCGCTCGGTGGGCTGCAGGTGGGGACACTCCAGAGCAGTCCCCCGGACGGCGAACCCGTCTGGGCACTGGGTGAGGGAGCCGTCGCCTGGATCACCATCGCCATGGTGCGTCTCAACGCGGCTTTCGCCCGTCATGTCTCGGCCCTGGGCGAAGCCGCCGTGGAAGTCACTGTCGTCCGCCCTGTCGAACCCAGCCCACAGCGCCGATACAGGTGTGGAACAACGCCGCTGGCGCGTACGGTCCGGCGGGAAAGCGCCAGTACGCCGGTGTCGGCACCGCTCGTTCCGCCGTGGACCTGACCACGTGCCTGTCACCCCGGCTCACTACTGCCGCGCGGCCACTCCTCGTCGACCTGCTGCAGCAGTTCGGAGTCTCCGAGCCACGCCATGTCGACCCCTCCGGAGTCGTCCGGCGCCGGCACTTCACCGGCCACGACGAGTTGATTCACGCGTGGGCCGATGCGATCGGCATTCCGTCCGAACCGTGACAGTCGCCGTGCCACCTGATTCCTGCCACACCTTTCAATGCCCTCGGCGACGGTGGAGGTTCAGTGAGCCGGTGACCAACGGACGGTCAGGACCGCGACATCGTCGTGTCGGCCGCCCTGGCCGGCGAAGGCGAGACTGTCCTCGAACAGGGCCTGAGGCAGGTCGGTGGGCGAGAGGTCGAGCTTCTCCAGACGCTCGTCGACCGGGTAGAACGTGCCGTCGGGCGCGCGGGTTTCGGTGAGGCCGTCCGTGCTCAGCAACAGCGTCGCGCCCCGGGGAAAGGGGAACCATCCGACCGTCGTGGGTTCGGAGGCGAGTTCGGCGAGACCGAGCGGGACGCCGGAGTCCAGCGAAGGGCTGGTGATGGTGCCCTCGTGCATGACGTAGGGCGAGATGTGCCCGCAGTTGATGGCCTGCACATCCTCGATGCCCGTCTCGATACCGATGATCAGAGCGGTGACGAATCGTTCGTCGTCGCCGGTGTGTTCGGCGTAGGAATTGTGGCGTACGACGGCGGCGTCCAGTGCGTCGACGAGCGCCGTGAGAGTCGGCTCGCGGTGGGCGGCCTCGCGGAAGGCTCCGATGGTGGCGAACGCGGTGCCCACCGCGGCCAGCCCCTTGCCCTGCACGTCCCCGATGAGAACGCGCGTGCCCCACGGTGACGCGACCACGTCGTAGATGTCGCCGCCGACGAGCCTGTCCTCATGGAGGGGTTCGTAGACACCGTTGACCAGAACGTCACCGGTGACCAGGGGAAGAGGATGCAGGATGTGGCGCTGCATGGCGGCGGCCGTGGAGCGCAGCCGCACCATCTCGTGTTCCCGCCTGATCCGCCTGCTGCAGGCGTAGACCGAGGTCGTGGCCAGGACGAGGGTGAACAGGACCAGCAGGAGGCGGTCGAACCAGCGGCTCCCGTCGACATCCCGCAGCACCGCGGTCGCGGTGACAACGAGCGTGGTCCACGCGGCGACGAACCCCGTCTGCCGGACGGTGCACAGCGCCGATGCCGTCCCGGGCAGGAACACCAGAAGTCCGAGGAGCCACACCTCGGAGCGGGACAGGATGCCGAGGGCCTCCACCAGGGCCGTCAGCGCCACCACGGCGGCGATCAGTTCGGCGTTGCCCGGAGGCTCGATGGCCTCGAAGGCTTCAGTGGGTCTCTTCCGGAGGCTACCGGACATGAACGCTCCCAGGCAGGTGGTGATCTCCTGGAACTGTATTCGGACCGCGGTGTGCTGCCGGCATCTCGCCGAGCAGACACTCGGCTCAACCGGCCCGGTCCATCGAAACGCCTCACGGAAGAGGCCTCGCCAGGCCCACCTGGTAGGCGATGGCAACCAACTGGGCGCGGCTGCGTGCCTCCATCTTCGTCTTGGCCCGCTGAACGTGCGTCCGGACGGTCAGTGGGCTGAGGCACGCCTCCTCGGCGATCTCGTCGTCGGATTTCCCGTCCGCTACGAGAACCACCATCTCGCGCTCGCGAGGGGTGAGGTTCTCCAGAACCCGCGAGGTCGGGCCGTCGCTGCGATCGGGCGTCGCGAGGAAGCGTGCGATGAGGGAGCGTGTGGCCGCGGGGGACAGAAGTGCGTCTCCGGAGGCCACCGTGCGAATTCCGCCGAGGAGTTCATCGGCGGTGACGTTCTTGCCGAGGAAGCCGCCGGCGCCGACGCGCAGCGCCCGGGCAACATGCTCATCGCTCTGGAACGTGGTGAGGATGAGGACGCGAGTGTTCTGCAGGTCCGGGTCGGCGCAGATGGCAGAGGTCGCGGCGAGGCCGTCGGTGCCGGGCATACGGATGTCCATGAGGACGACGTCGGGGTGATGGACGCGTGTGAGGTCGACTGCTTCGGCACCGTCGGCCGCCTCCGCCACCACTTCCAGGTCGTCGCAGGAGTCGATCAGGATGCGGAATGTCGCCCGTAGGAGGGCCTGGTCATCGGCGAGCAGTACACGGATGGTCATCAGGGTCTCTCCGGAGTCAGGCATGGATGGGCAGTTGAGCGGTGACGGCGAAGCCGCCTTCAGGTCGGTGTCCTGCCTGGAGACGGCCGCCGGCGGACTGGGCGCGTTCCTGCATTCCGATGAGGCCGAAGCCGCCGCTGGGGGCAGGTGCGCGCGGGACGGTGCCGCCGTCGTCGCTGACGGTCAGGGTCAGACGGTCGACGGTGTAGGCGAGTTCGACTCGGGCCGTGCTCGCACCGGCGTGCTTGGCAACGTTGGTCAGCGCTTCCTGTGTGATCCGGAACGCGGTCAGGTCCACTCCGGGTGACAGGGGCTGTGTCTCGCCGTCCACTGTGACGAGGACGGTGAGTCCGGCGGCACCGAAAGCGGATGCCAACTCGGGTAGCCGCCCAAGTCCGGGGCTCGGCTCCAGGGGGTCCTCGGCGTCGTCGGACTGGCGCAGAAGACCGACGGTGGCCTGGAGTTCGCGCAGCGCCGATGAGGTCGTGGTGCCGAGTTCGGCAAGAATCGTCTGCGCCTGTTCCGGTCGGGTTCGGGCGAGGTGCGCCGCGGTGGCGGCCTGCGCATTGGCCAGGGCCATGTGATGGGCCACGACGTCGTGCAGTTCGCGGGCGATGCGGATCCGTTCCTCGGCGACACGGTGGCGTGCCTCCTCCTCCCGCGTGCGTTCGGCGTGCTCGGCTCGTGTGTGAACGGCTTCCAGGTAGGCCCGCCGGGCCCGGACCGCCGAGCCCTGCACGACCGGGAGCATGATCCAGAAGGCGGGACTGACCGTCTTGAGTCCCCAGGGCTGGTTGTTGTCGTCGGAGAGAAGGGCCGTCAGGACGATCAGCGCGATCACTGCGGTGCCGTAGGCGTGCGCGGTCTTCTGTGGGGTGCGCAGGGTGAGTTCGTAGAGCGCCACGATCACGGGGAGCAGCAGGAGAGGGCTGATCAGATGGCCGATGCTGGCGGAGATCGCGGCGCAGACCGTGGTGATCGCGACGACCGCGCCTGGATGGCTGCGCCGCCCCAGCAGCGACAAACACGCGGCAGTGGCGAGGAGAAGCCCGGGCCACCGGCCTGGTCCCCCTTCGTTGTACTGGTTGCTGGTGGCCGCGTACACCAGCAGCAGGAATCCCGCCTCGACGAGCCGGGGGTGTCGGCCGGCGTTCCGCCGCCAAGTCGCGAGCATGGGTCTCTCCGCTGGGGATGGATCCGGTCCCAGCCCGCCGATGGTTGTTCCTTCGGCCTGCCTGGCCCGGAGCTGTCGTGGAGCGGGTAGGGGCCCCATGCCGAACATGGGGCCCTTACCTCTGACGTGTCGGTCAGACACGCGCCATGTCCTGGAGCGATTCGCCGGTCGGGGCAGGGAGTTCAGCGGCCCGGCGGTTGAGGGCTTCGCCCTCGATGTCCACCCGCGGCAGCAGTCGGTCCAGCCAGCCGGGGAGCCACCAGGCCCGCTTGCCCAGCAGCGCGAGCACAGCGGGCACCAGGACCATCCGGACGACTATCGCGTCGAACAGGACGGCGGTGGCGAGGCCGAAACCGACCATCTTGACCATGGAATCGCCGGCCGTCATGAAACCCGAGAACACGGCCATCATGATCAGCGCGGCGGCCACCACGATCCGGCCGCTGTGGCGGAAGCCGGAGACGACCGCCTGGCCGGCCCCCTCCCCGTGGACGTATGCCTCGCGCATCCGGGACACCAGGAACACCTGGTAGTCCATGGCGAGTCCGAAGACGATGCCCACCAGGAAGATCGGCATCAGGCTCATGATCGGTCCGGTCTGATCGACTCCGAGGAGACTGGCCCCGTGGCCGTTCTGGAAGACCGTGACCACGGCCCCGAAGGACGCGAGAACCGACAGGAGGAAGCCGAGAGCCGCCTTGAGAGGCACCAGTACGGAGCGGAAGACCACCAGCAGCAGGAGGAAGGCCAGGCCCACGACGACCACGAGGTAGGGGATCAGCGCGTCCTGCATCTTCTGGGCGACGTCGATGTTCAGCGCGGTGGTGCCGGTGACCTCGAAGGTGGCACCGGTCTCGGTCTCCGTCGCCGAGCGCTCATCGCGGATGGTGTGGACGAGGTTCTTGGTCCGCTCGCTGGTGGGAGCGGTGGAGGGGGTGGCAGAAAGCAGCGCGGTGTCCTTGGCCTCGTTGAACTGGGGCGGGGAGACCGATACGACGCCCTTGGTGGCGCCGATCCTCTCGGCGACCGTCTCCACCGCGGCCTTCGGGTCATCGGCGTCCCGCGCGTCCACGACGATCGTCAGCGGACCGTTGAAGCCGGGGCCGAAACCCGCCGCGAGGGCGTCGTAGGCACGGCGCTCAGTGGTCGAGGTGGGCTTGGCCTCGTCACCCGGCATGCCCAGCCGCAACTCCAGGGCAGGCACGGCGAGAGCGCCCAGGCCGACGACGGTGACGAGCAGCACCGCTACGGGCCGTCGCAGGACGAAACTCGCCCAGCGGACGCTCCAGCTTCCGGCTTCCTCGCGCTTGCGGGGCTCGCGGTTCTTGCGGTTCTCGCGGGGAGCCGGGCTTTCGCCGGGTTCGTGGCTCCTGCCCAGTTGCCGGCCGCGGCGGTGGATCCTGATCCTGGGGATTCGCAGGCCGCGCTCGGACTTGCGGGCCCGGCCCCTACGGGTCTGACGGGCCAGGACGGCGTTCGGCCAGAAGCCGAGCAGTGCGGGAACCAGAGTGAGCGCGATCAGTACGCCGACAACGACCGTGCCCGCGGCGGACAGGCCCATCTTCGTGAGCATCGGTACGCCGACCACCGAGAGGCCGGCCAGCGCGATGACGACCGTGAGGCCGGCGAAGACGACCGCGGAGCCGGCCGTGCCCAGGGCCAGACCGACGGCCTCCTGCGGATCACGCCCCTTCGCCCGTTCCTCCCGGTAGCGCGAGACCACGAAGAGCGAATAGTCGATACCGACCGCGAGACCGAGCATCATGGCCAACTCGCCACTGGTCGAGGACAGCCCGAAGGCGTTGGCGAGAGCGGTGATCCCGGCCAGGCTGATGCTGACGCCGATGACGGCGGTGATCAGCGGAAGCCCTGCCGCGGCCAAGGAGCCGAAGGTGATCAGCAGTACGATCGCCGCTACCAGGACGCCGACGATCTCGCCCATTCCGGCGGGAGCCTCGGTGGCCAGCGCGCTTCCGCCGACCTCGACGGTCAGGCCCGTGTCGCGGACCTCCTCGACGGCCCCCTCCAGCTCCTTCTTGCTGGCATCGGTGACCTCGTCGTCCTTGGTCTTGTACGTGACCGTGGCGTAGGCCGTGGTCTTGTCCTTGCTCAGCCCCGGCCCGTCGAACGGGCTCGACACGTCGGCGACCTGTGGTCCGCCGGCCGCCTCGGTGAGGAACCGGTCGACGGCCGACCGGTGGCCCGCCGCGGTGATCTTCTGGCCGTCCGGCGCGACGAAGACGATCCGGGCGCTCGCGCCGTTCGCCTCACTGCCGGGGAACTGCTCGTTGATGAGGTCGAACGCCTTCTGGGACTCGATCCCCGGCATCGACGACGAATCGTCAGGCGCTTCCGCAGCGCTGAGGGCACCGATGCCGACGACGGCCAGCACAGCCACCCACAGCAGAGCCACCCAGCGTCGCCGCCGGAAGGCCCGTTGGCCCAATTGGTACAAGAAGGTCGCCATCGAAGGAGTCTCCGTATCTCGTCTCGGGAACCCCTTCAGCCTCCCGACAAGCACCGTGCCGAGTCGTCATCGGTGCTGCGACATTCCACCTACTGAGTTTCAAGTACGGCTCACCGCGGCTCTCCGCCGTGAGAACTACGACGCCTCCCAACTCCACTCCGCGCAGGCACATCAGGTCCCACCGGCAGCGGCGTTCTGACCGAGTTCGGCGAACAGCGCGCGCAGAACGGAGAGTGCGCGGGCACGCCGTGAGGCGCTGCGCACTCACCATTCCTAAAATCACACTAGCCGGTGTACTTTATGAAATCACGTCGATGCCTGGCGGCCGGCAGGTCCACCTCGGTGCCGCCCGAGCTTCGAGAGACCGCGAGGCGGCCACTCACACGGGAACCCTCGACCGCGGCCAACGGTCCGACGCCCGCACGACTCTCAGCGTCGTCAAGTTCCCCGCTGACCGTCAGGGCAGCCCCGTAACACGGAGGAGGAAAGCATGAGGATGCCCGCCATCGAGCCAAGTGCCCTGTCGGACGAGCAGCGCGTGCTCGACGAGCAGGTTCGGCGGATGATGGACGGGCTGCGGACACCCTTCACCTCGACGGACGAGAACGGCGCGCTGATCGGTCCATTCCCCGCGATGCTGCGCTTTCCCGAACTTGCCCGGCCACTGCTGGCGTGGTTCACGACCGTCACGAACGGCAGCGTGCTCGCGACGCGCGTGCGCGAAGTAGCAATACTCACCATCGGATCACGGTACGGCGCGGCCTACGAACTCTATTCACACAGCAGGGTCGCGTTGGCGGTCGGCCTCTCCAAGAGCGTCGTCGCAGGTCTGGTCGCCGGACAGCGGCCCTCGGCCCTGACGTCCGAGGAACTGGTCGCTCACGACGTGGCGGCATGCCTCTACTCGGGTGCACCACTTCCGGGAGCGCTCTACCGCTGTGCGGTCGAGTCCTTCGGCGAGCAGGGCACGGCGGAACTCGTCTTCCTGATCGCGCAGTACTCCAGCATCTCCGTGATACTCAACGCCTTTGACGTCCCGTTGCCAACTGATGCCGAGTGACGGTCACTTCAGGTACTCACGGTCTTCAGGAGCGCGGCGAGGCCGTCGGCACAAGTTCCCGTGGAGCAGTTCCTCTGCGTCGGTGTCGCCCACACGGGAGGTAGCCCGTCACCGAGAACAGCGCCTTGCGGCATTCACTCCGCCCAGCGGCGGGACACCTCCCACCGACGGGGCGGACTCCGCCCATCCAAGACTGGGACCCGCGCCGCCGGAAGCAACACCGGCACGACCCTGGCAAATCGTCTGGATACGCCCATCGCGGAGCTCCGTACGCCCCGGTGAGAAATCGAAGGCAACCTTTTCGCTCTGTGCGGTCACTGATCAGTGCACCATCGGCTCGATCTTCCGAACGGACAGGTATGAAGACAGCGAGGCAGGCCGCGCGTCAGCGCAGGCAGAGACGCAGACTTGTGCTGAGCGCCACCTTGGCGGTGACCATCGTGGGTGTTCTCGCCTACGTGGTCCTGGGGTCGCTCCCCGACCGTAAGGCGGAGGCAGGGCATGCCGCGGCCACTCCCGTCGCCACCAACCAGGTGAGAACCACGACCACGACGGGCACCCCGAGCGCGTCGGCGACCCCTTCCGCGACCGGCAAGCCGAAGCCGAAGCCGTCGGCCAGTGCGAAGACCGGTGCGGCACGCCCTTCGGCCACAGCCACTTCACAGCCCCCGCGAAGAGCGTCCAGCACGTCGGTGTCCGCAGGGCGGATTCGGCCCAACAGCACCTACACGGGGGTCGCCACCGCCTACGAGGCCGCCGACGGAAACGGCGCCTGCCTGTTCGGCCCGAGCGCCGACCTCATGATCGCGGCAATGAACACGACCGACTACGAGACGTCCAGGGCGTGCGGCGCGTACGTGCTCGTCCGCGCGGCCAACGGCAAGTCGATCACCGTACGGATCACCAACGAATGCCCATTGCCCTGCGCACCCGGGCAACTCGACCTCAGCCAACAGGCCTTCGCCAAGCTCGCCGACCTCAAGGTCGGCCGGATACCGATCACCTGGCAGCTGCTGAGTCCCAGCACGACCGAGACGGTCTCCATCAGATACAAGACCGGGTCCAACCCCAATTGGTGCGGCATCCAGGCGATCGGCCACCGCAATCCGGTTGCGCGCCTTGAGGTCCGGGCCGGCAGCGGATGGCGGCAGTTGCCCCGCACCGAATACAACTACTTCATCTCCGACGACGGCACCGGGTGCGGAGGCTCGATCAGAGTCACGGACATCTACGGAGAACAACTGACCCTCACCGGGATCGCGCTGCGGCCGAACGTCGCGCAACCGACCGGGGTTCAGTTCGCCCGGCACTGATCACGCGACGCACGCGTGCGTTGAGGAACGGTCCCGCCGCCGTCATGCGGTGGGCGGGACCGGGACCCGCGCGATGCTCCGGTCAGAACGAACAGGTGTCCATCCAGCGCGTGACCAGAGATGTGTTGTTCTTGTCGGGGTCACGTACGGGACCGCACAGGAACGGGCCGAAGCGGGTGTCTGCACGCAGCCAGAGACTGAGGAACGACACGATCCACTTGCCCTGCTTGGCCTTGTTGCCGGAGCCCGTCATCGGGCACAGGTGGTCGCCCGGAACCTCGATGTAGAGCTTCTCTGCCTGGGACATGGAGTTGTACCAGGGCACCGCGTAGGTGTTGCCGTGGGCGACGGAGTCGCTTTGACAGGTCAGGAAGAACGTGGGCTCGGTGACCGCGGAGAAGTTCGCGTTCGGGTGGTACGGCGCGGTGGGCACGCCCGCCCGGAAGCGCGAGTCGTCCCGGAGGGCCGCCATGACTCCACCGCCGCCCATCGAGTGACCGACCGCGCCGAGCGTGCCGTTGACCTTCCCGGACAGCGGGTTGCCGGCTGCGTTGCCGAGCGCGATCAGCTGGGTGCCGGCGGCGGTGATCTGCCGGCCGCGTGATTCGGGATCGTCGGTGAGCGTGTTGGTTCCGACGTTGATGACGACGAAGCCCCAGGAGGCGAGGCGGGGTGCGAGCCACTGCAGGTTCTGCTGTGTGCCCTGATAGCCGGGCATCAGTACGACACCCGGGTACGAGCCACTGTTCGTGGGGTACGTGACCGTGCCTGAGCCGTACCCGCTCGGGCCGGGAACGGTGTAAGTGGCGGTGGTCAGCGGCCCGTTGGCGGCCTCCAGAGAAGTGGCCGTCGGATCCGGGATGCTGTTGCCCGGAGGAGTTCCGCCACCGGAGCCGTACACCTGGAACTCCCACAGCGAGTAGCCGTAGGCGGTGCCGCGCTGGGTGCCCAGCAGGCGGACGTACCGGCCGTTGCCGTTCACATCGAGGGTCTGCACACCTCCGGTGCCGGTCGTGATCGAGTGGACGGTGGTCCAGGCGGTGCCGTTGGCGGAGGTCTGGATCTGGAACGCGCGGGCGTACGCGGCCTCCCAGCGCAGCACTACTTGGCTGATGGTGGCAGTGGCGCCCAGATCGATACTCAGCGACTGCGGGTCACTGAACGTGCTCGCCCAGCGTGTTCCGGTGTTGCCGTCCACGGCCGCCGACGCGGGAGTTGACGTGTTCTCGGTGGACGAGGCGGTCACGGGTCTGCCCTGGGACAGCAGGTCCGCGGCGGCTGCCGGCGGGGCGACGGCCGTCAGCAGGGCCAGCGTCAGGCCGATGGTGGTCGCCAGGGCGATCAGTGCCGTCATGGCACGGGATCTTGTCCGTAACGGCACGGCCGATTGGGTGGAACCACTGGATGGACGCATTGCTCTACCTCCGGAAGGAAGGGGTGCCGTGTGCGGCGGCTACCGGGACTGTGCGAAGAGCCAGTCGATGACCACGTCGTTCTCATACGTCTGGGCCCATGCCAGGTGTGGGTTCACCGGTGTCGTGCCGGGCGTGTAGCTGGTGAACAGTACGTGGCTGCGGGTAGCCGCGGCCTGCCGTAGGAGCTCCCGGGACCTGGCCTCGAACTGCGCCTTCGGCAGGTCGTTCGCCCACTCCCCACGGCTGACCCGGGCACCGGCGGTCTCCAGCGCGTTCATCAGTGTCCAGGTGCCGGGTTTGCCGAACCGGCCCTCCCGGTACGGCACGACCGGGTCGTCGATGGAGTGGTCGGCCCAGATCGGGATGTGCGTGATCCTGTCCATGGTGGCCGCGTCGCCCCAGCCGGCCGTGGGCAGGGCGGCCGCGAACTCGTCGGGTCGCTTGGCCAGCAGGCTGTAGATGCCGCGCCCGCCCGAGGACAGTCCGACGAGATACAGCCGGGCCGTGTCCATGTTTCGGGAGTGCTCGCTCACGAAGGTGTCGATGAGTTCGATCAGAGCGGCCTGGACCTTGGCGTCGGTCCAGTCCGTGCCGTCGGGTCCGTCCATGGGACGGGGCAGCGGGATCTGCGGAGAGAGCACGAAGGCGGGGTCGCGGCGCTGTCGTTCCGGTTTGGCGAACGTGACGGCGATCCGGTTGGAGGTGAGCTGGGTCATGTTGTTGTCCGCGACCTCACCACCGCCGTGCAGGGTGACGACGAGTGGGTACCGCGTGCGCGTCCACGGGTTCTGTACGAATCCCTCGGGCCGGTACAGCCGGAAGTCCAGTTCGAAGCCCGTGGAGTCGGTGAAGGAACCCGCGGCGAAGTCGTCGGCCACGGGAGTGGTGACGTTGTCGTTCCGGACCGCGAACGGACCGGCCCTGAGCACTGGTTCGCCTTCCGGGGTGTGCACGTCCGCCACCTGTCTGACGGAGTACGCACGGTCCAGCGGAAGGGGATCGGTGCCCGCGGCCCGCGCGTTGGAGTCGTTCGGGTCGAGTTCGATGATCAGTCGGTCCCCCGGCCGTCCGGGGCGGGACCGGTCGTCCACTTCGGCGGTGGTGCCGGCGTAGACCCGGGTCACCGTGCGAGCCGCTGTCTGCCCGCCCACGGTCGCCTTCACCTGGAAGGCCGAGGGCGGGATCGCCCCGCCGCGCAGGTCGATGCGATGCGCGTACTGGAGGGCGACGGCTGTCACCAGCCAGTTGTTCCTCGGCGTCACCCGTGTGACGAGGTCCGTTCGCAGGACCGGATTGCGCCCCCCGGTCGACCGGCGTCCCTCGGGTGTGCCTGTGGTGGTGTCGGCGGCTGCCGCGGTTGCCGCGGTAACGGCCGGAGCCGCGACCGCGCCTGCCGTGACTGCGAGCGCCGTACGTCTGGTGATCCGTCTCATGTGCGTCCTCGTCTCGGTCCTGTGGGGAACTGGGTCGCGCGGATCGGGTACTTGGTGTGTGTGGAGGTCGTCGCCCTGCTCCGGACTCCTGGAAGCAGGCGGCGCGTCGGAGGGCCGAGCGGCAGGTGCGGCAGCTGCCGGGAGTCCACGACGGCGGGGCATGCGCTCGGGCCCGGGTCGCCTGTCACAGTGAGAACGCACCGGTCAGCAGGGCGGCGGCCGTCATGACCAGGGTGGTGGCGAAGGCCCAGCGGAAGATGAAGCGCTGGTGTTCGCCGAGCGACACGCCGCTCATGCCGACCAGGATGAACGTGGAGGCAGTGAGCGGGCTGAGCGGGAACCCCGTGGTCATCTGGCCGAGAATGGCGGCCCGGGCGACCTCGGCCGGGTCCGTGCCGAAGCCCTGCGCGGTCTCGGCGAGTACGGGCAGTACGCCGAAGTAGTAGGCGTCCGGGGTGAAGACCAGGCTCAGCGGCATGCCGCTGACCGCCACCGCGACGGGCATGTGCGAGCCGAAGGAGTCCGGGACGACGGAGACGAGCGTCTCGGCCATCTCGTCGAGCATCCTGGTGCCGGTGAGGATCCCGGTGAGGACACCGGCCGCGAAGATCATCGTGGTGACCAGGACCACGTTCTTGGCGTGCCTGTCGAGCAGCGCCTGCTGCTGTTCCCAGGTGGGGTGGTTGACCAGTGCCGCGATCGCGAACCCGAGGACGAACAGCACCGGAAGCGGCATCACTTCCTGGATCAGACAGACCACGAGGGTGACGGTGAGCAGGAGGTTGAAGACGTTCAGCCAGGTCCGTGGCAGCGGCGGGACCCGGACGGTGCCGGGGCCGTCCCCGGGAGCCCGGAGGGCCTGTCGCTTCCCGTCGGCCGTCGCGGGAGTGGCGTGCCGACTCGGCTCGGGTTCGGTGGCCGCCGTGACCGTCGTCGCAGCGGCGGGTTCACGGTCGTCCCGCTCGTCCTTGCCCTCGTCCGGGGCCAGACCCTGCGGGGACAGCGTGGCAAGACGGTTGCGTTCCCGGCGGCCGAGCAGATAGGAGGCCACCAGCACCCAGGCGACGCCGACGCCCATCGCGGGCAGTACTGGGGTGAAGACGTCAGAACTGTCCAGCTTCAGCGCCGCCATGGCGCGTACCGTCGGGCCACCCCAGGGGACCATGTTCATCACGCCCGCACCCAGGCAGACCACTCCGGACAGCACCAGGGGGTTCATGCCGAGCCGCTGATAGACCGGCAGCAGTGCGGAGACGGTGATGAGGAAGGTGGAGGCGCCGTCTCCGTCCAGCGCCACGCACAGGGTGAGGACGGCGGTGGCGACGGTGATCCGCAACGGGTCGCCACGAGCCACGCGCAGCAGACCGCGGATCAGGGGGTCGGAGAGCCCGGCGTCCACCATCAGGCTGAAGTACAGGACCGCAAAGGCGATCATGATGCCGGTGGGGGCCACCTTGGACAGCCCACCGAGAATCAACTCGCCCAGATCGCCCGCGAATCCGCCGATGAGCGCCGCCAGCACCGGAAGCAGGATCAGAGCGACCAGTACCGAGGCGCGTTTGGTCATGGTGAGCAGCAGGAGGACGGCGATCGTGGCGAAGCCCAGGGCTGCCAGCATGGCGGCGCTCGCTTTCTCGGGGACGGCCCTCGGCTGCGGTGGGTGGAACTGAGCGGGGGGCAGTCCGAGGTGTTACGCGAGAGTTTCGGAGCACCGGCGGATCGGTGTCCAGCATCAAACCGAGATCTGTTCATGCGTTAAGCGCATCAATTCAGACGGGGCGCCCTATGCTCGTCGCCCATGGAGGCCACCACCCTGCGTCAACTGGCGGCATACGCGGCCGTCGCCCGGGCCGCGAGCTTCACCGCGGCCGCCGCGGAGATGCATGTGTCCCAGTCTTCGCTCAGTCGCGCGGTCGCGGATCTGGAGCGGCAACTTGGCGTCCAGCTCCTGGAACGGGACACCCGCAACGTGCAGTTGACCGCGGCGGGCGTCGAGGCCCTGCGCGTCGCCGAGCAGATCGTCACCGCGCACCGAGCGGGCATGAAGGAGCTCAGGCGATTCCTGCTCGGCGAGTCGGGAACGGTCGCCGTGGCCACTCTTCCCTCCGTCGCGGCGGTGCTCCTGCCGCAGGTGATCTCCGACTTCCGCGAGCGGCGGCCACAGGTGGCGGTTCGACTCCTCGACGGCCTGGAGCGGTCAGTACTGGACCGGGTCCTGTCCGGCGACGCCGACTTCGCGATCACCACCGTCGGTAACCCGCTGGAGCAGTTGGAGCACCGCCCTCTGGTCAGGGACCGCTTCGTCGCGGTGCTGCCGGAAGGCCACCCGCTCGCAGACCGCCCCGAGATCGCCTGGGACGACCTGGCTCGTCAGCCGTTCCTGGCCGTCGGGCGCGACTCGAGCGTGCGCCGGCTCACCGACGCGGCGTTCGCCCAGATCGACGCGCACGCGCCGCCGGCGGCCGAGGCGGGCAGTATCGCGACCGTGGGCGGACTGGTGACCGCCGGCCTCGGGGTGTCGGCGATGCCCGCCCTGGTACTCCCGCTGATGGGTACCGGACCCGTCGTCTGCCGCCCACTGGTGGACCCCGTGGTGGACCGGCGTCTGGACATCGCGCTGCGCGCCCGACGAACGCTCCCGACCGTGACGGAGCGGTTCCTGGAGACGCTCGAAGAGTTCCGCCGCCAGGGACGTCCGCTTCCGCCCGGAGTGTCGTGGGCCTGAGGCAGCATCCTGCCGCACCCCCTCAATTCATGCATTTTTCGCATTGATTGATGGCCTTCTGTTGCTCGACAGGCATTTCTCCGCTCCGGCAGTCTGAGGACAACGGCGACGGCGGTGCCGCACCAACGCGGGACGACGCTGTCGGGGACCCACGCGGAACGGCAGTGCAAGGGAGCTCAGCGGTGTCGGACGACGAGCGGAACACCACCGGAAGCGGGCAGTTGCGCGGGCTGAAGGTGGTCGAGTTCGCCCACGTGGTGGCCGGTCCGCTGGCGGGGTCGATGCTCGCCGACCAGGGGGCCGACGTCGTACACGTTGAACCCCCCGGCGCCGGAGACGCTGCCCGTGCCATGGGGCCCCAACGTGACGGTGTTCCCCTGTGGTTCAAGGTCGCCGGCCGCAACAAACGCTCCGTCACCCTCGATCTGCACCACGAGGCCGGCCGGACCGTCGCCCACCGCCTCGTCGCCTGGGCGGACGTCGTCATCGTCACCCTGCGCGCGGGACGCCTGCGCGACTGGGGACTCGACTGGGACTCCGTGCACCGGATCAACCCCCGGGCCGTCCTGCTGCAGATCTCCGGCTTCGGCGCCACCTCGTCACAGGCGGACGCTCCCGGCTTCGGCAAGGTGGGTGAGGCGCGCAGTGGAGTCGTCCATCTGACCGGCTTTCCGGACGGCCCGCCCGTGCACACCGGCTTCTCGCACGGCGACGCCGTGACCGGCCTGATGGGCGCCTACGCCGTCCTCGCCGCCCTCCACCGCCGCGACCACGACCCCGATTTCGACGGCGAGTGGATCGACCTCGCTCTCTTCGAGTCCCTGTTCCGTCTGGTCGAGTGGCAGGTCATCGTCCACGACCAGTTGGGACGAGTACCCGAACGCTCCGGCAACCAGCTGGCGGTCGCCCCGGGGGCCGTGATCAACACCTACCGCTCCCGCGACGGCGAGTGGATCACGGTGACCTCCGCGACGCTGCGATCGGTCCGCAACATCGCCCGCCTGCTCGGACTCCCCGAGGAGGAGTTCACCACGGCTCAGCAACAGTACGACCGACGCGAGCAGTTGGACGAGAACCTGCGGAACTGGGTGGCGGAGCGCGACACCGGCGAGTGCCTGGAGGAGTTCGCCCGGGCCGAGGTAGTGGCCTCACGGGTGTTCGACGCCGCGGACATCGGCGCCGACCCCGTGTACGCCGAACGCGAGGACATCGTCACCGTCGAAGACCCCGATCTCGGTCCGGTGCGTATGCAGGCGGTGATCCCGCATTTCCGGCAGCGCCCCGGGCGGGTCTGGCGTACGGGGCCCGCCCTCGGACAGGACAACCACCTGGTCTACGGGCAGTGGCTCGGACTCAGCGCGGACGAGTTGGCCGACCTGGAGAAGAGCGATGTCATCTGAGGCGTATCCCGAAGGCCCGGCCGAGGCGGGAGTGGTCGACCGGCCCCCGCTGCGCTCCCTGCTCTTCGTCCCCGGCACCAGAACCGACTGGCTGCCCAAGGCCCGGGGGGCGGGCGCCGACGCCGCCGTCCTCGACCTGGAGGACGCGGTGCCCGCCGCGGACAAGCTCGCCGCCCGCGCGCAGGTGGCCGACGCCCTCGCACGGGCCGCCGCAATGCCCGAACAGACGGGACGGATGGCGCTGTTCGTCCGTGTCAATCCGCTGGACGACTGGGCGGGGGCCGAGGAACTGCGGGCGGTCGTACGGCCCGGACTCGCCGGGATCGTCCTTCCCAAGGTCCGCTCCGCCCAGGACGTGAGGCTCGCCGACCGGCTGCTGGGCTGGTGTGAACAGGAACAGGGCATGCCGCCGGGGCGGATCGCCCTGGTGCCCCTGCTGGAGACGGCACGCGGCCTGCGCGAGGCCTACGACATCGCCCGGGCCGCCTCACGCATCGCCTACCTGGGCGCTCTCACCGCACCCGGCGGCGATGTGGAACGCGCCGTCGGCTACCGATGGAGCCCGGAGGGAACCGAAACGGTGGCACTGCGCTCCCGTGTTCTGCTGGACGCCAGGGCAGCCGGGGTGCCGTGCCCGGTCAGCGGACTGTGGACGCGCATCGGCGACCTGCCGGGGCTGCGCGCCTTCGCCGAACAGAACCGCTCCCTCGGCTACGAGGGCATGATGGCGATCCATCCCTCCCATGTCCCCGTGATCAACGAGGTGTTCTCTCCCAGCTCCGCCGAACTCGCCCGCTGCGCAGAGCTGATCACGGCGGTCGAGGCGGCACAGCGGGAGGGGACGGGCGCCGTGACATTCCGCGGCGAGATGGTCGACGAGGCCATGGCCCACACGGCCCGCCTCGTTCTCGAACGACACGGGGCATGAGCCGGGGAACGGGCCAGGAGCGGCCCGCTCCGCGGAGAATCGCCTCGGCCACGCCTCGCGCGGTCGGCTCCTCCAGGGCACGCGTCCCGTAGTCGCCCGGACCCTCGTTGTAGCGCTCCAGAGCTTTGCGGAACAGCTCCTCCTTGTTCCCGAAGGCCGCGTACAGGCTTGGTTTCGTGATGCCCATGGCCTTGGTCAGATCGGTGAGACTGACCCCCTCGTATCCCCGTTCCCAGAACACCTGCATGGAGCGCTCGAGCGCCTCGTCGATATCGAATTCTCGAGGCCGACCCATAACGGCGCTCCGGGAACCAGCCATGCGCGCAGCGTACTCCCGAGTGACGATCGGCACGACTTCTGTACCGATCGGAATAGAAGTCTTGCGCTCTCGATTCCTACCCACGACGGCAGCCGCCACGGCGAGTTCACGGAAGGGCGTCGACGCAGGTCGATCATCGTCCGCATACACGCCCCGCGGTTCGGGGCGGCAGAGAGGTCAGCATGTCCGAGAAGGAAGTACGCGAAGTCTTCGAGCGCTACATCGAGGCGCTCAACGCCCATGAGTTCGACCGGATGACCGAGTTCATCCATGACGAGCTCACCGAGAACGGCCGGCCGGTCACGCGGGACGACGTCATCGCGGAGCTGAAGGGGCACGGCGACGCGGTGCCGGACTTCACCTGGCGGGTACGGGACGTAGCCATCGACGGCGACCGCGTCGCAGCCCGACTGTTCAACAAGGGCACCCCCACGAAGGAGTGGTTCGGCGTCGCTCCGACCGGCGAAACGATCGAGTACGCCGAGTACTCCTTCCACAAGGTGCGCGACGGACGCTTCTACGAGATGAACTACCTGATGGACGCCCAGGCCGTACAGCAACAGCTCGGCATCTGATCTCCGCAAGCGACCCTCGCTACAGCTGAACCCAGTGCACCTCCGAGAGCCCGGCCACCGGCCGGGCTCTCGTTGTGCGTCGACCGTGTCGCGACTCGGATGTCTCCTGTGTCCCCGGAGGGATACCGCCCAGAGGCGGAAGCCGCCGGTGGCGTTCTGCGCGGCGATGGCGACGATGGCAGCGATGAGTTCGGAGCTGCCGCGCAACCAGGACGTGTTCATGTCGGTGTCGGTGGTGGCGGAGACAACGGTGTTGACAGTGATGCCGCGGGGGCCGAGGCGCTGGGCGAGGGGCAGCGTGAGGGCGTCGATGACTCCCTTTGTCATGGTGTAGCCGATGAGATCGAGGAGGGCGACGCGGGAAGTGCCTGAGCTTGTTCCTTATATCTTCCGTCAGCGTCGTAGGGCGGGGCCGGACGGTTCCAAACGGCGTCTGACCGTCCGACAATCCTTCGCAGTTCGCGGGCGCTTCGTGGTGATACGGCCTGCATCACGGTGTCGAGGAGAGCTCGGGCTTCGAGAGGGTTGCCGCAGCAGTACCAGTGCACGTTGCCCCACTCGTAGT
This sequence comes from Streptomyces phaeochromogenes, assembly GCF_001418655.1. Lineage (GTDB taxonomy): Bacteria > Actinomycetota > Actinomycetes > Streptomycetales > Streptomycetaceae > Streptomyces > Streptomyces phaeochromogenes. The sequence goes on along the minus strand of NZ_LIQZ01000037.1, from coordinate 5,702 downwards.
CGTGCCACAGTGCGCGCTCGGGCTGGTGGACGTAGTCCTTCCACAGGCCCACAGCCATGCTGACGTCGCCTGGCTGCAGATAGTTGCGGGTGTGCTCAAGACGGCTGATCTCGGACAGTACATGCGAAGACAGGCCGTCGATGACTGGCCTTGTACCCGTTGTCCGGTGGCTGTCGAGGGCGCCGGCGCGGATCCGTCCTGGCCGTCTACGCGGCATGGACCTTTCGGTTCGTCGTCATGCGGTACATGGTGCCACGGTCTCGAATAGCTTTTCGAACGGATTCGCTCCAGCAGATGCACCCGCTGAGTACCGGTCTGGATCTTGAAGGCGATCGCGTCGATCCCCTCCCGGTGACCGCGCCATCGACCCACCCCGCTTGGGCGTCCGGTCCGGGAGCAACGGCTCGTTCCGCGCCCACTGCGCATCACTCAACGACACACCCGGACCAACGACGAACTGATCCAAACGAGACTGTCCAGGGCAAGGCTGCTGCGTGGGCCTAGGTTCTGTCCCGCCGATCATGTCCGGAGCCAGATGATGGTTGCTGCGATGGTGACGGTGCCCAGGTAGACGTATGCGCGCTTGTCGTACCTCGTGGACACAGCTCGGTAGCTTTTGAGCTTGTTGATCGCCCGTTCCACAATGTTGCGCTTCTTGTACCGCTCCCTGTCGAAGCCGGGTGGGCGTCCCCCTGCCCGGCCCCGGCGTACGCGATTCACGGCCTGATCGCTCTTCTCGGGGATGACGTGGTGGATGCCGCGTCGCCACAGGTAGCGGCGGGTCCTGCGATTGCTGTAAGCCTTGTCGGCGCTCACGCTGTCTGGTGTGGTGCGCGGGCGGCCCGAGCCGAGGCACCCGAATGCGTTCCATGACCGGCTCGAACTGCGTGCAGTCCGCCCGCTGGCCTGCCGTCAGCAACATTGAAAGCACGCGGCAACGCCCGTCTGCGCTCAGGTGAATCTTGGTGGTGAAGCCTCCTCGGGAGCGGCCGAGCGCCTCACCTCCTGCACCACCTCCGCCAGGCGGGCGCACAGTCTCACCCATGGCCTACCGCTCTGGTGTGCCATCGCGGTCGCCCCTTTTGACACGGCGGGCGGCGGAGCTTTCCGCGCGCCGGCCCATGCTGGTGGGCACGGATCGAGGTGGAATCAACCGAGACGTCCCAGTCGATCCCACTGGTGGCATCGGTTTGGGCCTGCACGTGCTGGAGTAGCCGTTCCCAGGTTCCGTCGGCCGACCAGCGCCGGTGGCGTTCGTAGACGGTCTTCCACGGCCCGTAGCGTTCAGGCAGGTCACGCCACTGCACCCCGGTTCGCACCCGGTGCAGGATGCCGTTGACCACCTGACGGTGATCGCGCCACCGCCCGTAGCGGTTGTTGCCCGTTGGTAGAAGAGGCTCCAGACGTCGCCACTCCGCCTCTGTCAGATCCCCCGGCCAGTCACGTAGGAGCCGACGAACCAGTGGGCGACACGGGTACGGTCAGCACCTGCGATGCCACCACGCCAACTCCGGGTCTTCCGTCGGTTCGTGTTGCGTTCGCCCGAGGAGCACCGTGTCCAGGCGCTCGACCTGCACACGGAGTTCGCTGGCAGCCCTTGACGGAAGCATGAATAGAGCGTCTTGCAGCTTGTCCCGGGCCCATCCCTCGCCGCAGCAGGAGCAGGTGAACTCCGCCTCCCAACGCCTCCACCGGCGCCTCGTGCCGTGGACGCGCACGGACCACACGCTCAGCGCCACCGCCACGATGCCCGGAGACAATCGCTCTCGTTCAAGGACACGGACAGCGGCATTCGCCGCTCCCGACAGGCCTGGGACATCGCGATACCGCACCCAGGGTCTACCCCAGCCGCGTTCCCGCGGTCGAAGTGAAGCTGGTGTTCTACGAGGCACGGCCCCTTCGGATGCAAGTCATGGGCGACATCCTCCCACAGCCCAAGATCGGCCGGACAGAACCTAGTGGGGGCCTAGAGGGCGTCCCACACCTTGAACCAGCCGATGTTGTCGTTCGCTCGGGCACCCACGTTCGGCGTGCCGAAACCGTAGTAATAGACGGCGTTTTGGCCGTCGTTGAGGACGGCCTGCTGGCCGTCGCAGCTGTTGTAGGTGATGAACGAGGAGATCGAGCGCCACCACGTGCCGGTGCTCAGGACGTAGCCGTCCGCGTCGCAGGGGCCGTAGTCCCCGTATACGTCGGTGTTGTCGCCGCCGTACTCGGCGTGCTCGTACCAGGTCATGAGCAGGGTCCGGCCGCTGCGGTTGACCGCCGCCGTCCCGGTGTCGGAACAGGTCCGGCTCTTCACCCGGGAGAACTTCTCACCCGGCTTCACCCGCTCCACCACCACGGAGCAGTGCGTGCCGTCCGACGATGCCGAGGCCGATGCCTGCGGTGCGAGTCCGACGAGGCCGATGAACGAAGCAGCCACGCTGAGCGTGGCGGCCATACGCGTGTACAGGGACATGATGTTCCTCGCGGCTGGGCTGACAGGGCATTGCGCACCGCAAGCCTAGGAAGACGCATCGCGCAGCGGTTCCTGACAGATGTCAGGGACCGGGGCCGGGCCAGGGAGCGCGGCAACCCCTACTTGACGAACCCCTCTGCCTTCATCCGGTCCAACGCCACCTGATGCGGATCCTCCCCGTTCACATCCACCTCGCATTCAGGTCCTGCGCAACCGAGTTGTTCAGCTTCCTGGTAATCGGGGTGAGGGTGTCGGGGATGGCTCGGGAGGCTCCCCTCAGCGGCAGAGCGGAGGTGGTCATACCTCCACTGCGGCAACGCTCGGCGGGGATCTGGAGCGCTCGACCCGGTGTTCGCCAATGCATGCCGCGTCCAGATCGCAGGTTGGGCTCGTGCTCACGTGGGTCAGGTCCCGTACCCAGCCGACGGCTGCGTACGGGATCCGCTGCCGGTGACTCAGCTCGAATCCGCCCGAACATGTCCGGCACTCAGGAACCGGTGGACGACCGGCCCGAGGTAGTCCACGTGAGGGCCATGGCCGGAGGCGATACACGAACCGGGCCGTCCAAAAGCAACAGGGCTGGGGCAGCCGACAACGAGATCACGAAGGAGCTGATCGGACGGGATTCTGGGCCGTGTCCGGCGCTGGGACGCCGTCTCCCCGCGCAGCGATCAGCGGCCCCAGTAGCTGCGTGCCCGGCCCCACGCGCCCGCCGGGGCCGGGCAGTTGGGTCGTGTCGGCTACCGTGAGCGGATCCCGGCAGGCATCGCAGGCCACAACCGGCGTGGCCAGGTGCCCGCAGGCATCGTGCCGGATCTGCGCAGGCGGCCCGGCGGGCCCCGCGTACCACTTGTCGCCCCAGGCCATCAGCGCCAGCAGGACAGGGTAGAACTCCCGGCCCTTCTCCGTGGCCACGTACTCCTCGCGCGGCGGAGTGACCTGGTACCGCTCGCGCGTCAGTACGCCCTCCTCGACCAGCAGTGCCAGCCGCGCGGCGAGGGTCTTGCGGGACAGGCCGATGTCCTCCGCCAGCTCGTCGAAGCGGCGGATGCCGACGAGGACGTCGCGCATGATCAGGGCCGTCCAGGCGTCGCCGAACAGATCGGTCGCGCGGGCGATCGAGCAAGCGACGCCGGAGAGGGAAGTACGGGTCACGGGCCCATGCTATCGCCGCCAGGTTCCCTAAGGGAACTTACAAATGCTAGGTTCACTCAGGGAACCTGGCCTGTCTTGTCGAGGGAGCCTGCCATGGCCGCCGCCCCGCACATCGCACTCGACACGGCCGGACCCACGGCCGTCGACGGCCGCCACATCCGGGCCCTGACCTTCCAGTCGGTACGTCTTGAGTACCTCCGCCGCGTGCTCTCGGCGGTGGGCCTCACGGCGGCCGGCAGCCGGCAGCCGGGCGCTCGTCGTCGGGAGCGGGCGCGGCCTTCTCGCCCGCGGCCTCGCCCGGCTCGGTTTCGAGGTCGTCGCCGCCGACTCGTCCCCCGCCGCGACGGCCCTCGCCCAGGAAGCGGACGACGCTCACGGCATTACGTACCTCACGGCACCCGCGGAGGAACTCGGCCTGCCGGACGACTCCTTCGACCTGCTGTACTGCGCCGACACCCTCGAGATCACCGAACGGCCGGACGCGGTACTCGCTCAGGCGGCGCGCGTGCTGCGCCCCGGCGGAGCCTTCGTCTACGACACCGTGAATCGCACCCCCATCTCCCGCCTCATCTACTTCGGCGCCTTCCAGGCCTTCCCCGGCACACGAATCATGCCTCGCGGCCGCTACGCCGCACACAGGCTGCGCCGCCCGGCAGAGCTCGCCGAGGCACTCGACCAGGCCGGGCTCTCCGCGCAGGACGTCTCGGCGTTCAAGCCGCGCGACGTACGCAGCCTGGTACGCGCGACGCGCGGGCGCAGGCGCGGCACGCTGACCGAAGATCAGCTGCCGGCATTGGTCGACATGGTGCTCAAGCCGGAGGGCAGCCCGGTGGTGACGTATCTGGGCCACGCGATACCTTCCCCGCCCGCTCCGAAGCTCTGATCCGTCTCGCCATGAGCGACCTGATGGCCCGCCGCCTCATCGGCGAGAACACCATCGGCGGCACGCCTTGCAGCCTTCCCGGCCGTCCTGGCAACCGCAGCTTGTCACCTTCGCATCGTGAGGTGTCTTCCTTACGCCCAGCTGCGTGCTCATCCGCTGGCGACGTCTGACCTCATTGCCAGTAGTTTCTCGACCGCGGCGTCGTCACCACCTCATTCGGCCACGTCAGCCGGACCCTTCCGAGCTGCTCACGCAGCTCGTCCACCCAGCCGTCCCCCGGATCCAGGACGACGCGGACCGAAACGCCGGACTCGCCACTGTCGTCCACCGTGATGATGGGACGGGACATCGAGAAGTGCCTGTCGATCTCAATCCGGACCTCGGTGTCGCCTGTGGCCGTCCAGCAGATGCCCTGCCTGTCGGCAAGTTCATCCAGGGCAGTCGACCAGTCATCCAGGGCTTCAGGTGACAAGCACAGCCGAACGCGCCCGCCGGCGAAGGCGCTCGTGATGACGAGCTCAGCATCGAGGTAGTCGTTGTACGGCGTGTCCCCCGGACTGGTCCGCCCCACCACGCGCACCCGGACGCTGCTGTCCGAGTCGATCAGGTGGATCAGGTCCACTCCGTCACCCTCATCCACGCGCCCTCCCGAAACCCGCAATGTTCCGTTCCCGATCATCATGCACGAGTCGCGAACTGACCCCGATTGGCATTCCGTTGGGAGTTCTCACGACGACCGTCCGCCGTTTCACCCGCCCTGGACAGCCGCGCCCTCGCGAACTCGCGCCCCGGCCGGGAAAACGAACCGAACAACGGACGGGTTTGTGCGCAGGGGAGCTGAAGCTGGGAACCCTACGGACCTGCGCGCTTCCGAAGACGACATCCTGCGCCACGCGGTGACCGTCGACCACAGCGGTAGGGGAATTGGACGCTTGCCCGCGCGGACCGCGACCTGCAGCGCCGGTCAGAGGCTGGTCCAGATCTCCTGATGCGCCCCCTCCCGATTCGCATGGCTGGGGGCGCGGCAGAACATCCGATCCGCCGGGCATGGCACGTCCGAGGGCCGCCATGGTGACACCTCGGCGGCAAGAACCATGGCAGTGGGCAGACAGGGAATTTGGTCTTCAGAGTGGGCGAACCGGGGCGGCTCCAGGGCAGTACCCGGGGCCGTGACAGGATCCTCCCTATGTCTACCAACGTCTT
>NZ_LIQZ01000369.1 GCF_001418655.1 Streptomyces phaeochromogenes | reverse complement strand
CTGCTGGTGGACCGGCTTGCGGACGTGTGGGGGGTGGAGGCTCGGGGTGGTGGCAAGTGTGTGTGGTGCGAGTTCTTGGTGCCCGACCGGGAGTAAGAGGGGGCTCATGGGTGTCTTGTGACGTGCGGGTGCGTCGGGGTTGATCGCGCAGTTCGCCGCGCCCCTGAGGGGGCGCTGGTGGCACCCTGTGTTTTATGCCGGAGCTTCCCGAGGTCGAAGCCTTGAAGGACTTCTTGGCCGATCATCTGGTCGGTCACGAGATCGTGCGGGTGTTGCCCGTGGCGATCAGTGTGCTGAAGACGTACGAGCCGCCGCTGAGCGCCCTCGAAGGGCGTGAGGTCGTGGCCGTGCACCGGCACGGGAAGTTTCTGGACCTGGAGACGGACGGCGGGCCGCGCTTCGTGACGCATCTGGCACGGGCGGGGTGGCTGCACTGGAAGGACCGGCTCCCGGACGGGCCACCGCGGCCCGGCAAGGGTCCCCTGGCGATGCGCGTCGCCCTGGAGACCGGCGAGGGCTTCGACCTCACCGAGGCGGGCACCCAGAAGCGGCTGGCCGTGTACGTCGTACGGGATCCGGGTGAGGTCCCGGGTGTCGCCCGGCTCGGCCCGGACCCGCTGGCCGACGGCTTCGACGAGGCCCGTTTCGCGAAGCTCCTGCACGGCGAGCGGCGGCAGCTGAAGGGCGCCCTGCGCGACCAGAGCCTGATCGCGGGAGTGGGGAACGCCTACAGCGACGAGATCCTGCACGCCGCGAAGATGTCGCCCTTCAAGCTCGCGTCGTCCCTCACGCCGGAGGAGACGGGGCGGCTGTACGAGGCCCTGCGGGCGACCCTCGCCGACGCCGTCGAGCGCTCCCACGGAATCGCCGCGGGCCGGCTGAAGGCCGAGAAGAAGAGCGGCCTGCGCGTCCACGGCCGCGCCGGTCAGTCCTGCCCGGTGTGTGGCGACACCATCCGCGAGGTCTCCTTCAGCGACTCGTCCCTCCAGTACTGCCCGACCTGCCAGACGGGCGGCAAGCCCCTCGCGGACCGCAGGATGTCGAAGTTCCTGAAGTAGCCCACGGCGGGCCGTGACCGGCCGTCAGACACCCGCGCAGGGGGCCGTCAGGCGCCTCCGCCTCAGGAGGCCTTGAGCGTCACCAGGGCCTGTCCGTCCGGGTTGCGCACCTCGTACCGGACGACCTCGTCGGGATGCAGTGCCGCCGCGCCCTGCATGGGCTCGGACGGCTTGCTCCCGGCGGCGTCGCCGGTCTTCTCGGGCACGGTCCAGCTGAGTACGACCTGCTCCGAGTCGTCGCGGCCGATGGCCACGAGCTGGCAGCGCAGGAGACTCGGCGCGTTCTTGACCTTCAGGTCCACTTCGCTGCCCCAGGCGCGGTTCAGGGTGGTGACCTCGGCCCATACGCCCGACGACGGGTCGGTCGCCGCGACCGTCTTGCCGCCGGAGGACTCGTCCCCGGTGAAGACCGCGACCGCGGGGCCGCCCACGGCGAAGACCACGGCCGCGGCGACCGCGTACAGCCAGCGCCTGCGCCCGCTGCGGCGTGTCGCGACGACATCGTCCAGGAGCCGGTCCAGCAGGGCCGGCCCGGCCTGCGTCATGGGATGCACCGCACGTGGTGTCGCCTGGGCGTATGCCCGCAACGACCGTGTGGTGGCTGCCAGTTCATGTATCTGAACCGCACACTGGGGACACTCCGTGAGGTGGTCCTCGAAGCGGAAGGCATCCGCCTCGTCCAGCACGCCGAGCGCATATGCGCCGACGTCGCGGTGGCGTTCCAGCGACCTCATACCAAATCCTCGGTGCCGATGGGGTGTGTGTGCGGGGAGTAGTTGCTTGCCCACCGGTACGCAGGAGACTGCCGAATCACTCAAGTCCCGCAGGAAACGAACCAAGAGATTCGGAGCGGACGGGCCCTCGGATTGGTCGAGGTTCAGAAAAAACTGGTCAGGGTAGTTGGGGGAGGGAGTCTGTCGGAAAATCGCTCAGAAAAGATGGATCGCCAGGTGCCCCAGCGGCAGCCCCAGCTGCCAGGCGGGTGTCCAGACCTTCGGACCGTCGTCCTCCCCGATGACCGGACCGCCGCCCGGCACAGCGTCCAGGTCCGGCGCGAGCAGCTCGGTCTCCTCCAGCCAGCGCCAGGCCGCCGTCGCCAGGTCCAGGTCCGGCGCCGGACCGCCCGCGTCGATCGCCTCGGCGGCGAGTCCGGCCATGCGCTCGCGCACCCAGTCCTGCCACGGCTGGTCGTACGCCGTCAGCGACAGCCACGTCTCCAGCTGTGAGACGACCCGGATGCCGGAGAGCTCGCCGCTCGTGTCCGACAGGAAGATGGTGAGCGCCAGGGCGTCGCGCCCGGCGCGGAACTCGAAGGACGTCGGCGGCATCAGGTCGCCCGTCCGCAGCAGTTCGTCGGCGATGTACTCGGCGTACAACCACGCCATGGGGACGGTGAGTTCACCACCGCCCGCGCCGTCCGTGCTCTCTTGACCTCTGTGCAGCATCCCTTCCTGCCTTCCTCCGGTGCGTGCGCGTCGCCCGACCCCGGGCCCCAGTCCGGAACACGGATGAAGACAGCTGATTGCTCAACCATGGTCCTCGGCAAGGCGCTTTACGGAGGCTTGACCTAGCCTCCGGTTTCACCGCAGGTCGGCCGCGTATCCCGGAAGAACCCGGCGCAGGGCGCGCAGCGCGTAGTACGCGCGAGATTTCACGGTACCGGGCGGAATACCCAGGGCCTCGGCGGCCTCCGCCACACTCGCCCCCCGGAAATACACCTGCACCAGGACTTCACGGTGCTCGGGAGTGAGTGTCTTCACAGCCTCTCGCACATCGAGGGTCGCCACCGAGCGTTCCGCGTGATCGGCCGCGACGCGTGCGCTCTCCAGTACGGCGTCGCCGACCTCGGCGGGCCGCGCCTGACGGGCCCGCCGCGCGTCTATGGCGAGCCGCCGGCCCACCGTCAGCAGCCAGGGCCGTACTGACTCGAAGTCGTCGGCGCGCAGCGCCTCGGGATGCTGCCAGGCGCGTACGAACGTCTCCTGCACCAGATCCTCGGCACGCTGGCGGTCTCCGTCGGAGAGCCTCAGCATCAGTGCGAAGAGCGGTGCGCCGTGCTCCCGCTGCAATTCGGCCAGCTCGTGCTCGGCGGTCGTCCTGCTGGTCATGGTCGTGGCGGCCGTCATGGGCGTATGCCAGCGCAGGGCGACCCGGCGGGACAGGCCACGGACACGGCTCGTCGGCAGACGGTCGAACCCGTCGACGAACGGTACGACGAACGGTCAACCGGGACGGAAGGCTCCGCCTCCGCATCTCGGTTCGCCCCAATGGCCCCGTCCTGGTACCCCGTTCGGGGCAGTGGCAGTGGCGCCTTCTCGACTCGCGTCCGCACTCTTATCCGGATACATATCGGTTCGTACGCAGATACGACCGCATTGAGCGGTATCGAGCCGCATGGGAGCGAGGCCGAGAATGGCGAGGACACCACGCACCCGACAGGCGACAACGGTCCTCGCGGTCCTGTGCTGCGCCGCCGTCGTCGCGAGCTGTCAAGGGCAGGACGGGCCGAAACGCCGGGGAAGCCCGGTCGGGGGCGGAGCGTCGGCGCAGGGCTTCACACTCGTCGCCTCCGGTGACGTCCTCCCGCACAGCTCGATCATCGACCGGGCGCAGGCCGACGCGGGCGGGTACGGCTACGACTTCCGCCCCATGCTGTCGGGGGTCAAACCCGTCGTGGCCCGCGCCGACCTGGCGATCTGTCATATGGAGACGGTGTACGGGGCGGACGGCCACTACACCGGCTACCCCACCTTCAAGTCGCCGCCGCAGGTGGCCCAGGGCCTCGCCGCGACCGGCTACGACGCCTGCTCGACCGCTTCCAACCACACTCTGGACGACGGCGCCGCCGGTATCCACCGCACCCTCGACGCGCTCGACCGGGCCGGGGTGCGGCACGCCGGGTCCGCCCGCAGTGCCGCCGAGGCGGGCGCGCCCACGATCATGCAGACGGGCACCGCCAAGGTCGCCCACCTCGCCTACACATACGGCACGAACGGCTTCCCGCTCCCGGCCGGCGAACCCTGGGCCGTCAACCTCATGGACCCCGACCGGATCGTCACGGACGCCCGGGCCGCCCGGAAGGCGGGCGCCGACGTCGTCGTCGTGTCCCTGCACTGGGGCACCGAATGGCAGGACGAGCCCGACGCCCAGCAGCTGACACTGAGCAAGCTGCTCACCGGGTCCCGCACGGACGGCCGCCCCGACATCGACCTGATCCTCGGCACCCACGCCCACGTCCCCCAGGCGTACGAGAAGGTCAACGGCACCTGGGTGATCTACGGGATGGGCGACCAGATCGCCGGCGAGATGACCAACCACGGCGGCGCCAAGGATCCCCGCGGCAACGAGAGCACCATCGGCCGCTTCACCTTCGCCCCGCCGGAGAGGTCCGGCGACCGATGGCGGGTCGAGAAGGCCGAATTCGTACCCCAGTGGTTCGACGTCGACTCGGGCCGCGTGGTCGACCTCAACAGCGCGATCGGCCAGGGAGCCGACGTGAGCGCTGTACGCGACCGGATCCGCCGCGTCGTCCTCAGCCGGGGCGCGGCGGAGGACGGCCTCGTCATGGCGAAGCAGGTGAAGTAGGCGAACCAGGCGCAGTAGCGGGGCGCATTGAGGCGCCTCGCCGGCGTGCCCGCCTGGGCAGTGCGTTCCGTACCCCCGGCGCTCGCGCCGATGGCACCGCCCGCACCGCTCGGCGCTCTACGGCACCACCGTCACCGGCCACCGCCCCGCCTTCACCAGGCGGATCGCTACGGAACCGACGATCCGGTGGCCCGCCTGCTCGGAGGCGCCCACGACGACGGCGTCCGCCTTCAGCTGGTCCGCCGCCGAGACGAGCCCGTTGTACGGGTCGCCGCGGAAGGTGTGGAACTCCCAGCGCACGTCGAATATGCCCTTGACCTGCTCGGTCGCGTCCCGGATCTCCCGCACCAGCTCCTCGGCGATCTGGTCGGTCGTGTCGGCGACCGGAACGCCGAGCGCGGCGCCGGCCGCCATCACCGGCTGGATGTAGACCAGCGCGAGCAGCGCCCGCTGCCGCCGGGCCAGCCCCGCGGCGTAGGCGGCGGCGCGCAGGGAGGAGTCGGAGCCGTCCACGCCGACCACGATGACCTTGGGCCCGTCGGTGCCCCGTTCGAACTGGTGGGAGTGCTGTTCCGTCACGGCGCAGAGGCTATCGGAAGGGGTGGCTCCCGCAGCCGCCCGGGATCGCGCCCGGCCGCGCTCGACAGGCGGCCCGCCCCCGCTGTTCCTACAGTCGAGAGCATGAGCGCCGGCGTCCGGGCAGAAGCACCGAGGGACCCGAAGGACACGACAGGGCCGATACGCCCGTCGCGGGACGGTCTCCTCAGCAAGGTGCCAGAGGGATTCGCGATCTTCTTCGCCGCCCTCGGCCTGCTCTGTCTGGTGCTGGCCTTCATCCCGCCACTGCGCCGGCTGCTGCGCCCGGTCGTCCATGTGCTGAACCTGGTCGTGGTCCCGGTCAGCGCGAACCTCGCGTACGCCGTGTTCCTGTTCCTCCTCGCCGCCGCCATCGCGGCCCGCAAGAAGATCGCCTGGTGGCTGGTAGTCGTCTACCTCGGACTGCTGGTCCTCGTCGACGTGCTGGGCACCGCGATGGGCCAGTACGCCGACTCCGTCCCCTCGCTCGTGGTCTGTGCGCTCGCCCTGGGCCTGCTGATCGTGGCCCGGCGGGAGTTCTACGCGGACTCACGCAGGGCCGCCGTGCGCCGGGCCCTCGGCGTGCTGTTCGCGGGACTGGTCGTGGCGATCCTCGTCGGCTGGGGGCTCGTCGAGCTCTTCCCCGGCACACTGCCGCGCGGCCAGCGGCTGCTGTGGGCCGCCGACCGGGTCTGCGGCGGACTCATCTCGGGCGGCGCCTTCGACGGGCGGCCACCCCGCCCGCTGTTCTTCTTCCTCGGCCTGTTCGGCGCGCTCGCCCTGCTGAACGCGGCGGCCACCCTCTTCCGCTCCCAGCGCATGGAGGCGGCCCTGCACGGCGACGAGGAGCGCCGCATCCGCGCCCTGCTGAAGGCGTACGGGGCGGACGACTCGCTCGGCTACTTCGCCACCCGCCGCGACAAGGCCGTCGTCTTCTCGCCCAGCGGCAAGGCCGCCGTCACCTACCGCGTCGAGGCAGGGGTGTGCCTCGCCAGCGGAGACCCCGTCGGCGACCGCGAGGCCTGGCAGCACGCCATCGACGCCTGGCTCGACGTGGCCCGCCGCTACGCCTGGGCCCCCGCCGTCATGGGCGCCTCCGAGGAGGGCGCGAAGGCGTACGCGCGCTCCGGACTCGGCGCTCTGCAGCTCGGCGACGAGGCGATCCTGCACGTCGCCGGCTTCGACCTCGACGGCCGCGACATGCGGGTGGCCCGACAGGCGGTGGGCCGCGTCCGCCGCACCGGCGCCACCTGCCGCGTACGCAGACACTCCACCCTCACCGACGAGGAGATGGAGGAGATCGTCGACAGGGCGGACGCCTGGCGGGACACCGAGACCGAGCGCGGCTTCTCCATGGCCCTGGACCGGCTCGGCGACCCCGAGGACGGCGACTGCCTCCTCGTCGAGGCGCTCGATTCCGACGGCAAGCTGCTGGCGCTGCTGTCCCTCGTGCCCTGGGGCCGCGACGGCGTCTCGCTCGACCTGATGCGCCGGGACCGCGCCGCACCCAACGGCGTCATGGAGTTCATGGTCGCCGAACTGTGCGCGGTCGCCGGAAAGCTCGGCGTACGCAGGATCTCCCTCAACTTCGCCGTGTTCCGCTCGGTCTTCGAGGAGGGCGCCCGCATCGGCGCCGGACCGGTCCTCAGACTCTGGCGCCGTCTGCTGCTGTTCTTCTCCAAGTGGTGGCAGCTGGAGGCCCTCTACCGGTCCAACGCCAAGTACCACCCCGAGTGGTATCCGCGCTTCATCTGTTACGGAGACACCGCGGCCCTCGCCCGGATCGGCCTGGCCTCGGGCATCGCGGAGGGCTTCGTCTCCGTACCGTCGCTGCGTACGCTCTGGGGGAGAGGGCACGCGAAGGGCGGGCCGAAACCGGCGAGTACCGAGGGCCTGCCGTCGCTGTCGGCGCTCGGCCTCGACGGAGGGGACGGGGCCGAGGCCGCCGATCCGGCCGCGGGACTGCCCGAACAGGTCCGCATCCGGCACCGCAAACTCGACCGGCTCCGCGCCGACGGCATCGACCCCTACCCGGCCGGCATCCCGCCCCGCACCCACACCCTCGCCGAGGTCCGCGAGGGGCAGCACGTGACGGTCGCGGGCCGCGTCATGCTCGTACGCGACTTCGGAGGCATCGTCTTCGCCGTCCTGCGCGACTGGTCGGGCGACTTCCAGCTCGCCCTCACCCGGAAGGACGCAGGGCCCGCCCTCGACCGGTTCCGCAAGGACGTCGACATCGGCGACCACGTCACCGTCACCGGCCTCACCGGTGTCAGCGACAAGGGGCAGCCCACGGTCTTCGTCACCTCCTGGCAGCTCATCGGCAAGTGTCTGCGCCCCCTGCCGGACAAGCGGCGCGGTCTCGCCGACCCCGAGGCCAAGGTGCGCCGCCGCTACCTCGACCTGGTCGCGAGCCCGGACACCCGGGACGTCGTACGCGCCCGGTCCACGGCCGTCCAGGCCCTGCGGCAGGGTCTTCTGGAGCGCGGCTATCTGGAGGTCGAGACGCCGATGCTCCAGCAGATCCACGGCGGTGCCAACGCCCGGCCCTTCACCACCCACATCAACGCCTACGACCTGGACCTCTATCTGCGGATCGCGCCCGAGCTGTATCTGAAGCGGCTGTGCGTCGGCGGCATGGAGAAGGTCTTCGAGATGGGCCGCACCTTCCGCAACGAGGGCGTCTCCTACAAGCACAACCCCGAGTTCACGATGCTGGAGGCCTACCAGGCCTTCGCCGACTACGACGTGATGCTCGACCTCACCCGCGAACTGATCCAGGGCGCGGCCACCGCGGCCTTCGGGTCGCCCATCGCCCGCAAGGACGGCACCGAATACGACATCTCCGGAACCTGGCCCGTCAGGACGGTCTACGGGGCGATCTCCGAGGCGCTGGGGGAGGAGATCGACGCCGACACACCCCTGGAGTCCCTGCACCCGCTGTGCGACCGGGCGAGCGTCCCGTACACCGCCGAACACGGCCGCGGCGATGTCGTCCTGGAGATGTACGAGCGGCTGGTCGAGGAGAAGACCAAGCTGCCGACCTTCTACAAGGACTTCCCGACCGACGTCTCCCCGCTCACCCGGCAGCACCGCGTGGACCCGCGGCTCGCCGAGCGCTGGGACCTCGTCGCCTTCGGCACCGAGCTGGGGACCGCCTACTCCGAGTTGACCGACCCGGTCGAGCAGCGCCGGCGGCTCACCGCGCAGTCGCTGCTCGCCGCCGGGGGAGACCCGGAGGCGATGGAGCTGGACGAGGACTTCCTCGACGCCCTGGAGTACGCCATGCCGCCCACCGGAGGGCTCGGCATCGGCGTCGACCGGCTCGTCATGTTCCTCACCGGGCTCACCATCCGCGAGACGCTGCCCTTCCCGCTCGTACGCCGCCGCTGAGCCGCACCCGGCCCGCGACAGCTGCTCTCAACGGGTGCTTTCGTGCGTCCGCACCGGTGGACATGTGCTGTGCCGCACGTCGGCCGGGCGACTGATTACTCATGAATAAGGATCAGTTCCTCTCGCGGCGCCGGGCGTTGCTCGCCGGTGCCGCCGTGCTGGGAGCGGCGGGTGCGGCCGGCACGGTACAGGTGCTCACCGCCGACCCGGGCTCCCCGGTCCGGTCCTCCGCCGCTCCCGCCGCCGGCGCCCAGGCGAAACGGGCGGCCCTGAGACCCTCCGCCTACCGTCTTCAGCCCATCGCCGGATACGGGCCGGTCCGCGGCACGGCCGCGCGGACCCTCGTACGGCACGAGCCGTTCCTGCGTATGTCGGGGCGCGGCAAGACCATGGTGCTGACCTTCGACGACGGGCCCGATCCCCGCTACACCCCTCAGGTCCTGCGCACGCTCAAGGCCCACGACGTGCGCGCCATGTTCTTCGTGTGCGGGGAGATGGCCGCCGTCCACAAGGACCTGCTGCGCCGGATGGCCGACGAGGGACACGTGGTAGGCAACCACACCTGGTCCCACCCGCTGCTGACCCGGCTGACCCGGGCCGAGATCCGCTCCCAGATGGAGCGCACCTGCGATGTCATCGAGGAGGGCACCGGGGAGCGGCCCGGCTGGTTCCGTGCGCCGTACGGGGCCTGGAACCGGGCCGCCTTCCAGATCGGCGCCGAACTCGGCATGGAGCCGCTCGCCTGGACCGTCGACACCCTCGACTGGACCTCGCCGGGTGCCGACGCGATCGAGGGCCGGGTCATCAAGGGCGCGGCCCCCGGTGTCGTGGTCCTCGGGCACGACGCGGGCGGGGACCGTACGCAGAGCGTGACGGCGCTGCGTGACTATCTGCCCCGGCTGCTGGACTCTGGCTATCACATCATCGTGCCCCGACGGCATTCCACATAGAGCCGCGGAGTTCCACGGAACCGAAAGGGTTCCGTGGAACTCCGCGGGATTTCACGGGATTTCGCCCGCGTGGCCGGGGAACGCTCAGCGAACCTCGATCAGGCGGGCGAACACGACGACGTTCCCGTCGTAGCCGTTCTGCTTGGAGAAACCGCCCCCGCAGGTGATGACGCGAATTTCGGGGGTTCCGGTGTTCCCGTAGACACGGTCTCCGGGGAAGTTGTTCTTCTCGAAGACCTCGATGCCGTAGATCTCGAACACGGCGGTCTTTCCGTCCTTGCGCAGGACCTCCACGCGATGTCCCTTTTTCAGTGCCCCGAGTCCGTAGAACACGGCGGGGCCCTGCCGGTTGTCGACGTGGCCGACCATGACGGCCGTGCCCTTCTCGCCGGGCGAGACCGCGCCCGAGAACCAGCCCGCGAGGTTCGGGTCCTCCGGCGGCGGCGCGTCCACCCAGCCCTCCATGTCGAGGCCCACGGGCGTGGCCGGGGCGTCGACCCGGATCGCCGGGATCCTGATGCGGTCGGCCACGGAGAACGGCAGGGGAGCCGGAGCGCCCGTCCGGGCCGTGTCGCCGGTGACGTGGTTGTCCGCGGCGGCGGCCGTCGCGGGTTGCGGGGGCCCGACGTCGAACTCTCCCGAACCATTCCGAATGAGAGCGAGGCCGGTCAGCAGGACAAGCGCTATGACGCCCCAAGGAGCGCGCTTCTTGGGGCGCTCCTCCTCTTCCGCCAGCTCGGACACGAACATTCGCAATCCCCTCTCGACGTGGCCGTCGCCACGTCCGTCGCGCATACGAGAACGCTAAGCGCAGCGCGCGCACAGGGCGACGGGAGAGGTGCGAACGGGTGGCGGGGCGGGCTGCCGTGCGCCATCCGAGTTGCCATCGCCAGGAAATTTCTGACGGTCCGTGACCTGCGGCAATATCCGATTGTGTTCCTTTCTGTCGGCGTGTCCTCTCACCGGTACGGAGCATTCTCGAAATGCGGCCCTGTGCACGGCAACTGAGGGTCTGTCTGGGAGGCGTTTTCTCGCCGATCGACTCGGGGACGGTTCCCGGGGCGCCTTCCGCGGAGGATCACATGCGTACCAATCGTGCCCTGGCGGTCTCTGCGGTGGCGTTCGCCGCCGTCGGACTCGCCGCTCCCACGGCCGCGGCCTGGGACAACCCGAGCAACATCACCGCGATGCCCAGCGTCATCGCCCGCGGCGGCCAGCTGTCGGTCACCGTGGACGGCTGCCCGAACGGCGGCTCCATGACGTCGACGGCGTTCCCGCAGGCCAGACTCTCGCCGACCGGTGGCAACAACGAGACCTCGAAGGGGACCGCCACCATCAACAGCTCGGCCAACCCGGGCTCGTACGACATCACGGTCCACTGCAGCGGCAAGACCCTCACCAAGCCGCAGGCCTTCACCGTCATCGGCGGTGTGCGGGGCGGTCTCGGTGGCAGCAGCACCACCGGTGCCACACCGGCCGACATCGCGATCGGCGGCGGCCTCGTCGGCCTCGCCCTCATCGGCGGCGGGGTGTTCTGGATGCGCCGCCGCTCCGAGAACAAGATCTGAGCGTGAACAGCCCTTCGCCCCGGACCCTCAAGGGTTCCGGGGCGAAGGGCTGTCCGGTGCGTGGGGTGCGTCAGCCGCCGTACTCGCCGGTGCGCCGCCGCGACCAGTAGTACGCCGCGCCGACCGAGCCCGCGATGAGCGCGGCGCCGAGGCCGATCTCACTCAGGTCGAAGCCGCCCGTGCTGCCGCCGATGCCCGCCTTTACGCCCCGGTGGACCGGGGTGTGCGTCGGGTCGCTCGGGCGGCCGGTGGCGATGGTGAGGTCCGTGCGGCCGGACTCGTTGCCGCACTGGAACGTCACCTCGTACACCGCGCCGGGCTTGGCGTCCCAGTCGACGGTGGCCGTGGCGGAGCCCTGTCCCTTGGGGATCGTCACCGTGTCGAAGACGCCCGAGGAGACCTTGGTGTCCGACTTGCAGCCGTTGACGGACAGCGAGACACGCCCGCCCGCGGCGATGGTCGTGGGCGAGACGTTGAAGCCGAACGAGGTGATGTTGCGCTCCTGCCCGTCGTCCCGGGCGGCGGCGACGGGTGCGGTGAGGGTCAGGGCGGTCATGCCCAGCAGTGCGGCCGAAGCGACGCGTATCGCGCGCATGGTGAGTCCTCCGGGTCCCCGAGGCGCAGCCGCGGACCTTTTCCGCTGCGCCGTACATGCACCTCGATGATCGAAACGCTAGGAAGGTGCGGGCGCCGGCGCGATCGCAGTCGCGCGAATGGGGCAACCGTGTGGGCCGAACCGGGTATCGGATGCCTGCGGTTGGGGGACGGGCGCGGCGTGGCGTCCGTCCCCCGGTGGAGCGGGCTCGTAGGGGTCCGTCACTCACCGGCCTTCGGGAAGAGCGTCAGGAACGGATCGGCCGTCGCCGTGATCCCGCGGCTGTAGGGAGCGTCGAAGTCCCAGATCAGGAAGAGCAGGAAGGCGATCAGGGCGGCGAACAGGCCCGCCAGGATCACCTCGCGCAGGGTGCGGCGGATCTGCAGCGCGAAGATCAGCCCGACGGTGACCACGGCCCCGGTGATCAGACCGAACCACACGACGCCCGGCATGGTCGGGGCCGTCGACTCCGCGCGGGCCGTGCGCGCGTTGTCCGCCGCGGTGACCTGGTCGAGGAGCGGCTGGTAGGCCTGGGCCTCGAAGTCCGTCCGCGGCTCGTAGTCGGTGACGTCGTTGCGGATCCTGGCCAGCAGCTTCGTCCCCTCGTCCGTGACCTTGCCGTCGTCGGCCATGGCCTTCCACTCGGTGGTGACGACGTGGCCGACATAGACGTTGACGTCGTCCCGGATGCGGTCGCGCACGTCGGGCGGATACACCCGGACGCGCTCGGAGATCTCGTGCAGCGCGTACGCCTCGTTCTGGACGTGATCCTGGGCGACGCCGCGCGCCTCCCAGACACCGGCGATGGCCAGGCCGAGCACGATGGCGTACACCACGCCGATCATCATCGTCATGTACTCGATCACGTCCGGAGTCTCGGACGGGTCGTCGTCGTCGGCGGCGGTGTGGTGCCGCACGACGGTGACGATGAGGACGACGACACTGGCCGCCGCCATCGCGAGGGCGAGAACAAGCCATTCCGACAAAGGATTCCTCCAGGGGTCAGCGCGGGCGCAGCGCGGCGACGGCGAACACCGCGGGCGCGGTGATGAGCAGGGTGAGCGAGACCAGGGACGGGCCGCCGCGGGGAGGCGCCTTGCGCGGCCTGGTGCGGTACGGCGGGTAACTCACCGGAGTCGGCGAGGGGCTGGGACGCACGGTGGGGGTCGGCGTCGGTGTCGGAGTGGGCTTCGGAGCCGGCGCGGGAGGCGCCGGGCGCGGTACGACGGGGGCCGGCCGTGGTGGGGCGGGCGCCGGCGGTGCCACGGTCGGCGCCCGCCCCACCAC
>NZ_LIQZ01000368.1 GCF_001418655.1 Streptomyces phaeochromogenes | reverse complement strand
CTTGCCGTCGCGGACGGTCACTCGGAAGGTGCCGATCAGGCTCCGTTCCCCTTCACTCGACTTGAGCGTGTAGACGTACGAGCCGGGCTCCTTCCAGGTTGTCCCGCTCGGGGACGTCGTGGGCTCGGGGTTGCCCACCGGGGCGGATCCGGATCCCGAGGACGACTCCGTGCCGCAGGCGACGGTCGCCCACAACAGCCCTCCGACCAGTCCGGTGACGGACACACAACGACGACTGGAGTGAAGGGTGGTCATGCGAACGGCGGTCATGGTGGCTCCCTCGGGGACGGCTACCGCTATGACGCCGACCGGTCCCGGAACGTTCGGGGGCAGTGCCCATGCCGTGGACGACTGACCGAGACCTCCCGAAGGGCGGCAGCCCGGTCAGCTGTCAGGGATGCCGGTGCCGCTGAGGGCTGGGACGGTGTCCTCCCGGCGGGCCAGGGAGCGGGCGGCGAGCCGGAACTGGTCGAGTTTGTCGACGATGGTCCGGCCGACGGGGGTGTGGCCCCAGATGCTGATGCCCTGGTGGGTGCTGGGTTCCCAGGTGTTCTCGTCGATGACGACGGGGTTCCAGCCGACCTCCCACTCGAAGCCCGAGGGCGTACGGGCGTAGTAGGACAGCTCTTTGTCGTTGGTGTGCTGTCCGACGGACAGGGCCATGTCGAAGCCGAGTTCGCACACGCGCCGGTAGCTCTGGGCGACGTCGTCGAGGTTGGCCGCCTGGATGTTGAGGTGCTGGACGCGGGTGCGGACCGGGTCGACGGGCAGGCCCCGGACGGCGGCGACGGCGATGGAGTGGTGGCGCTCGTTGACGCGCAGGAAGCGGATCCTGAGCTTGACGCCGTTGATGGTCTCGTCGATGCAGTCGGTCAGGCGGGCGTCGAAGACGGTGTCGAAGTAGCCCCGGAGCAGGGCCGGTTTGGCGGACGTGATCGCGACATGCCCCATCCCCGAGTCGCCGGTGACGAACCCGGAGGCCCGCATGCGCAGCGGCTCCGCCGACTTGAGCGGGTTCGTGTAGATCTCCTGGGTGATGCCCTTGGGGCCGGGAAAACGCAGCAGACGTTCGACGCCACGCAGGGCGGCTTCGTCGGGCGTGCCGTGGGCCATGGGAACGCCGTGGGCGTGTATGCGGGCTTCGATCCGTTCGAAGGTGGCATGGTCGTCGACGTGCCAGCCGGTGGCGACGACGTCCTCGGCCGGGCCGCGCCGGAGCAGGAAGCGGCACTCCTGGTCGTCGAGGCGGAAGCGCATCAAGTCCGTGTCGAGGGCGTCGTGGTGCATGCCGATGGCATCGGTGCCGAAGCGGCGCCAGTCGGTGAAGCGATTGGTCTCGATGACGACGCAGCCGAGGTGGACGGCACCGAACACCGAGGCGTTCCCAGGCGTGTTCATCGTCGGCCCGCCAAGAAGTCGGCGCACAGCCGGTTGAAGAGCTCGGCCCGCTCGAACTGCACCCAGTGACCCGTGTTGGCGACCACATACAGGTCGCAGTCGGGCATCCGGTCGGCCAGCATGCGCCCACCGGTTGGCCGGTTGACACGGTCCTCGGCGCCCCACAGCACCAAGGTGGGCACGGGGAGGCGGTCCAGGCGCCGGTCACGGGTGAAGTCCATCTTCCACAGCGTGCGCAACGCGTTCGGGCCTGACGGACGGCGCAACGGCGGGGCAGCGATGACCTCCGGGTCGATGCTGGCCCGGTAGCGCTCGTCGATCGCCGAGTCCGGGACGTCGGCGGCGTTGAAGACCAGGTACTGGCGGACGAACGTCTCCAGCTTCAGCCGGGAAGGCCCGTCACCGCCGTAGTAGTTGAGCAGGTTGTTCAGGCCTGCTGTCGGGAGCGAGCGAGTGGTGCCGATACCGCCGGGCCCCATCAGCACCATGCGGTCGACCCGGCCGGGCGTGTCCAGTGCGAGGCGCAGCGCACAGGCTCCGCCGTAGGAATTGCCGACCAAGTGGGCGCGCTCCAGGCCGAGTTCGTCCATGACGCCGCGGATGTGGTCCGCGAGGTAGCCGAACGGATCGGCTACGTCCATGCCTTTGGTGCTACGTCCGTAGCCTGGCAGGTCGGGGACCACGACCCGGTACTTCTTGGCCAGGGCCGCGATGTTGCGCCCGTAGTTGGAGACACCGGAGGCGCCGGGGCCGCCGCCGTGCAGG
>NZ_LIQZ01000367.1 GCF_001418655.1 Streptomyces phaeochromogenes | reverse complement strand
CTCGTCCTCAAGCGCCGGACGGGCTGGGCGATGAGGGCTTGCGGGGTGGGATGCGTGCGGGTGTGTCGTGGCTGGGCTGCGCAGTTTCCCGCGCCCCTAAAGACCTAGGGGCGCGGGAAACTGCGCAATCTTTTGGGGGTTCGGGGGCGAAGCCCCTGAGTACGGGATGGGAATGGGTAGGGGCGGCGGGGGCGAAAAACGTCGGCCCCGCCCCGATTCCAGGTGGCACCAGTTCCGCCCCCCGCAGGGGCCCCGTACCGTAAACAATCGTGAGCACACTGGAGCGCGCCCGAACCCGCCTGCGGGCATACCCGCTGGTGGTGGACGGCGCCCTCGCGGCAGCAGTCCTCGCCTGCATGGTCGTCGGCTCGTTCGCGGAGCCGAACGGACGACACGGCGGCCCGGACTGGGGCGCCCGCACCCCGGACATCCTCAGCCTCACCCTGATGCTGCTCGCCGCGACCGCCCTGGTCTTCCGCCGTGGCCACCCCCTGAGGGTCCTCGCCGCGACGAGCGCCCTGTCGGTCGTGGAGTTCGTGACGGGCGACCCCAGGGCCCCCGTGGTGATGTCCGCCGTCGTCGCCCTCTACACGGTGGCGTCGGCGACCGACCGCCCCACCACCTGGCGCGTGGGCCTCCTCACGATGACGGTCCTGACCGGCATCGCCATGCTCGCAGGCCCCCTGCCCTGGTACGCGCAGGAGAACCTCGGCATCTTCGCCTGGACCGGCATGGCCGCAGCCGCGGGCGACGCGGTCCGCAGCCGCCGAGCCTTCGTACACGCCATAAGAGAGCGCGCCGAGCGTGCCGAACGCACCCGCGAGGAGGAGGCGAGACGCCGCGTCGCCGAGGAACGCCTGCGGATCGCCCGCGACCTGCACGACGTCGTCGCCCACCACATCGCCCTCGTCAACGTGCAGGCCGGAGTGGCCGCGCACGTCATGGACAAGCGTCCCGACCAGGCCAAGGAAGCCCTCGCCCACGTCCGCGAGGCCAGCCGCTCCGCGCTCAACGAACTCCGCGCCACGGTCGGCCTGCTGAGACAGTCCGGCGACCCCGAGGCCCCCACCGAACCGGCCCCGGGCCTGCACCGCCTCGAAGAGCTCGTCGGAACCTTCCGCAACGCGGGCCTGCCCGTGGAGGTGGCCCGCACCGACCACGGCACCACCCTCCCGGCCGCCGTCGACCTGGCCGCGTACCGCGTTATCCAGGAGGCCCTCACCAATGTGCAGAAGCACGCGGGCCCCGAGGCGAAGGCCGAGGTCAGCGTCGTACGGGTGGGGCCGAACGTGGAGATCACCGTCCTCGACAACGGGCCGGGCGACGACGCGGAGGCCCGGCTTGAGGAGAACAGCGGCCACGGACTGCTCGGCATGCGCGAGCGGGTCACCGCGCTGAACGGCGTCTGCACCGCCGGACCCCGATACGGAGGCGGCTTCCGGGTCCATGCGATCCTGCCGGTCAAGAGCCGCACCGGAAGCACCGCGTCCAGCGCGGTGGCCCCCGCGGCGGCACCCGCACCGGCGGCCAGACCGGCGGCACCGACCACGGCACCCACGGGGGACCCCGCATGACCATCCGCGTCCTGCTCGCCGACGACCAGGCACTGCTGCGCAGCGCGTTCCGTGTGCTGGTCGACTCCGAGCCCGACATGGAGGTCGTGGGAGAGGCCTCGGACGGGGCGGAGGCCGTGCGGCTGGCACGCGAGGAACGGGCCGACGTCGTGCTCATGGACATCCGCATGCCCGGCACCGACGGTCTCGCCGCGACCCGGCTCATCAGCGCCGACCCGGGCCTCGCCCACGTACGCGTCGTCATGCTGACGACCTTCGAGGTCGACGAGTACGTGGTGCAGTCGCTGCGCGCCGGAGCCTCCGGGTTCCTCGGCAAGGGATCCGAGCCCGACGAACTGCTCAACGCGATCCGGATCGCGGCCGGCGGCGAGGCGCTGCTGTCACCGGCAGCCACCAAGGGACTGATCGCCAAGTTCCTCGCCCAGGGCGCCGGCGATGACGACGATCGGGACCCCGGCCGCGCCGAACGCCTCGAAGCGCTGACCGTCCGCGAGCGCGAGGTCCTCGTCCAGGTCGCCGGCGGGCACTCCAACGACGAGATCGCCGAGCGCCTCACGGTCAGCCCGCTCACGGTGAAGACGCACGTCAACCGGGCCATGGCCAAGCTGGGAGCCCGCGACCGGGCACAGCTGGTGGTCATCGCGTACGAGTCCGGACTGGTACGCCCAAGGGTGGAGTGAGCTCCACCCGCACATACTGCGGTCGCGGTATGCGCGGCATAAGGAAACGGGACTTGGGGGCGAGGGTAGGGCCTCACCCATGGCTCAGAGTGATAGGCGGACGCTCACATGAGCCCATTCTGCCGCTCCAGAGACTCAAGCCACAGAAGAGAGACCCGTCACCCATGTCCTGGCTGTCCCGCTTCAGCCTCGCCCAACGGGCCCTCATCGGGCTCATGTCGATCATCGCCCTGGCCTTCGGGGCGATAGCCATCCCGCAGCTCAAGCAGCAGCTGCTGCCCACCATCGAACTGCCCATGGTGTCGGTGATCGCGCCGTACCAGGGCGCGTCCCCCGACGTGGTCGAGAAGCAGGTCGTCGAGCCCATCGAGGACAACCTCGAAGCGGTCGACGGGATCTCCGGCGTCACCTCCACGGCCAGCGAGGGCAACGCCCTGATCATGGCGTCCTTCGACTACGGCAACGACTCCGCCCGGATCGTCGCCGACGTCCAGCAGGCCGTGAACCGCGCCCGTGTGCAGCTCCCGGACGACGTGGACCCGCAGGTCGTCGCCGGTTCCACCGACGACATCCCGACGGTGGTCCTCGCGGTCACCTCCGACAAGGACCAGCAGGCCCTCTCGGACCAGCTGGACCGCACGGTCGTGCCCGCGCTGAAGGACATCGACGGCGTCGGCCAGGTCACCGTCGACGGCGTACAGGACCTTCAGGTCTCGGTCACGCCCGACGACGCGAAGCTGGCGAAGGCGGGGCTGAACACGGCCGCGCTCGGCCAGGCGCTCCAGGCGGGCGGCGCGACCCTCCCGGCCGGTTCCTTCGACGAGGACGGCAGCAACCGTACGGTCCAGGTCGGCGGCGGATTCACCTCGCTCAAGCAGATCCAGGACCTGATGGTCACCGGCGAGGGCGGCAAGAAGCCCGTACGCCTCGGTGCCATCGCCACCGTCGAGGAGGAGCCCGCCAGGGCGGACTCCATCACCCGCACCGACGGCAAGCCCAGCCTCGCGGTCTCCGTCACGATGGACCACGACGGCAGTGCGGTCGCGGTCTCCGACGCGGTCCAGGACAAGCTGTCCGGCCTGCGCAAGGACCTCGGTTCCGGCGCGACGCTGACCGTCGTCAGCGACCAGGGCCCGGCCGTCTCCAAGTCCATCAAGGGCCTGACCACCGAGGGCGCCCTCGGGCTGCTCTTCGCGGTCCTGGTCATCCTGGTCTTCCTGGCGTCGATCCGCTCGACGCTGGTCACCGCGGTCTCCATCCCGCTGTCGGTCGTCCTCGCGCTGATCGTGCTGTGGACCCGCAGCGAGTCGCTCAACATCCTCACGCTGGGCGCCCTGACCATCGCCATCGGCCGGGTCGTCGACGACTCGATCGTGGTCCTCGAGAACATCAAGCGGCACCTCGGCTACGGCGAGGAGCGCCAGGAGGCGATCCTCAAGGCCGTACGCGAGGTCGCGGGCGCCGTCACCTCCTCGACGCTCACCACGGTCGCGGTGTTCCTGCCCATCGGTCTGACCGGCGGCATGGTCGGCGAGCTCTTCGGCTCGTTCTCCCTCACCGTCACCGCGGCCCTGCTGGCCTCGCTGATCGTCTCGCTGACGGTCGTACCGGTGCTCTCGTACTGGTTCCTGCGCGCCCCCAAGGACGTGCGCGGCATCGACCCGGAGGAGGCGCGCCGCAAGGCCGAGGAGAAGGAGGCACGCAGCCGCCTCCAGCGCCTCTACGTGCCCGTGCTGCGCTTCGCCACCCGCCGCCGCCTCACCAGCGTGGCGATCGCCGTGGTGGTCCTCGTCGGTACGTTCGGCATGACACCTCTGCTGAAGACGAACTTCTTCGACCAGGGCGAGCAGGAAGTCATCACGGTCAAGCAGGAGTTGAAGCCCGGCACCAGCCTGGCGGCGACCGACGCCGAGGCCAAGAAGGTCGAGAAGATGCTCGACGGCGTCAAGGGCGTCGAGGACTACCAGGTCACGGTCGGCTCCTCCGGCTTCATGGCCGCGTTCGGCGGGGGCACGGACACCAACCA
Source organism: Streptomyces phaeochromogenes (assembly GCF_001418655.1). GTDB lineage: Bacteria > Actinomycetota > Actinomycetes > Streptomycetales > Streptomycetaceae > Streptomyces > Streptomyces phaeochromogenes. The sequence goes on along the minus strand of NZ_LIQZ01000367.1, from coordinate 7,975 downwards.
GGCCTCCTACACCGTCAAGGTCGCCGACTCGGCCTCCTTCGACGACGTCCAGGACGGTATCGAGGAGGGCCTCGGCAAGCTCTCCGGGATCGGTACGACGACGGTCGCGGCCGGAGACGGCTTCGGCAGCCAGGACCTGAGCGTCGTGGTGAAGTCGGCCGACGCCGCCGTACTGCGCGAGGCCGCCGAGGAGGTCCGCGACGCGGTCGCCGGGCTCGACGACGTCACCGACGTCACCAGCGACCTGGCCCAGTCCGTGCCGCGGATCTCGGTCAAGGCCAACGACAAGGCCGCCGCGGCCGGGTTCAACGACACGACCCTCGGCGCGGCCGTCGCCCAGGCGGTGCGCGGCACCACCAGCGGCAAGGCGATCCTTGACGACACCGAGCGCGACGTCGTCATCAAGTCGGCGAAGCCGGCCGAGACGCTGTCCGAGCTGAGGAGCCTCAGCCTCGGGGCCGTGAAGCTCGGTGACATCGCGACGGTGAAGCTGGTCGACGGGCCGGTCTCGATGACCCGTATCGACGGTCAGCGCGCCGCCACCATCTCGGCGAAGCCGACCGGCGACAACACGGGCGCGGTCAGCGCCGACCTCACGGCCAAGCTCGACAAGCTGAAGCTGCCGGCCGGTGCCACGGCCGCCATCGGCGGTGTGTCCGAGGACCAGGACGACGCGTTCGCGTCCCTCGGCCTCGCGATGCTCGCGGCGATCGCGATCGTCTTCATGCTGCTGGTCGCGACCTTCCGGTCGCTGATCCAGCCGCTGATCCTGCTCGTCTCGATCCCGTTCGCGGCGACGGGCGCGATCGGTCTGCTGGTCATCACCGGTACGCCGATGGGTGTGCCGTCGATGATCGGCATGCTGATGCTCATCGGCATCGTCGTGACCAACGCGATCGTGCTGATCGACCTGATCAACCAGTACCGCAAGCAGGGCTACGGGGTTGTCGAGGCCGTGGTGGAAGGCGGCCGGCACCGGCTCCGCCCGATCCTCATGACGGCCCTGGCGACCATCTTCGCCCTGCTGCCCATGGCGCTCGGCATCACCGGCGAGGGCGGCTTCATCGCCCAGCCGCTGGCGGTGGTGGTGATCGGCGGTCTGATCACCTCGACGCTGCTGACGCTGCTCCTGGTGCCGACGCTCTACGCGATGGTCGAACTCCGCAAGGAGCGCCGCGCGAAGAAGAAGGCGGCGAAGCGGGAGGCTGCCACAGAGCGGGAGGCAGTGGGGGTGTAGGTCACCGATTGCGCAGTTCCCCGCGCCCCTGAAAAGGGGCGCGGGGAACTGCGCAATCTTTTGGCTCTACGGCAGCGCCAGCATCCGTTCAAGCGCCAGCTTGGCGAACTGCTCGGTCTCCCGGTCGACCTCGATGCGGTTGACGAGGTTGCCCTCGGCCAGGGACTCCAGGGTCCAGACCAGGTGGGGGAGGTCGATGCGGTTCATGGTCGAGCAGAAGCAGACCGTCTTGTCGAGGAACACGACCTCCTTGTCCTCGCTCGCGAAACGGTTCGCCAGCCGCCGTACGAGGTTCAGCTCCGTGCCGATCGCCCACTTGGAACCGGCCGGAGCCGCCTCCAGGGCCTTGATGATGTACTCCGTGGAACCCACGTAGTCGGCCGCCTCGACGACCTCGTGCTTGCACTCGGGGTGCACCAGGACGTTCACACCGGGGATCCGGGCGCGTACGTCGTTGACCGAGTCGACCGAGAAACGGCCGTGCACCGAGCAGTGGCCCCGCCACAGGATCATCTTGGCGTCGCGGAGCTGCTCGGCCGTGAGCCCGCCGTTCGGCTTGTGCGGGTTGTAGAGGACGCAGTCCTCCAGCGTCATCCCCATGTCGCGGACGGCCGTGTTGCGCCCCAGGTGCTGGTCGGGCAGGAAGAGCACCTTCTCGCCCTGCTCGAAGGCCCACTCCAGGGCGCGCTGGGCGTTGGAGGAAGTGCAGATCGTGCCGCCGTGCTTGCCGGTGAACGCCTTGATGTCCGCGGAGGAGTTCATGTACGAGACGGGCACGACCTGCTCGGCTATCCCGGCGTCGGTCAGTACGTCCCAGCACTCGGCGACCTGCTCGGCGGTGGCCATGTCGGCCATCGAGCAGCCGGCGGCCAGGTCGGGCAGGACGACCTTCTGGTCGTCGGAGGTCAGGATGTCCGCCGACTCGGCCATGAAGTGCACACCGCAGAACACGATGTACTCGGCCTCGGGGCGCGCGGCGGCGTCCCGGGCCAGCTTGAAGGAGTCCCCCGTGACGTCCGCGAACTGGATGACCTCGTCGCGCTGGTAGTGGTGGCCGAGGACGAAGACCTTGCTCCCGAGCTTCTCCTTGGCCGCGCGGGCGCGCTCGACCAGGTCCGGGTCGGACGGCGAGGGCAGGTCACCGGGACATTCGACGCCGCGCTCGCTCCTCGGGTCGGCCTCACGGCCGAGGAGCAGCAGGGCGAGGGGCGTCGGCTGTACGTCGAGCTCCTGGGTCTGGGCGGTGGTCACGACACGCACCCTTTCTGTTCTGCGGCCCGCTTGGATCGACCGGCTGGAACGATCAAGCAGAACAAGCCTTTTCGTCGAAATGACGTTATCTATCATAACCGCTTCACGTCACTTTGACGACGCCCATAGTGTCCATGTGACGTGAATCCCGCGGGGTGATAGGCGGGGTGGTGGGTGGGGTGGTCGCGGCGTGACCGGTGAGGTCGGTGCGGTGGTTGTCCACAGGCCGTTTTCCGCTTCCGGGTGGGTGTGCGAGCATGAAGAGAGAAGCCAAAGACACAAGCTCGGCGCGGAATGAATCCGCGGCCCCGCCGGTTGCAACCGTCGGCAAGCAGTCTCCGTACAACCCGGGAGAGAAGCAGATGTCCGTATCGGACGAGACCACCACCGTGAGCGACGGCATCCTCCTGTCGGACGCCGCCGCGGCCAAGGTCCAGGGCCTGCTGGAGCAGGAAGGCCGCGACGACCTGGCGCTGCGTGTCGCCGTTCAGCCCGGCGGCTGCTCCGGCCTGCGGTACCAGCTCTTCTTCGACGAGCGCTCCCTCGACGGCGATGTCGTCAAGGAGTTCGGCAGCGTGAAGGTCGTCACCGACCGCATGAGCGCTCCGTACCTGGGCGGCGCCTCCATCGACTTCGTGGACACCATCGAGAAGCAGGGCTTCACGATCGACAACCCGAACGCGACGGGTTCCTGCGCCTGCGGCGACTCCTTCAGCTAAGCCTGCTGCTTGCGTTTGACGGATGACGGCCGGGTCCGTCGTCCGGGACGAACCGCACGACACCGAAAGGCGGCGCCCCCTCCAACAGGGCGCCGCCTTTCGCGTACCGGTGTGCCCGCCCGGCTACCTTGCCCCGGTCGGGTTCGGCAGGTCCTTCTCCAGCGGCAGGGCCTTGCCGTCCGAGTCGACGACCTTCCGCTCCCCGAGTGACTCCTTGAGCTCGACCTTCTCGTGGAAGGTCTTGGCGATCAGGATGCAGACCTGGTCCGTCTTCAGCGTCTCGGTCACCCGGACCGTCACCTTGCCGCCGGACTCCTGCGCCGAGGCCTTGTAGTCACTGCACACCCCGCCCGTGAAGCGCACGGTCAGTTCCTTGCCGTCCGCGCTGTAGCCCTCGACACGGACATCCCGGGTCTCGGTCTTCGGCGCCCCCGTCGTCCCACCGCCCGGCTCGCTCGTCCGCGGGCTCGGAGCCGCCGTCGGGTCGTCGCTCGGGGTGCCGCCCGGAGGCTTCGGAGCGGTCAGATACCGCGGGTCGATCGCGGGATGCGTGACCGTGAAGGCGGCGCCCGCCCCCGAGGGCCGTACCTCGAAGAGCCAGGACGGCACCAGCGCCTGCCGCCCGTCCACGAAGTGCGTGGCCAGACCGAACACGGCGTCCTCGACGACGACCGTCTCGGGCTTCGGCGCCACCGTCGACGTCTCGCAGGGCTTCTCGTCCTTGTCCTTCAGCGGTACGGGACTCGCGCACCCGCCGATCCCCACGCGCCCGCCGCCCGTCCCGGACCCGTTCAGCAGGGCGAGCGTCTTCTCGGCACTGATGACGGGGTACGTGTCGCTCTTCACCGGGGTCTTCAACTGGCCGCTGCCGCCGACGACCTGGCCGTCCGGGCCGATCTGGAGGCCGGTCGACCAGCCGTACGTCGGCAGGCCGCCCACCTTCGGGTCCGCGTTCACCACGCGTACGGCGTCCATGAGCTGGCTCGCGTCGAGCTTCGCGTCGTCCTGGCCGGCCGCCTTGAGGACGGGCGCGGCTGCCTTCTTCGCTGCGGCCACGCTCACCGGGTCGGTCTCGGCACCCTTGGCGTCGGTCCCGGTGCCCTTGGTCGTCCCGCTCGCGCACACGGTGGTGCTCTTGCAGTTGTCGGTGCGGGGCACGAAGCGGTTGAACGTCCAGGTGCCGGGTGCCTTCTTGTTCACCCGCAGGCCCGGCCCTGAACCGTCCTTCGTGGCGCCGACCAGCCAGGCGTCGCCCTCCGCCTTCGGAGTGCCCTCCACGCCCAGGGCCTTGGCCAGCTTCGCCACCTCGGCCGCGGTGACCTCGCCCTTCGCACGGTGGACGGCCGCGGAGGAGGGGCCGTCGGGGAGTTCGCCCTCGGCGCGGTAGGTCGGGCCGTTCGGGTCGGGCTCGCCGGGCGCGATGCCGTTCGTGCCGTCGGTGCCCTTCGCGCCGCCCTCGGTGTAGCCGTCCAGGGCGAGCGGCGGCGGGGTGCCGTCGTCGCCGGGCGTACCGGAGCTGTCCTTGCTTCCACCGCCGCTGGACGCGGTCGTGGCGAAGTACGCTCCGCCGCCCCCGGCGAGCAGCACGGCGGCCGCGACCGAGGCGACGACCACCGGCGAATGCCGCCTGCGTGGCTTGTCCTCGTCGGCGGCCTTCGCCGCGTCGTTGTCGGGTCGCTCGCTGTCCACCGCATCGCTCCTTCTGCCGCACCGCTGTCCCATGAGACCCGCCCCTGACCGGGTCAGGACACAGCAGGGTCGTATCCTGCCTCCCCTTTACGGGGGACAGCGATGGGACGCGACGGGGGAGCGCACGGTTCCCTAATTGGCGCCGCTCACCTTTTTAGGCGCGGCGCCCTACGTCTTTTAGGGGCGCGGGGAACTGCGCGCCCAGCTACGGCCGGCCCGCACCTTCCATCAGGCCCTCGCCGCGGAGCGTTCAAGGTCCGGCGGAGCGATCAGTCACCGTAATCAGACATCGCATCCAACATCCGCGCGGAAGCCGACGGCACCGTCACGCCATGAATCAGCGACGGAGACACCGGAAGCGCCGTGACCCTGGCGGGAGCCGACCAGTGCGGAACCATGCGCGCGCAGTCACCCCGCAGCTCGGCCAGACCGCCGTCGAGATCGAGCGGAACGTCGCCATGGATCTTGAGGTTCGTCATAGCGGAACCGTAAGCACCGCATGCCCTACGAAAAAAGCCCTACTATTGGGTAGTTTTGCCTGCTTCGAAGCCGCGGGGCGGACCCGATAGCGTTAGATGTCAATCTCCCTCCTCGCAGGAGCGTGTCCTAGCCGTGCGTATCGCAGTCTCGGGCTCCATCGCCACAGACCACCTCATGACCTTCCCCGGCCGCTTCGCCGACCAGCTGGTCGCGGATCAGCTGCACACGGTCTCCCTCTCCTTCCTGGTCGACAATCTCGACGTACGCCGGGGCGGCGTGGGCGCGAACATCGCCTTCGGCATGGGCCAGCTCGGCACCTCGCCGATCCTGGTCGGGGCGGCGGGCTCCGACTTCGACGAGTACCGCGCCTGGCTGGACCGGCACGGCGTCGACACCGCGTCCGTACGGATCTCCGAGGTGCTGCACACCGCGCGCTTCGTCTGCACCACGGACGCCGACCACAACCAGATCGGCTCCTTCTACACCGGCGCCATGAGCGAGGCCCGCCTCATCGAGCTCAAGGCCGTCGCCGACCGGGTGGGCGGACTCGACCTGGTCCTGATCGGCGCGGACGATCCCGAGGGCATGCTCCGGCACACCGAGGAGTGCCGGACCCGCTCGATCCCCTTCGCCGCCGACTTCTCCCAGCAGATCGCGCGCATGAACGGCGACGAGATCCGGCTGCTGCTCGACGGCGCGACGTACCTCTTCTCGAACGAGTACGAGAAGGGGCTCATCGAGTCCAAGACCGGCTGGAGCGACGCGGAGATCCTCTCCAAGGTCGGCCACCGGGTGACGACCCTCGGGGCGCGCGGCGTGCGGATCGAGAGCGTCGGTGGGGACCCGGTCGAGGTCGGTGTCCCGGAGGAGACGGCGAAGGTCGACCCGACGGGGGTCGGCGACGCCTTCCGTGCGGGCTTCCTGTCGGGGCTGGCCTGGGGGGTCTCGCACGAGCGGGCCGCGCAGGTCGGGTGCATGCTCGCGACGCTCGTCATCGAGACCAAGGGCACGCAGGAGTACCAGTTGCGGCGGTCGCACTTCCTGGACCGGTTCACGAAGGCGTACGGCCATGACGCCGCGGCGGAGGTCCAAGGGCACCTGGCCTAGTGCCGGTGTCCGCCGGTGCGCGGGAGCCGCACATGGCTGCGGCCCCGCGCGCCTGAGGCGGCTACGGCGCCTTGCGGCGGACCACGTATGCCGTTCCGCCCTCGGTCGGTTCCTCTCCCACGTACTCCTGGTTTCGCATCTCGCACCAGGCCGGGATGTCCAGGCGGGCCGCCTCGTCGTCGGAGAGGACGCGGACCGTGCCGCCGATGGGGACGTCGGTGATCACCTTGGCGAGTTCGATCACCGGGATCGGGCAGCGCTTGCCGAGGGTGTCCACGACGAGGGAGACGAGGGAGCCGTCCTGGACGACGGTCACCGCGGGGGCGCCCGCGGGGGCCCCCAGCTTCTCGCGGACCGCCGCGACCGTGCGGGGCAGGACGTCCAGGAAGCGGTCCACGTCCTCCGCCGGGGTGCCGAGGGGGAGGGACACCCGGACGTTGCCCTCGCTCAGTACGCCCATGGCCTTCAGGACATGGCTCGGCGTCAGCGTGCTGCTCGTACAGGACGATCCGGACGAAACCGAGAACCCCTCGCGGTCCAGCTCGTGCAGCAGTGTCTCTCCGTCGACATAGAGACAGGAGAAGGTGAGGAGATGGGGGAGCCGGCGCACCGGGTCGCCCACCACCTCGACGTCCGGGACCAGTTCCGGCACCCGCGCGCGGATCCGGTCCGTCAGCTCCCGCAGCCGCGCCGACTCGGCGGCAGCCTCCGCGCGTACGGCCCGCAGTGAGGCCGCGGCGGCGACGATCCCGGGGATGTTCTCGAAGCCGGGAGCGCGCCCCGACTCCCGTTCGTCGGCCGGGCCTTGAGGGGCGTACCGGACCCCCTTGCGCACGACGAGCAGCCCGACGCCCGCGGGGCCGCCCCACTTGTGGGCGCTGCCCGTCAGCAGTGACCAGCCGCCCTCGACCCGGCCCCAGGCCAGCGACTGGGCCGCGTCCACCAGCAGCGGTACGCCTGCCGCGCGGCACGCCTCGGCGACGGCGGCCACCGGCTGCTCCGTACCCACCTCGTGGTTGGCGGACTGGAGACAGGCGAGCGCGGTGTCGGGGCGCAGGGCCTCGGCGTACGCGTCGGGGGAGACCGCGCCCGTGCGCAGAACGGGCACTTCGGACACCGTGCCGCCCCGGGTCCGGTGTGTCTCGGCCGAATGGAGCACCGAAGAATGTTCGACCGCGGACACGATCAGGTGGCGTCCGACGCGGTGGCGTCCCGCGAGCGTGCCCTCCATTCCTGTGTGGACCGCCCGTGTGCCGGAGGTCGTGAACACCAGCTCGTCCGGGCGGCAGCCGATCGCCTCGGCGGCGGCCTCGCGGGCGGCGTCCAGGAGGAGCCGGGCGCGCCTGCCCTCGCGGTAGAGGCGGGCCGGGTCCGCCCAGCCCTCGTCCAGGGAGGCCTGCAGGGCCTGGCGGGCGACGGGGTGGAGGGGGGCGGAGGATGCGGCGTCGAAGTAGGACACGACCTCACGCTATGCGGTGTGGTGGGGGACGGG
>NZ_LIQZ01000366.1 GCF_001418655.1 Streptomyces phaeochromogenes | reverse complement strand
CGAACGCGCGGGGCGCCCCACCTGTGGGGCGCCCCGCGCGTTCGTGGCTGGGTCACATCTTCCGTGGCCGGGTCACATCTTCGTGGCCCCCGCGGCAAGGTCCCTGAGGAAGTGCCGCGCCCCGATCAGGAACACCACGATCAGCGGGACGACGCTCATCAACGCACCGGCCATCACCAGGGAGTAGTCGGTGTTGTAGAGGACGTTGAGGTTCGCCAGGGCGACCTGAAGGGTGACCCTGTCGGGGTCGATCATGACGACCAGCGGCCAGATGTAGTCGTTCCAGATGCTGATGAAGGTGAAGATGCCGAGGAAGGCCAGCGCGGGCCGGAACAACGGCATCGCGACCTGCCAGTAGAGCCGGAAGAAACCGGCGCCGTCGATCCGTCCGGCGTCGAGCAGTTCGTCGGGCAGCGAGTTCTGTGCGTACTGGCGCATCCAGAAGATGCCGAAGGCGTTGGCCGCACCGGGAATGATCAGCGCCGTCAGTGAGCCGGCCCAGCCGAACTCCGCCATGGTGACGAACTGCGGCACCAGCGAGAGCTGCGCGGGAATCATGTACGTGGCCAGCAGCGCACCGAACAGGAACCTCTTGCCCGGGAACTCGTACTTGGCGAAGGCGAACGCGGCCAGCGAGTCGAAGAACAGCACCAGCGCGGTCCCGACCACGGCGACGACGACGGTGTTGAACAGCGAGCCGAAGAAGTCGACGGTGTCGAGCACCCGCCCCATGTTGTCCAGGAGATGCGGTCCGGGTACCAGCTTGGGCGGATAGCTGTAGATGTCCTCCGTAGTACCGGAGGCCATCACCACCAGCCAGTAGAAGGGGAACAGCGAGATCAGCACACCGAGCAGCAGCACGACCCGGACACAGACCCGGGTGAGCCGGCTGCCGGAGCCGATGGCGAGCCCCGCACTGCCGGTAGCCCGCTCCCTCTCGTCAACGGCCATTGCGGGCCCCCTTGCGGCGCAGCAGTGACCGGAGGCCGCCGCGGTCCTCGCGGTCGGAGCCGGAGACCAGCCGCCAGTTGATGAGGGTGAAGATCGCGATGATCGCGAAGAGGACCCAGCCCATCGCGGCCCCGTAACCGAACTGGTGGTCCTTGAAGGCCTTCTGCCACAGATAGAGCACGATGGTCATACCTTCCTGGCCCGGTCCGCCGATGGTTCCGACATCGGTCGACTGGAACAGCACCTGGGACTCGGTGAAGATCTGCAGGCCGTTGATGGTGGACGTGACGGCGGCGAAGAGGACCACCGGCCGCAACTGCGGCAGCACGACCCGGAAGAGGGTCTGCCAGCTGTTCGCCCCGTCGACGCGGGCGGCCTCGAAGTGCTCGGTGGGAATGGCCTGGAGGCCCGCCAGGAAGATCAGGGCGTTGTAGCCGACCCACCGCCAGATGATCATGGCGGAGAGGGACACCTTGATGCCCCACTCGGAGGACAGCCAGCCGACGCCGTCCATCCCGACCATCCTCAGCGCCGAGTTGGCGAGGCCCGTCTGGGCGAAGACCGAGCCGAAGACGACGGTCATGGCGACCATCGAGGTGACGTTGGGGATGAAGTACGCCACCCGGTACGCACCGGTGAACCGGACCTGCGAGTGCAGCAGGAACGCGAGCACCAGGGCCAGGAACAGCATCGGCACCGTGGACAGGAACCAGATCTCGAAGGTGTTGAGCACCGAGTGCCAGAACACCGAGTCCTCGAGCAGCCAGCCGTACTGCTTGAGGCCGACGAATCGCATGTCACCGATGCCGTCCCAGTCCTGGAAGGACAGGTACAGCGAAAAGACCACCGGGAAGGCGCCGAAGACGGCGAACAGCACATAGAACGGCGAGATGGCGAGGAGAGGCGGCCCATGACGCCGCCGCCCACCCGGGGCACTGGCACGGGAGCGGCGGCTTTCTGTCCGCCCTCCGCCGTCGTGCGTGGGGGCGCCGGCCTCCGCCGGGTCTGCGACTGTGGCCATGTCAGCTCACCCCCAGCCGGGACAGCGTGGTCTCGGCGGTGTTCACCGCGTCGCGCCAGGCGCGGTCGGGTTTCTTGCCGAGCGATTCCACGTTGGTCAGCTCCTGGAAGAACGGGGTGTTGGCGGTCTCCTCGTACGGGCTGAAGTAGACGACGGGAGCCTTCTGGGCGGCCGGGCCGAAGACATCGATGGGCCGCTGACCGCCGAAGAAGGGGTCGGGCTTGTGCATCGCGGGGTCGGCGTAGGCGGCGGGAGTGGTGGGGAACAGGGCCATCTCCTGGTAGCTCTTGAGCTGGTTCGCCGGGCCGAGCAGCCACTTCACGAAGGCGAAGGCGCCTTCCGGGTCGCGGCAGTAGCGGGTCAGGGTGACGTACGACCCGCCGTAGTTGGCGGGCCCGTCCGGCATGGTGGTCAGCCGCCAGGCCCCGGACGTCTTCGGCGCGGTGTCCTTCAGTCCGTTGATGGCCCACACCGCCGTGGTCATCGAGGCGACGCGTCCCCCGCCCATGGCGGCGTTGTAGTCGGGCGTACCGTCCACGATCCGGGCGCTGAGCCCCTGCCGGAGCATCTCCACAGACAGGTCCCAGGCACGTTTGACGTGTGCCTGGTCGCCGATGAACCGGTTGTCGGCGTCCACGAACTGCTTGGGGCTCTGGAGCAGCACCTGCTGGAAGACATTGCCGACGTTGCTCACCAGATACGGCTTGCCGGGCCCCTTCCGGAGCGCCCGCCCGGCAGCGAGGTACTTCTCCCAGGTGGAGAGCTCCTCGGCAACGGCCTGCGGCTCGTCGGGCAGCCCGGCCCGCCGGAAGAGATCCCGCCGGTAGTAGAGCGCGGTGGGTCCGGCATCAAGCGGGAAGCCGATCATCCGCCCCGAAGGAGCGAAGCACCCCTTCCACTTCCAGTCGAGATACTCACCACGCACGCCCTCGGCACCCAGCGTCCGCAAATCAAGAAACTCGTTCTCATCGGGAAAGAACGTGGCGAGGTTGTCGGAGTTCACGACCGTCAGATCCGGCACATAGGCACGGGCGGCAAGACTCGTACGGACCTTCGAGTCGATGTCCCCGTCGGGGATCTGGGACCCCTTCACCCTCAGCCCCGGCACACCGGGTACGGCACGCCGGGCGGTGGCGAGCAGCTTGTCGCTCAGCGAGCCCTTCCAGTACCAGAGGCTCAGATGATCGGTGCCCGCGGAGGCCGAGCCATTGCCCGCCCCACATCCCGGCAGACCGAGCAGCGCGGCGCCGAGGGAGGCTCCCAGCAGCCCCCTGCGGGACATCGTTCGGTGTGGCATAGGCGCGCACTCACTTTCGGGAGGGACAACGATGTCGAGCTCCGTGAACGTTCACGTGAACGTTGCCGTCGAGTATCGAGGCGGCCGAAAATGAGTGTCAAGACATGTGTAAGCGCTATCTGTTGCCGCGTAGGAAACTCAGGCGGAGGCCCGCACCACCAGCTCGGGAACGACCCAGGCGTCCGCGCCGCCCAGCGGCTCCTCGCCGGCCCGCAACCGAGCCACCTGCTCGACGGCCAGCCGCCCCAACCGCCGCTTGTCGATATGCAGGGTGGTCAAGGCAGGCTCCACCAGCTCCCCCAGGGAAAGCCCGTCAAAGCCCAGAACAGCCAGGTCACCGGGAATCCGCAGCCCCCGCCCCCGAGCGACCCGCATAGCCCCAACAGCGATCAAATCATTGAACCCAACCACAGCGCTGACGTCCGGCCGACAGCGCAGCAACTGCTCCGCACCCGCCTCACCACCGGCCACACTCTGCTCCGGGCACAACACAACCCAACTGTCATCAACAGCCAGACCATGCCGCCGCACCTCACACAAAAACGCCTCTCGGCGCTCCCCGGGGACCTCACTCCGCTCACCGTCCAGCATGCCGATCCTGCGATGCCCGGCCCGAACCAGATGAGCGACGCCCTGCTCCATCCCCCCGGCGACATCAATCCCGACGGCCCCGAACCGAGTCCGCTGCGGCCCACGCTCCAACAGCACCAACGGCACACCACCCAGCCGCCGCGCCAGCACGTCGTCCTCGTTCTTGAAGTACCCCACAACGGCATCGGCCTGATGGGACAGCACATCAAGCGCCTCCCGCTCCCGGGCCTCATCGGTACGGGAGTCCCAAACGACCACCTGCCACCCACGCAGCTCGGCGGCCTCCAAAACTCCAGCGGCCACCTCGGGAAAGAACGGATTCATCAGGTCCGGAATCACCAGACCCACCGTCACGGTCCCCTTCCGCACCAGCCCCCGCGCGAACCGGCTGGGCCGATAGTCCAGCACCCGAGCGGCCTCCAGCACCCGCGCCTTGGTGCCCGGATCGATCTCACCCTTGTCATTGACGGCCCGCGACACCGTCTGCCGCGACACCCCCGCCAACTGGGCAACATCATGAATAGTGGCCCGCCGACGCCCACCACCGGCCTGCCCGCCACGCGACCCCAGCCGCTCATCACCCCGCACGAAGTGCACTGTAACCGGCCACCACACAACAACAGCCGAGGGAACACCCCACAAACCGGCAGCCGCCAACGCAAGCGGGGCGGGGCCGTGCCGGTATGTCAACGTTCGCGACGTACAGCTCCCGCTGGAAACGCCCACCATTGAAACTCACGGCAGTACGCCCAGCAGTCGCGAACGTGACATACCGGCACGGCCCCGCCCCACTCACAATCCCCAGGCGCACCAGCCAAGCCCTCAGAACAAGGCACTGTAGGCATTCAAAGCAGGCTGCCCCCCAAGATGGGCGTACAACACAGTCGAGCCCCGCCCGATCTCCCCCCGCCCCACGAGGTCGATCATCCCGGCCATCGACTTCCCCTCGTACACGGGATCGGTGACCATCCCCTCCATCCGGGCGGCAAGCCGCATCGCATCCAACGTGGCCTCATCAGGAATCCCATAGGTACCCGCGTGATACCGCTCGTCCAGCTCGACGTCCGAGACGGTCAACTCCCTCTCCACACCGATGAGTTGCCCCGTCCCGTGGGCGATCCGCGCGACCTGCTCCCGGGTCCGAACAGGATCCGCCGACGCATCCACACCGAGCACCCGCCGCGACCGCCCACCCGCCTCCTCCAGCGAGGCGAACCCGGCAACCATCCCCGCCTGAGTGGACCCGGTCACCGAGCAAACCACCACGGTGTCGAAGAAGACCCCCAACTCCCGCTCCTGCTCGGCGACTTCATAGGCCCACCCGGCAAACCCGAGCCCACCAAGAGGATGATCGGAGGCCCCGGCAGGAATGGCGTAAGGCTTCCCACCCCCCTCCTCGACCTCCCGCAGAGCCAGCTCCCAGCTCTCCTTGAACCCGATCCCGAACCCGGCCCGCACAAGCCGCACATCGGCCCCCGCCAGCCGACTGATCAGAATGTTCCCGACCTTGTCGTACACGGAGTCGGGCCACTCCACCCAACTCTCCTGAACCAGAACACACTTGAGCCCGGCCCGCGCAGCACAGGCCGCAACCTGCCGAGTGTGATTGGACTGCACACCCCCGATCGAAACAAGCGTGTCGCACCCCTGCGCAAGCGCGTCGGCAACCAGATACTCCAGCTTGCGAGTCTTGTTCCCCCCATAGGCAACCCCGGAGTTGCAATCCTCCCGCTTGGCCCACAACGAGGCCCCACCAAGATGCCCGGTCAACCGCTCCAGCGGATGAACGGGCGAAGGCCCGAACAACAGGGGGTAACGCTCGTACGAGGAAAGGGACATGGCCAGGCCTCCTGGATTCATTCACCGTCGGCGAGGCCTTCGAGCCCCCGCCAGATCTCCGCGGTGACCCGAACGGCCTCGTCCACGTCACCATCCGCACACGCCTCGATGAGCTGCTCGTGTAGCCCGGCCGAACGACAGTTGCCGCCCTCACCGAACCGCCGCCGCTCCAGCCGCCGGATCAACGGCGTATAGCGCGAAATGGTGGCCGCGGCAGCCCCATTGCCACCCGCCCTCACCAGCACATCGTGCAACTCGTCATCGGCACGCAGGGCAGCATCCACGTCCCCCGCACGCACGGCATGAGCGAACCGCGCATTGGCGGAGCGCATCGCATTGACGTCCGCCCCCCGCAACCGAGGCACGGCAACCCGCACGACCAGCTCATGCATGGCCCCCACCACGGCAGCCGCGTCCCGTACTTCCCCGGCCACCACCGCGGTCACCCGCGTATAACTCTGCGGCTTGCTCTCCAGCAGCCCTTCGTCGACGAGCCGGGAGAAGGCCTCGCGCACAGGGGCCCGGGACAACCCAAGCCGTTCGGCCAGCTCACCATCACGCACCACCGCTCCGGGTTCGATCTCCCCGGCCACGATGGCGTCCTTGATCGCTTCGTACGCCTGCTCCCTGAGCAGGGTCCGGCGCACGGGTCGAATGGCATCCACAACTAAAATGTTAGATATCAAATCGAAGCCGTACAAGCATGTGGCCCGCACCAAAGTGCGGGCCACACGCTCACGCCCCCCTCAGACAGCCCAGGGCCAGTCCGCGTCCCGAGCCCCCTCAAGCAGCGGAACCATCCGAAAAGCGGCATCCGACAGCCCCCCGAAGACCTCTCCCTTATATACATCT
>NZ_LIQZ01000365.1 GCF_001418655.1 Streptomyces phaeochromogenes | reverse complement strand
GACGACCACGGCGGCCCGCCCCGCGAGCGCGTGCAGGCACAGCGACTCGGCGAGCGGCCAGACGACCCCGCCCGTCTTGCCGGACCCGGCGGGCCCGACCGCGAGCAGCGAGGTGCCCAGCAGGTCCGGTCCGAGCGCGAGGCCGGTTCCGCGGTAGGAGTACGGGTTCCGCGGGTCGTCGGCGGTCGTGCCGAGCCGTACCTGCCCGGTGACGAGGTCGTGCTTCGCGAGGCGTCCGGGCAGATCCCGCTCCCCGGAGGGGTGCAGACAGGCGGCGGCCCCGTCCTTCAGTACGGCCCCGCTGAAGGTGGCGAGACTGTGCCGCCCGCTCCGCACGCCCTGCCAGGCCCGGGCGATCCTGGCCTGGTCGACATCGCGCATCCGTCCGGCCCGGGCCTCGGCACCGAGCCGCTCGGCGGCGTCGGCGGCTCCGGCGGCGCGGAGCTGGTTCCACTGGGCGGGGTCTTCCTCGGGCGCGGGCGGGCGCTCGCTCACGGGCGCGGCCCGGCGCCAGGCGGGCAGACCGTAGCGTTTCCACAGCTCGCTCCAGCGGCCGAGGCGCCCGACTCCGATCATGATCCCCATGGCGATGGCCACGTAGTAGGCGTAGACGACCACGACGGAACCGAAGCTGTGGGGCTCGGCCCAGGAGTCGGGGATCATCGCGTAGAGCGGCAGCAGCCACCATCCGCCGAGGTATCCGTTCCACAGCAGCGACCAGATCAGCCATCCCACGAGGAACGCGATGAGCGCCCCGCCGATCAGCTGCCGGGCCGGAATCTGCTCGGGCTCCTCATCCGGCCGCGGCACGTGTCCGAAGCGCCACACGCCCGGCGCGGCCTCGGGCCGCGGGGTCCGCAGCCAGGTGAGGAAGGTGGAGCCGTCCGGCGCCGGCGGCATCCCGGGCGCCTGCGCGGGCCGCGGCGGCACCTGGGGCGGTCCCGCCGGCCGCGGCACACGATCGGCGTGCGTGCCCCGTGCGTCCTGCGTGCCGTCGCTGTCCATCGCCTCTGCCACCCCTGACCAGCCGCTCCGTACGTGGTTTGCGAGTCAATCTAACGCCCTCACAAGGGGAGTTCACCGCTTACCGGGCCGGGTACGCGGCGATACGGACACCCCGGCCCCTCGCCGCTCCCCGCCCACGCTATGTCCATGGCGGACAACCGAATCTCCCGACAACGCCCAGATGGAGCATGCCCACCCCCCATTCCCGGCTCTAGCCTGCGAGGAAGGAAGCGGAGCGTCCGAAGAACCCGTTCGCGGACCGTCCGCCACGCCCTTCCCGAAGCCGTTCGGAAGCCAGTTCCGAAGCCCTTCCCAAATACCTTCCCCAAGCCGTTCGCAAGACCCCCAGGGAGCCCCTCATGAGCACACTTCCGCAGGAGCGCCGCGTCGTCACCGCCATTCCCGGTCCGAAGTCGCAGGAACTGCAGGCCCGCCGTCTCGCCGCGGTCGCGGCCGGAGTGGGGTCCGTGCTGCCCGTCTTCACCGCGCGCGCGAGCGGCGGGATCATCGAGGACGTCGACGGGAACCGGCTGATCGACTTCGGTTCCGGCATCGCCGTGACGTCCGTCGGCGCGTCCGCCGAGGCCGTCGTACGCCGGGCCTCCGCCCAGCTCCAGGACTTCACCCACACCTGTTTCATGGTCACGCCGTACGAGGGTTACGTGGCCGTCGCCGAGGCACTGGCCGAGCTGACGCCGGGCGACCACGCCAAGAAGAGCGCCCTCTTCAACTCCGGCGCCGAGGCCGTCGAGAACGCCGTCAAGATCGCGCGGGCGTACACCAAGCGGCAGGCCGTCGTCGTCTTCGACCACGGCTACCACGGGCGTACGAACCTGACGATGGCGCTGACCTCGAAGAACATGCCGTACAAGCACGGCTTCGGCCCGTTCGCGCCCGAGGTCTACCGGGTGCCGGTGGCGTACGGCTACCGCTGGCCGACCGGTGCGGAGAACGCCGGTCCCGAGGCCGCCGCGCAGGCCATCGACCAGATCAGCAAGCAGGTCGGCGCGGACAACGTGGCCGCGATCATCATCGAGCCGCTGCTCGGCGAGGGCGGCTTCATCGAGCCGGCCAAGGGCTTCCTGCCGGCCCTCAGCAAGTTCGCCACCGACAACGGCATCGTCTTCGTCGCGGACGAGATCCAGTCCGGCTTCTGCCGTACGGGCCAGTGGTTCGCGTGCGAGGACGAGGGTGTCGTCCCGGACCTGATCACCACCGCCAAGGGCATCGCGGGCGGTCTGCCGCTCGCCGCCGTCACGGGCCGCGCCGAGATCATGGACGCCGCGCACGCGGGCGGCCTGGGCGGCACCTACGGCGGCAACCCGGTGGCCTGCGCGGGCGCGCTCGGCTCGATCGAGACGATGAAGGAGCTCGACCTCAACGCCAGGGCGAAGAACATCGAGGCCGTCATGAAGGCCCGCCTCGGCGCGATGGCCGAGAAGTTCGACATCATCGGCGACGTCCGGGGCCGCGGCGCGATGATCGCCATCGAGCTGGTCAAGGACCGTACGACCAAGGAGCCGAACGCGGAGGCGACCGCCGCACTCGCCAAGGCGTGCCACCAGGAGGGCCTGCTGGTCCTGACCTGTGGCACCTACGGAAACGTGCTGCGCTTCCTGCCGCCGCTGGTCATCGGCGAGGACCTGCTGAACGAGGGTCTCGACATCATCGAGCAGGCTTTTGCCCGCATCTGAGCGGAGTCTGTCTCATCGGTTCCGGTGTCGCGGCGGTGAGGAGCGGGGCGTGTGAAGAACGTGTGCGAGGTGCATGGCGGGACGCGAATCCACCTGTCGGAGCCCTCGGCCCTGACGTAGGTTCTACCCAGATGAGAGATACACCCCGTCCACAGGGGACTGTGGACGGTACCGGGACGGGGCCTCCCCAGCTTCGCCCTGGGCGTGCCTCGCGCACACAACCGGAGCTTCTGGCTTCGGATCTCCTCACCGATCGGACAGTCGCCCGCCCCAAACCCCCCGGGGCGTGCGACAACCCGATCTGATCGGTTCCACCGAAGGGCTTGCACCTACCCCCCCTGGTGCAAGCCTTTCGGCGCGTTTGCGTGCCTTTTGTTGTGGTGTGGCTGCGGATCGGTGGGGGCCTGTCCCGCCCCGCGGCAGAGCCGCAAATGTCACGGCCCCGCGCCCCTGAAGGGCGCTGGCGCGTCCCCTGGCACCCGGAGCAATCACACCTGGCAGGGTGTCTGACATGGTCAGCGTTCCGGATCCGCAGCAATCGCAGCACGCGCCTTCCCATGCGGACGGTGAGCGGCGTGCTGCGGTGCGGCCTGTCCTGGTCCTCGGGCCGCTCCTTCTCCTCTTCGCCCTCCTGACCTGGCAGGCCGCCGTCGACGGCCCCGTACGCCGTGCCGACGAGCGGCTGGCCGGGGAGATCAGGCACAGCCGCCTCCCTGCCGGTGCCGCCGAGTTCCTCGCGGATCTCGGCAATCTCGCGGTGGCCGTTCCGGTGCTGCTCGCGGTCGTGGTCTACGTGTCCTGGCGGGCTCGGCGCGCGGATCTGCCCCGCTGGTGGGTTCCGTCGCTCGCGGCACTGGTCGCCATGGCCGCCGTACCGGCATTGGTCGTACCTCTGAAGGAAGCGATCGGTCGCACCGGCCCGCCCGGCATGGCCGGTGACGGCTACTACCCCTCGGGCCACACGGCCACGGCCGCCGTCGCCTACGGAGCGGCCGTCCTCCTCCTGCTCCCCTGGCTCAACAGCCGCTACCGCCGCCGCGAACTCGTCATCGGCTGCCTGGTCCTGGTGACGGCGGTCGGCTTCGGCCTGGTCCGCCGCGGCTACCACTGGCCGCTGGACGTGGCGGGGAGCTGGTGTCTGAGCGCCATGCTGCTGCTGGGGCTCGCGATGGTCACGCGCCCCAGCAACAGTAGCGACACGGCTCGTCAGCCGAAGTAACCGTCGAAGTTCCTCGAGAACTCCCACCCCCCGAACCGGTCCCAGTTGATCGACCACGTCATCAGGCCGCGTAGGGCGGGCCAGGTGCCGTGGGTCGTGTAGGAGCCGCAGTTGGTCTTCTTGGTGAGGCAGTCGAGGGCCTTGTTGGTCTCCGAGGACGGGACGTGGCCGTTGCCCGCGTTCGGTGTCGCCGGCATGCCGATGGCGATCTGGTCGGGGCGCAGGGGCGGGAAGACGTTGTTGGTGTCGCCCGCGACCGGGAAGCCCGTGAGGAGCATGTCGGTCATGGCGATGTGGAAGTCGGCGCCGCCCATGGAGTGGTACTGGTTGTCGAGGCCCATGATCGGGCCCGAGTTGTAGTCCTGGACGTGGAGAAGGGTGAGGTCGTCGCGCAGGGCGTGGATGACCGGGAGGTAGGCGCCGGCGCGCGGGTCCTGGCCGCCCCACTTGCCGGTTCCGTAGTACTGGTAGCCGAGTTGGACGAAGAACGTCTCCGGCGCCATCGTCAGGACGAAGTCGGCGCCGTACTTGGCCTTGAGGGTCTTCACGGCCGAGATGAGGTTCACGATCACCGGTGTCTTCGGGTTCTTGAAGTCGGTGTCGTCGGCGTTCAGGGAGAGCGAGTGGCCCTCGAAGTCGATGTCCAGGCCGTCGAGTCCGTACTCGTCGATGATCTTCGAGACCGAGGAGACGAACGTGTCGCGGGCCGCCGTGGTCGTCAGTTGCACCTGGCCGTTCTGGCCGCCGATGGATATCAGGACCTTCTTGCCCGCCGCCTGCTTCGCCTTGATCGCCGCCTTGAACTCGGCGGCGCTCTCGACGTTCGGGCACTCGGTGGCCGGGCAGAGGCTGAAGCGGATGTCGCCGGAGGTGGTCGAGGTGGGTTCGCCGAAGGCCAGGTTGATGACGTCCCAGCTGCCCGGGACGTCGGCCATGCGTGTGTAGCCGGAGCCGTTGGCGAAGCTCGCGTGGAGGTAGCCGATCAGGGCGTGGGCGGGGAGGTCCGCGGGGTCGCCGCCGCCCGGACCGGAGGTCGTGGTCGCCGTGACGGCGGGGGATTTCGCGGACTCGCCCGCCTCGTTGACGGCGGTGATCTGGAAGGAGTACGCGGTGGAGGGGGACAGCCCGGTGACCGTGGCCGACGTGCCGTTCGCCGACTGGACCTTCGTGCCGTTGCGGTGGATCGCGTAGCCCGTCGCGCCGGGGACGGACGGCCAGGACAGGGCGACGCTGGTGGAGGTGACCGTGCCGACCGTGGGGGTGGTGGGTGCGGCGGGCGGTTGTCCGGCGTCGACGCCCGGGCCGACCAGGGAGATGTCGTCGGCGTGATACGCGCCGGTGCCGTACCAGCCGTGGGTGTAGATCGTGACCTTGGAGGTGGACGCGCCGGTGCGGAAGGTCGTGGTGAGCCGTTGCCAGTCCGGCGCGGACTGGGTCCAGGTGGAGACGTCGGTGGTGCCGGTGCCGCTCGCGCCGAGGTAGGCGTAGTCGCCCCGGACGTATCCGGCGAGCGTGTACTGGGAGTCGGGCTTGACGGTCACGGTCTGCGCGCAGCGCGCGTTGTCACTGCCGGCCGGGGTCGCCTTCAGTGCCGAACCACCGCTCCTCACGGGTGAGTTGACCACGCTGCCCGCCGTACAGGTCCAGCCGTCGAGGCCGGCCTCGAACCCGCCGTTCCTGGCGAGGTCCGCGTCTGCCGCACGGGCGGCCGACGAGAGTGCGGTGATGCCGGGTACGGCCAGGACGGTGGCCGCACAGAGGGCTAGGACAGATCTGACGCGATCCACAAGTACCTCCTGGCGTGGGGGAATTGGAGGGTGGAGCGCGCCCAATTTGGTCCAGACCAATCCAGGTTGTCAAGACCTCCGGCGGCTGGCGGCGGTCAACTGCGGCCGGCCGCGGTCAACTCCGGCTTGCCCGTGGACATCGGCTGCCGGCGGCGGTCATCAGCTGCCGCCACGGTGATGAGCGACTGGTCACGGTCATCGGCTGCCCGCCACGGTGATGGACGACTGGTCGCGGTCTTCGGCGGCTAGCCGCGTTCATCGGTCGCCAGACCCGCCGCCGCCTCGTGCATCGCCAGTTCCAGCAGCGTCGGGTCGGTGAGTGTGCCGGAGCCGTCCGGTGGGACCAGCCAGCGGACCCCGCCGGTCGACCTCCCCGGATACGGCACCACGATCCACGTACCGTGTCCCGCCGTGCGCACCCCCGTGCCGAGCCACCGGGCCGCCGTGCCCGGGGGAACGAAGAACCCCATCCGGGCGTCGCCGAAGTCGACGAGCACCGGGCCCGGCTGATCGAGCACCCGGGTCAGCACGTCGAGCGTCGGATAGCCGAGCTCGCCGCGCAGGATGAGTACGTCCCAGGCCCTGCCGGCCGGCAGCAGCGCGACCCCCAGCGGGTTGCGCTCCCATTCCCAGCGGCAGGCCTCTGGATCCGGAGCGACGGATGCCAGCCACTCGACCGCCGTCTTGGCCCCTGTCATGGCGGAACCTCCTTCTTCTCGTGTCGACGCTGGTCGCGTCACAGGAGAGAGGGAGGTTCGGGCCTGGCATTACGCGGGTTCTGACAACTTGTTGAGAGTGAAGCGGGTCACACGGTCTCAGCTGTCGAAGCCGAGCCCCAGCCGGTCCATCGTCTTCAGCCACAGATTGCGCCGACCGCCGTGCGCGTCCGCCCGCGCCAGGGACCACTTGGTGAGCGCGATCCCCGTCCACGCGAACGGCTCCGGCGGGAAGGGCAGCGGCTTCTTGCGGACCATCTCCAGCGACGTACGTTCCGTGCGCTCCCCCGACAGCAGGTCGAGCATCACGTCCGCGCCGAAGCGGGTGGCGCCGACGCCGAGGCCCGTATAGCCCGCCGCGTAGGCCACGCGGCCCTGGTGCGCCGTGCCGAAGAAGGCGGAGAAGCGGGAGCAGGTGTCGATCGCGCCGCCCCACGCGTGGCTGAAGCGGACGCCCTCCAGCTGCGGGAAGCAGGTGAAGAAGTGCCCGGCGAGCTTCGCGTACGTCTGAGGCCGGTCGTCGTACTCGGCGCGCACCCGGCCGCCGTACGGATACACCGCGTCGTAACCGCCCCACAGGATCCGGTTGTCGGCGGACAGCCTGAAGTAGTGGAACTGGTTCGCCGAGTCCCCGAGGCCCTGCCGGTTCTTCCAGCCGATGGAGGCGAGCTGGTCGGCGGTCAGCGGCTCGGTCATCAGCGCGTAGTCGTAGACCGGGACGGTGTACGAGCGCACGCGCCTGACCAGGTTCGGGAAGATGTTCGTGCCGAGGGCGACCCGGCGGGCACGGACACTGCCGTACGGAGTGCGTACGGCCATACCGGCGCCGTACGGCCTGAGGGTGAGCGCGGGCGTGTTCTCGTACACCCGGACACCCAGCTCGACGCAGGCGCGCTTGAGGCCCCAGGCGAGCTTGGCGGGGTGCAGCATGGCGACGCCGCGGCGGTCGTGCAGGCCCCCGAGGAACGTCGGTGAGTCGACCTGTTCCCGTACGGCCTCGGCATCCAGGTAATCGACGCCGTTCGCCAGGCCTCGGCGCTCCAACTCCTCGTACCAGTCGCGGAGTTCGGACGCCTGGTACGGCTCGGTGGCGACGTCGATCTCGCCGGTGCGCTCGAAGTCGCAGTCGAGGGAGTAGCGGGCGACGGTGGCCTCGATGCCGTCGAGATTGCGGGCGCCCAGCTCCTCCAGCTTGTGGATCTCGTCGGGCCAGCGGGTCAGGCCGTTGGACAGGCCGTGGGTGAGGGAGGCGGCGCAGAAACCGCCGTTGCGGCCCGAGGCGGCCCAGCCCGCCTCGCGGCCCTCGACCAGGACGACCTCGCGCCCGGGGTCGCGCTCCTTGGCGAGGAGCGCGGTCCACAGCCCGCTGTAGCCGCCGCCGACGACGAGCAGGTCGCAGGTCTCGGCGGTGGTGAGGGCGGGCTCGGGGCGGGGCTTGCCGGGGTCGTCCAGCCAGTACGAGACCGGCTGGGCGTCCGAAAGCGACTTCGCCCAGTTCTTGTCGCTCTGATTTTTTCTACGGCTCATGGCGCTCGGGGCCATGATTTCAACTCCCAACAGAATTGCTGCGGTTATGCCTTCTGGCGGTTTCGGCGGTTGCCGATGACCATTCCGGCCAGCACGAACAGTACGGCGACGATGAACATGGCCGTACCGATGACATTGATCTGAACGGGTGTTCCGCGCTGGGCCGAGCCCCAGACGAACATGGGGAACGTGACGGTCGAGCCCGCGTTGAAATTGGTGATGATGAAGTCGTCGAAGGAGAGTGCGAAGGCGAGCAGCGCTCCCGCGGCGATTCCGGGGGCGGCGATGGGCAGGGTGACGCGGACGAAGGTCTGCACGGGACCGGCGTACAGGTCCTGGGCGGCCTGCTCCAGCCGTGGGTCCATCGACATGACACGCGCCTTGACGGCGGTGACCACGAAGCTCAGACAGAACATGATGTGGGCGATCAGGATCGTCCAGAAGCCAAGCTGCGCGCCCAGGTTGAGGAAGAGCGTGAGCAGCGAGGCGGCCATCACGACCTCGGGCATCGCCATCGGCAGGAAGATCAGCGAGTTCACGGCGCCGCGCGCCCGGAAGCGGTAGCGGACGAGCGCGAAGGCGATCATCGTGCCGAGGACGGTCGCGCCGAGGGTCGCCCAGGCCGCGATCTGCAGGCTCAGCGAGAGCGAGCCGCACAGGTCCGCGACCCCGCAGGGATCGGTCCAGGCGTCCGTGGAGAACTGCTGCCATTCATAGTTGAAGCGCCCCTTCGGATTGTTGAAGGAGAACACCGTGACGACGATGTTCGGCAGCAGCAGATAACCGAGGGTCAGCAGACCCGCTATGACGACGAGACGGCGCTTCAGCCAGCGTACGAGGGCCATTTAAACCAGATCCTCCGTCCCGGACTTGCGAATGTAGAGGGTGACGATGGCGAGGATCCCGGCCATGAGAATGAACGAGAGCGCCGCGGCCGTCGGATAGTCGAGAATCCGCAGGAACTGCGTCTGGATGACGTTTCCGACCATGCGGGTGTCGGTGGAGCCGAGCAGATCGGCGTTCACGTAGTCGCCGCTCGCCGGGATGAACGTGAGCAACGTCCCGGAGACGACACCGGGCATCGACAGCGGGAAGGTCACCTTGCGGAAGGTCGTGAAGGGCTTCGCGTACAGATCGCCCGCCGCCTCGTGCAGCCGCCCGTCGATCCGCTCCAGGGAGGTGTAGAGCGGCAGGATCATGAACGGCAGGAAGTTGTACGTGAGACCGCAGACCACCGCGAGCGGTGTGGCAAGGACCCGGTCCCCGGCCGTGATGCCGAGCCAGCTGGTGACGTCCAGGACGTGCAGCGTGTTGAGGGCGCCGACGACCGGGCCGCCGTCCGCGAGGATCGTCTTCCAGGCGAGCGTACGGATCAGGAAGCTGGTGAAGAACGGCGCGATCACCAGGATCAGGATCAGGTTGCGCCAGCGGCCCGCGCGGAACGCGATGAGATAGGCGAGCGGATAGCCGAGCAGCAGACACAGGATGGTGGCGGTGCTGGCGTACGCGATGGAGCGCAGGAACTGGGGCCAGTAGTCGGCCACCGCGTCCCAGTAGGTCGCGAAGTGCCAGGTGACCTTGTAGCCCTCCTCCAGGGAGCCCGTCTGCACGGACGTGGAGGCCTGGTAGACCATCGGCAGCGCGAAGAAGACGAGCAGCCAGAGGATGCCGGGGAGCAGCAGCCAGTACGGGGTGAGGCGCCCTCTCTTCCGAGGCGGGCGCTCCTCGGGAGCGGGCGTCGGCGCCAGGGGTGGCGCGTCGGTGACGGTCGTCATCAGGCCGCCTCTTCCTCGACCGTTTCGATCCCGGCGTCGATGTCCTGAGCGGCGTCCAGACCGAAGGTGTGGGCCGGGTTCCAGTGCAGGACGACCTCGGTGCCGGGCACCAGCCGGGGGTCGCGGTCTATGTTCTGGGCGTAGACCTCGAACTCGGGACAGACCGGGCTGTCGATGACGTACTGCGTGGAGACGCCGATGAAGCTGGAGTCGGCGATCGTGCCGGTGATGCGGTTGCGGCCCACCGGGATCTCGCCCGCGTCGTCGGCGTGCGTGAGCGAGATCTTCTCGGGGCGTACGCCGACGAGGACCTTGCCGCCGGTCGTCGTGGGCGCGGAACACCGCGCGGCGGGCAGGACGAGCTTGCCGCCGCCCGCCTTCAGGACGATGTCGTCGCCGGACTTGGTGTCGACCTCGGCCTCGATGAGGTTCGAGGTGCCGAGGAAGTTGGCGACGAAGGTGGTGTTCGGGTTCTCGTAGAGGTCGGCGGGCGAGCCGAGCTGCTCGACGCGGCCCGCGTTCATCACGGCGACCGTGTCGGCCATGGTCATGGCCTCCTCCTGGTCGTGCGTGACGTGCACGAAGGTGATGCCGACCTCGGTCTGGATGCGCTTGAGCTCCAGCTGCATCTGGCGGCGCAGCTTGAGGTCGAGGGCGCCGAGGGGCTCGTCGAGGAGGAGGACCTTGGGGGTGTTGATCAGCGCGCGGGCCACGGCGACGCGCTGCTGCTGGCCGCCGGAGAGCTGGTGCGGCTTCTTGCGGGCCTGCTCGCCGAGCTGGACCAGCTCCAGCATGTCCTCGACCTGCTTCTTCACCGACTTGATGCCGCGCCGGCGCAGACCGAAGGCGACGTTCTCGAAGATGTCGAGGTGCGGGAAGAGCGCGTACGACTGGAAGACGGTGTTCACCGGCCGCTTGTACGGCGGCAGGTTCGTCACGTCCTGGTCGCCGAGCCGGACCGAGCCGGAGGAAGGTTCCTCCAGACCGGCGATCATGCGAAGGGTGGTGGTCTTGCCGCAGCCCGAGGCGCCCAGGAGCGCGAAGAACGAGCCCTGGGGCACGGTCAGGTCGAGCGGGTGGACGGCGGTGAAGGAGCCGTAGGTCTTGCTGATTCCGGAGAGGCGGACGTCGCCGCCGGTGTCGTTCGTCATGGTGTGGTCCCTGGGTGTCGGGGTCGTCTGTGGTCCGGGGGCGGGACACGGAAGCCGTGCCGTACGGGCAGGTCCGCGGTGGAACCGGTGTCTGCCGCCCAGGGCGCCGGGCACCCGCCCGGGCTTGCCTGGACCACCGGATCCGCACCCGCCGGAGGCGTTACGCCCCTGTCAGCTTCGCGAACTTCTCTTCGTAGGCCGTCTCTTCCTTCGTGCTCAGGGAGCGGAAGGAGTGGGACTTGGCCGCCATGGCGGCGTCGGGAATGATCAGCGGGTTGTCCGCCGCCGACTCGTCGATCTTCGCCAGCTCGGCCTTCACGCCGTCGACGGGACAGACGTAGTTGATGTACGCGGCGAGCTGCGCGGCCGGACCGGGCTCGTAGTAGTAGTCGATGAGCCGCTCGGCGTTGGTCTTGTGCCGCGCCTTGTTGGGGACCAGCAGATTGTCCGTGGACGTCAGATAGCCGCTCTCCGGGATGACGAAGTCGACGTCCGGGCTGTCCGCCTTGAGCTGGACGACGTCACCGGCCCAGGCGACACAGGCCGCGAGGTCGCCCTTGGTGAGGTCGGAGGTGTAGTCGTTGCCGGTGAAGCGGCGGATCTGCCCCTGGTCGACGGCCTTCTGGAGGCGGGCGATCGCCGCGTCGAAGTCGTCGTCGCTGAACTTCGCCGGGTCCTTGCCCATGTCGAGCAGCGTCATGCCCATGCTGTCCCGCATCTCCGACAGCAGGCCTATGCGCCCTTTGAGCTTGGGGTTGTCGAGCATGTCGGAGAGGGACTTCACCTCCACGCCGTCCAGCGCCTTCTTGTTGTAGGCGATGACCGTGGAGATACCGGTCCAGGGGTACGAGTACGCCCGTCCCGGGTCCCAGTCCGGCGTACGGAACTGCTGGGAGAGGTTGGCGTAGGCGTGCGGCAGGTTGGAGGCGTTGAGCTTCTGCACCCAGCCGAAGCGGATGAGCCGGGCGGCCAGCCAGTCGGTGACGCAGATCAGGTCGCGGCCGGTGTCCTGGCCCGCCGCGAGCTGCGGCTTGAGCTTCCCGAAGAACTCGACGTTGTCGTTGATGTCCTCGGTGTACTTGACCTTGATGCCGGTGCGTTTGGTGAACTCGTCGAGCGTGGGGTGGTGCTTCTCGCTGTCGTCCACGTCCATGTACTCGGTCCAGTTGGAGAAGCTGATCTGCTTCTCCTTGGCCGAGTGGTCCTCGGACGAGACGCCCGCGGTGTTCTTCGCCGCGGGGATCCCGCAGGCGCTCAGCGTCCCGAGCCCGCCGAGCGCGAGCGCGCCGCCGGTACTCGCGCGCAGCAGCGAACGGCGGGTGAGGGAGGCCCTGCCGTTCCTGAGGCTGCGCCGCATGGCGGCCAGTTGGGCCGGGGACAGGCTGTCGGGCTCGTACTGCTCCATGCTCGTGGTGCCCTTTCGGGAGGGTGCGGCCTGGTCTTGGCCGGTGACGACTAGCGGTCCCCGAAGATCGTGCGGTGCCAGTCCTTCCTGGCCACCGCGGTGTTGTCGAACATGACGTGCTTGATCTGGGTGTACTCCTCGAACGAGTACGAGGACATGTCCTTGCCGAAACCGGACGCCTTGTATCCGCCGTGCGGCATCTCGCTGATGATCGGGATGTGGTCGTTGACCCACACACAGCCCGCCTTGATCTCGCGCGTGGCCCGGTTCGCGCGGTACACGTCACGGGTCCACGCGGAGGCGGCGAGGCCGTACGGGGTGTCGTTGGCGAGCCGGATGCCTTCGTCGTCGCTGTCGAAGGGCAGGACCACGAGAACGGGACCGAAGAGCTCGGACTGCACGATCTCGCTGTCCTGCGCGGCGTCCGCGACCAGGGTGGGCCGGTAGTACGCCCCGTGCTTGAGGTCCTGCGGGATCTCACCGCCGGTGACCACGCGCGCGTAGGAGCGCGCCCGGTCGACGAATCCGGCGACGCGGTCGCGCTGGGCGAACGAGATGAGCGGCCCGAGGTCGGTGTCCGGCGCGAACGGGTCGCCGAGCCGGACGGTCGCCATCAGGTCCGCGGTCCTGGAAACGAACTCTTCGTAGAGGGGCCTTTGCACGTACGCGCGCGTGGCGGCCGTGCAGTCCTGCCCCGTGTTGATGAGGGAGCCCGCCACCGCGCCGTGCACGGCGGCATCCAGATCCGCGTCGTCGAAGACCACGAAGGGCGCCTTGCCCCCGAGCTCCAGGTGAAGCCGCGTGACAGTGGCGGTAGCGATCTCGGCGACGCGCTTACCGACGGCGGTGGACCCGGTGAACGAAGTCATCGCGACGTCGGGATGCCCGACGAGATGCTCGCCGGCGTCCTTGCCGGCCCCGGTGATGATGTTGACGACACCGTCCGGGATGCCCGCCTGGGTGGCCGCCTCGGCGAACAGCAGCGAGGTGAGCGGGGTGAGCTCGGCGGGCTTCAGGACGATGGTGTTGCCCGCGGCGATCGCCGGGAGGACCTTCCAGGCGGCCATCTGGAGGGGGTAGTTCCAGGGCGCGATGGAGCCGACGACACCGATGGGTTCACGGCGTACGTACGAGGTGTGGTCGCCGGAGTACTCACCGGCGGACTGGCCCTGCAGATGCCGGGCGGCACCCGCGAAGAAGGCGGTGTTGTCGATCGTGCCCGGGACGTCGAACTCCCGGGTCAGCTTGATCGGCTTGCCGCACTGGAGTGACTCCGCCTGCGCGAACTCCTCCGCGCGGTCGGCCAGCACGGAGGCGAAGCGGTGCATGGCGTCCGAGCGCTCGCCCGGGGTGGTGGCCGCCCAGCCCGGGAACGCCTCGCGGGCGGCGGCGACCGCCGCGTCCACGTCCACGGTGCTCGCCAGCTCGTACGTGTATACGTCGTCGCCGGTGGCCGGATCGACGACCGCGTGGGTGCGGCCGGACGTGCCCTTCGTCAGCCGGCCCGCGATGTACTGCGCGCCCGCCTCGAAGCGGTCCTGTGCCTGGAAGCGATGGCCCGGATTGTGCATGTCGCTCTCCTCCGCCGTCCTCCCCGTGCACCGGGGGTCGGCGTAGCTCCAGCTCGATTTGAGTGCCGATCCTGACAGAGCAACGGCCCTCCAACAAGTGATTCCGTTGTTGCCTTTTGGTTACGCGACGGAATCTGTCGACCAGGTGTCGAGTTCGCTTGGAAAAGGAGGGACGGAGTGTCAGTGGTTCCTGCCAGACTCGCGTGCATGGGGAAGATCGATTCGCGGGACGCGCTGGTCAGCGCGGTCCGGTCGGGGGCAAAGGTCAAGTACCTCCACTTCTGGGGGCACCGGGCGCGGGCCGACGGGCAGGTGGGGGCGGGCTGTCTGAGCCAGTGGTGGCCGTCGCCGTTCACGGTGGACGGAGTGGAGTACCGGACGGCCGAGCACTGGATGATGGCGCGGAAAGCGCGGCTGTTCGGTGACGAGCGGGCCGAGCGGCTCGCTCTCGACGCGCCGAATCCCGCGCTCGCGAAGAAGGCGGGGCGGCTGGTGCGGGGGTTCGACGAGGCTGTGTGGGAGCAGGAGCGGTTCGGGATCGTCGTGGAGGGAAGCGTGGGGAAGTTCGCCTCGGACGGCGAACTTCGGGCGTTTCTGCTGGGTACGGGGGAGCGGGTGCTTGTTGAGGCCAGTCCTCTTGATCGGGTGTGGGGGATCGGGTTGGCGGCGGACGACGACCGTGCGTTTGATCCTGCGCGGTGGAGGGGGGCGAATCTGCTGGGGTTCGCGTTGATGGAGGCGCGGGGGCGGTTGCGGGCTGCGTGAGGAGTGCGGGTCGTCCTTTGCTGGCCGCGCAGTTCCCCGCGCCCCTTGGCCCCAGGGGCGCGGGTTGGTTGTTGGGTGCAGGTGTTCTGGGGTTGCTCGCGCAGTTCCCCGCGCCCCTAAAAAGCGTGGGGCACCCTGCGCTTTTAGGGGCGCGGGGAACTGCGCACTCAGCAAAGGCCGGCCCGCACCCAATAGACGGCATCAAGCCCGACCCACCTCAGGGGCGCGGGGAACT
>NZ_LIQZ01000364.1 GCF_001418655.1 Streptomyces phaeochromogenes | reverse complement strand
GCGGCATCCTCGGCCACGTCGCGATCATCATCGGCCTCGGCACGATGCTCGGCGCGATCCTGGAGGTGTCGGGCGGCGCGGAGGCGCTCTCGTCCCGCCTGCTCAACCTGTTCGGCGAGAAGCGCGCCCCGCTCGCCATGGGCCTGACCGGCCTCATCTTCGGCATCCCGGTCTTCTTCGACGTAGGCATCTTCGTCCTGGCGCCGATCGTCTACGCGGCGGCCAAGCGCTCCGGCAAGTCGATCCTGCTCTACGCCATGCCGCTGCTCGCGGGCCTGTCGATGACGCACGCGTTCCTGCCGCCGCACCCCGGCCCGGTCGCCGCGGCGGGCCTGTTCAAGGTGGACCTGGGCTGGGTCATCCTGATGGGCGTCATCGTCGGCATCCCCGCCGTGCTCGCCGCGTGGGCGTACGCCGCCTGGATCGGCAAGCGCCTCTTCGTCCCCGTACCGCAGGACATGGTCGAGGCGGCGGACGAGGCGAAGGCGGCGGTCGCCGCGGAGCGCGCGGCGCGCCGGGCGGCGGTCGGGGGACCCACCGACGGCGCAAGCACAGGCGCAGGCAAGAGCACAGCCACGGGCAAGGGCACAGGCGCAGGCACGGGCTCCGGTTCGGTCGCCGTCGCCGAAGGCCCGTCCGAGGCCCCCGCGGAGCAACCCCCCGCCCTCTCCACGGTCTTCCTCATCATCGGTACGCCGCTGCTGCTGATCCTCGCCGCGACGTTCTCCTCCATCGCCCTGGACCCGTCGACGTTCCGCTCGGTCATCGAGTTCTTCGGGCACCCCTTCGTGGCGCTGACGATCGCGCTGCTCATGGCGTACTACCTGCTGGGCATCCGGCGCGGCTGGTCGCGCAAGTCGCTGGAGACGGTGTCGACGGCGTCCCTGAAGCCGGTCGGCAACATCCTGCTGGTGGTCGGCGCGGGCGGCGTCTTCGGCGCCGTACTGAAGGGGTCGGGCATCGCGGACGCGCTGGCGGACACGTTCAACGACGTGGGCCTGCCGGTCGTCGTGCTGGCCTGGCTGATCTCCGTCGTGCTGCGGGTCGCCCAGGGTTCGGCGACGGTGGCCATCGTCACGACGGCCGGCATCGTCGTCCCGCTGGTCGAGGGACAGGACCTCTCGCAGGCCCATCTGGCGCTGATCATCATGGCGATCTCGGCCGGTTCGATCTTCGCCTCGCACGTCAACGACGGAGGCTTCTGGATCGTCGCCAAGTACTTCGGCATCTCCGAACGGGACACCCTCAAGTCCTGGACGGTCCTTGAGACGGTCCTGTCGGTCGCGGGCTTCGCGGTGGCGGCGCTGCTGAGCATCTTCATATAGCGGGACGAAGCGGAGCCCGGCTGTTCCTGGCACAGGATCGTCGACCATACTGCCCGCTGTGGAGCAGCGCATAGGACCCAACATCCAGCCCCTGCAAGGCGCCGCGGTCGACCCGGCGTTCGTGCCCGGCATCACGGGCCCGCGCCCCGCCGAGCCGAAGGAGGCCGTCTCCGAGGAGACGGCCTCGGACGGGGAGACGGCCCCTGAGGAGGAGACGGCCCCCGAGAAGCGGACGCCTGCCAAGCAGACGAACCTCAAGAAGGAAGCCGCAGAGGAGGAACCCTCCGAAGACGAGCCCTCCAACGACGAGCCCTCAGACGAAGAACCTTCCGGCGAGGAACCCTCCAGCGATGAGCCGGAGGACTCGGAGGAGGCTCCCGAGGGCGGCCCCGTCTTCGAGGCCTCCGACCGCCGCGCGAAGATCGTCGCCGACCACAGTGGCGTACGGCTGCGCCTGGACGACCAGGAGGCCGAGTTCCGCTGGGAGGAGATCGGCGCCGTCGAGACCGAGTCGCCGCGCTTCGGGAAGCGGTTCACCATCACGGTGCACACCCCCGACCGCCGCTGGTACCCGATCGAGATCGAGGCGTCGGCCAGGTCCCGCTTCAAGGAGTGGGAGACCCAGCTGGACGAGGTCCTGGACACGTACTTCGAGGACGCCGAAGAGGCATCCGAAGCGGAAGAGACCGAGGACGCGGAGAGCACCCCGTAAGGGGCGCGGGGAACTGCGCGACCGGCAACGGTCCCGCAGTTCCCCACGCACCTCGTACGAGGTGACTCAACTGCAGTACTGCGCTTCCTTCCCGATGGACCGGTACATGCAGTCGGAGTTCTCCAACAGCTGCAGCACGGCGTCGCGGTTCCGCGCGGTCTCCCGCTCGATCACCTCGTCGGGCGGGTAGAACCCGCCCCCGCCGCTGGACCCCGGATACATCTCGAAGGTGTAGGCGAAGATCTTCTGACTGCCCCACAGGTAGTCGTCGATCGACCCGTCGGTGATGTAGAGGTCGCTGGACTGCTCGGGCGTGTAGCCGTTGCTGGCGGCCATCTTCTGGCCGACCGTGGCGAAGGCGTTGCGGTCGTCGACCGTCATACCGGTCGTGGTGTCCGCGTTGGTGTACCCGAAGGGCCACAGCACCAGCTCGCTGTACGTGTGGAAGTCCACGCCCGCCCTGATCTGCTGCTTGCCGCCCACGACCCGGCTGCGTACGAAGTCGGCGACGACCTTCACCTCGGGCGCGGACTCGGCCGCGGTGCCCCGGTAGGTCTCGGAGGACGTCGAGCCGGACGAGCCGCCGCAGCAGCCCCAGCGGTAGTTCCAGTTGCGGTTGAGGTCGGTGCCGACGTACGAACTGCCGGTGTTGGGCTGGCGGTTCTTGCGCCACGAGCGGTAGGCGCCGGACGCGATGTCGTACTCGCCGCCGTCCGGGTTGAGGTCCGGGACGATCCAGATCTCGCGGTTGTTCACCATGTTCGTGACGCGGGAGTCGGAGCCGTACCCGGCACCCAGCTCACGCAGCAGATAGAGCGCCATCTCCACGGTGAGGTGCTCGCGCGCGTGCTGGTGGTGGGTGAACAGGACCTCGGGCTCGGACTCGTCGGTCGCCACGTTGTCGCTGATCTTGATGGCGACGATGTCCCGGCCCTGGTACGACTTCCCGATCACGCGCTTGCTCATGATGCTCGGGTAGGCGGCCAGGCGCTGGTTGATCTCCGTGTTCATCTCGGCGTAGTTGTGATAGCGGGAGTCGGCGGAGGGGAAGTCGAGGATGCCCACGTCCGCGGCGCTGGAGCGGTCGGGGGCGGTGCCGAGGGCCGTGACCTCGTAGCCGAGCTGCCGCAGCTTCTTCGCCTGGGCCGCGCGTCCCGAGACGACGACGGTCTCCTCGTCGGCCTCGTCGATCGACACGCCCGCCTGGGAGATCGCCGTACGGGTGGCCGAGGTGCTGCCGTGGACATGGACCTCGTACTGACGGATCTCCTCCGTGTCGGCGGCGGGAGCCGCCCCGGAGGCGCCGTTCGCGCTGGTCGTGGCGGCGATGGGGGCCGCGAGAGCCAGGGCGAGCAGGGTGGCGAGGGCGGCCGTGCGCCGGCCGCGTCTGCCGGGTGAGGGGGGTGCGGCGGGTGTGCCGCCGCCTTTGATGCGAAGTCGCATTGATTCTCCTAGTTTCTCCAGAAATTCCGGGATCACCGGAAGTGTGGGGAGTGGAGCGGGGGGTGGATCGGTGCGACGTGCCGGGGCTGTCCGCCGAATGCGCCGACAGGACCCCGCGTGCGGGTGTGGCGCTCATCGTGGGGCTATGGCATGTCCGGGTCAAGGCCAGGCCAAAACCCACCACCCCGAACCGGCCGAAACGAGACGGTCGCTCCGTGGCCCGTGGCCCTGCGTCCCGTGGCCGCGTGCCGCGTGCCGCGTGTCCCGCGCCGGGCGCCGGGTGTCCCGTACCCGTGCCGCGTGTCCCGCGCGTCGGCGGGCGCGCGGGATCGCCGGCCCCGCCCCTTCAGGGGCGCGGGGAACTGCGCGACAAGCACCGACCGGCCCGCACGCATCAGAGGGCCTACCCGCGGAGCGCCAGGCGCACGCGGTGCGGCACGCGGCGCACAAGCCGGGCGCAATGCATATATGCGGCCCGGCAGTGTACGCGCCCGCACCCCCCACGTCGCGGACCCACCCAAAGTGCACCCACGGGTGTGACGCGCGCGTGCGAACCCAAGGCGCAGCCGGAAAACTGAGAACCAGCACAAGAGGAGCCACCCACTCCGGCTCCCGTCTCACACCCAGAGGACTGGCTGATCATGGGCGGATCAGCGCCGCGAAGGGTCCACCAGCCACCGGTCGAGACGACCAGCTTCGTCGACCGGCGGGACGAACTGGCCGAGGGGCGGCGGCTGTTGGCCACCGCACGACTGGTCACGCTGACCGGACCCGGCGGCGTCGGCAAGACGCGGCTGGCCGGGCGGATCGCCGCCCGGGTCGAGCGGGCGTTCCCCGACGGCGTCCGCTTCGCGCACCTCGCCGGCCTGCACGACCCGGAGCTCGTCCCGCTCGCCGCGGCCGACGCGCTGGGCCTGCACGACCACTCCGAACAGCCGCCCCTGGACACGCTGGTCGAGCAGCTGCGGGACCGCCGACTGCTCCTCGTCCTCGACAACTGCGAGCATCTGCTGTCCGCCTGCGCGGAGTTGGCGGCGGCTCTGCTGCACGGCACGACCGGCGTCCGTGTCCTCGCGACGAGCCGCCACCGCCTGGCGCTCACGGAGGAACACCTCCTGGACGTACGTCCCTTGCCGGTGCCCGACCCGGACTCGGACCTCTCGGCCGCCGCGACCTACCCGGCCCTTGCGCTCTTCGCCGACCGGGCCGCCGCCGTCGCCCCCGGCTTCGAACTCACCCCCGACAACCGGGCCGCCGTGGCCCGCCTCTGCCGCCGCCTGGACGGGCTGCCCCTCGCCATCGAGCTCGCGGCCGTCCGGATGCGCGCCCTCGGCGTCGACCAGCTCGTCGCCCGGCTCGACGACCGCTACCGC
The DNA here is from genome assembly GCF_001418655.1 of Streptomyces phaeochromogenes. Lineage (GTDB taxonomy): Bacteria > Actinomycetota > Actinomycetes > Streptomycetales > Streptomycetaceae > Streptomyces > Streptomyces phaeochromogenes. The sequence goes on along the minus strand of NZ_LIQZ01000364.1, from coordinate 2,716 downwards.
CTCCTCACCACCGGCAGTCCGGCCGTCCTGCCCCGCCATCAGACACTGCGCGCGGCGGTCGACTGGAGCCATGAACTCTGCACGGAGGCCGAGCAGTTGGTGTGGGCGCGGGCCTCGGTCTTCGCGGGGAGCTTCGACCTGGAGGCGGCGGAGGCGGTGTGCGCGGACGCGGACGCACACGAGGACGAGCGGGGTAACGGCGACCAGGGCGACGGTACGAGCCTCGGCGACGGCAAGAGCATCGACGTACACCCCCAAGACGTCCTCGAAGCCGTGGCCGGTCTCGTCGACAAGTCCGTGCTGTGCAGGGAAGGCGGCCCCGGCACGGCCAGATACCGCCTGCTCGACACGCTGCGGCACTACGGGCTCGACAAGCTGCGGCAGTGGCCCGGGGAGGAGTCGGCCGCCCGGCGGCGGCAGCGGGACTGGGCCCAGGAAGTGGCCGCGGAGTGCGAGCGGAGGTGGTTCGGGCCGGGGCAGCGGGAGATCGTGGCACGGCTGCGGGCCGACCAGGACAACCTGCGGGCCGCCCTGGAGTTCAGCCTCACCGTGCCGGGCGAGGCCCGGGCCGGACTCGGGCTCGCCGGGACCCTGTGGTTCTACTGGCACGCCTGCGGAGCGCCCCGCGAGGGCCGGTACTGGCTGGACCGCGCACTCGACGCGCACCCCGAGCCCACCCGGGAGCGCGCCAGGGCACTCTGGGTCGCGGGCCTGCTCGCCGGCTGCCCCGAGGACCTCACCCGGGGCCGCCACCGCGCCGAGGACGCCCGTGCGCTCGCCCGCCGCCTCGGCGACCCGGCCGAGGTCGCGCACGCCGAGTACCTGCTCGGCCTGATGGCCCTGTTCGGCGACGACCTGCCCGCAGCCCTTGAGCACTACGAGGCCGCCGTCGCCCGCAACCCCGTCGACGGCCAGCTCCCCAGCCTCGCCGTCCTCGACCAGGTCGAACTCGCCGCCAGCCTCGCCTTCCTGGGTCACACCGACCGGGCCGTCCAGGTCTGCGAGGACGCCCGCCGCCTCTGCGAGGAGCACGGCGAGGAATGGGTCCGCTCGTACGTCCTGCGCGTCCTCGCCCTCGCGTACGCGGAGCGGAAGGAGTGGGACCGCGCGGAGCCGCACGCCCGTGACGCCCTGCGCCGCAAGCTCGCCGTGCACGACGTCATCGGCATCGGCCTCACCCTCGACCTGCTGGTGGTCATCACCGCCGCCCGCGGCGCCCACGAACGCGCCGCCGTCCTGCTCGGCGGCGCCGACCGCGTCTGGGCCGGCATCGACGGCAACCGGTTCGGCTCCACGACGTACAACTCCGCGCGCAAGGAGAGCGAGACGCGGGTGCGGGCGGCCGTCGGACCGGGGGTCTTCGACCGGGCCTACCGGCGCGGCGGCGGGCTCGGGCTCACCGCGATCGTCTCGTACGCCCTCCAGGAAGCCGGGAGAGCGGTCGTCCCCGGCCCCCGCCGGGCCGACGGCGCTCCTGCCCCGGACTCCGTCCGCGGGGATCCCCGTCTCGCGTCGCTCACCCGGCGCGAGAGGGAGGTCGCCGAACTCGTCGCCGACGGGCTCGCCAACCAGCAGATCGCCGACCGCCTGGTGATCGCCCGCCGCACCGCGGAAGGCCATGTGGAACGCATCCTCGGCAAGCTCGGCTTCAGCAACCGCAGCCAGATCGCGGCGTGGGTCTCCGCCCGCCGCTGAACGCCGGTCCCGGTCCCGGGGCCGGCCCGGACGGCGAGACGCCACAACGCCCGCCCGTCCGCAGCTGGGCAATTCACCGACAGCCGGGCAGCCCGCCCACGACCAGGTGAACAGACCAGACCCACAACCAGGTGGACACGACAGAAGGGGAGCCCTAGTGACTGCCGAACCATCCGAGCCGGCCGAGCCATCCGAGCTGGCCGAGCCATCCATGCCGGCCGAACCAGCCAAGTCGGCCCGACCAGCCAAGCCGGCCCAACCAATCAGGCCAGCCCGACCAACCAAGCCGGCCCGACCAATCAAGTCGGCCGAGCCGTCCCAGCAGGCTCAACCAGCCCCGCCCCCAGGGTCGTTCGACCACCGTATGGCGGTCTTCGGCTCCGACGACGCGTTCGTCGCCGCCGCGCTCCCCTTCCTCGCGGAGGGCCTCGCCGCCCCGGGCGAACCACCGCCCGTGGCCATCGCCGACCCCGGCAGGCTCGCCCTCCTGCGGGACGCGCTGGGCACGGACGCCAAGAGCATCACCTTCGTGCCGCACACCGAGTGGTACACGGGCTCGGCGGCCAACGCCGTTGCCCAGAGCGCCGGTTACCTCGCCGCGAACGCGGGACCCGGCGGCCGTATCCACCTCCTCATGGAGCCGCACTGGGCCGGCCGCGCTGGGCGTTCGGCCCGCGAGACCACCGAGTGGATCCGCTACGAGTCGCTCGCCAACCTCCTCTTCGCGCCGTTCGCGACGACCGCCCTGTGCGCGTACGACACCCGCACCGCGGGCCCCGCCATCGTCGACGCCGCCCGCCGGGCACACCCCGACACCCCGGTGTACGAACAACCGGCCCGCCTGGTCCACGAGTTGGACGCGGTCCCCCTGCCCCCGCCGCCACCGGACGCCGAGCGCCTCACCGCCCCGGACCGCGAAACCCTCCGCGAGCGCGCCCGGGCACGCGGACTCACCCCCGCGGACGCGGACCTGTTCGCGACGGCGGTCACCGAGGCGGCGACCCCGTACGCACCCCTGATC
>NZ_LIQZ01000363.1 GCF_001418655.1 Streptomyces phaeochromogenes | reverse complement strand
CTGCTGGATCGGATCCCTGCTCCCGTCGGACCTGGGCCGGCCGTCGACAGCGCCCTATCTGCCCACACCACGGCAAAGCTGAACTCCCGGCGCCCGCCCGCCCCCCCCGACCGTCTCCTCCGGCCGTCTCCTCCGGCCGTCTCCTCCGGAAGTTTTCGCAGCTCAGAGCCCATTGTCAGTGGCATCGCATATCGTGCGGGCCATGACGAGTCTGCCGCGCCCCACCGCCGAACTCACCGCCGACGAGGCCCGCCGAATCGCCCTGCGCGCCCAGGGTTTCCTGGGCGCCCCCGACCGCCGGGGCGGCGTCCGAGGCGTACTGCGGCACCTGGGCGCGGTCCAGCTCGACACGATCTCCGTCCTGGCCCGCTCCCACGAACTCATCCCGTACGCACGCCTGGGCGCGGTCGGCCGCAAGACGGTGGACGGCGCCTACTGGACCCCCGCGTCCGACGGCACGGCGCCCCCGAGCCCCCACGCCTTCGAGTACTGGTCGCACGCCGCCTGCATCCTCCCCGTCGAGGAGTGGCCGCACTTCGCGTTCCGCCGCCGCGCCTACCGCGCCCGCCCGCACTGGAACCACGACCTGCCGGACGGCACGTACGACCAGGTCATCAAGCAGCTGAAGGCCGAAGGCCCGCTCACGGCCACCGACTTGGGCGGCGCGAAGAAGACCAGCGAGTGGTGGGACTGGTCGGGCACGAAGGTCGCCGTCGAGCGCGCGCTGATGTACGGCGAGGTGGTGTGCACGGAGCGCAGGGGCTGGAAGCGGGTGTACGACCTCGCCGAGCGCGCCATCCCGGGCGACCTGCTCCACGACGAGCTGGACGACGCGGAGTGCCTGCGCCGTCTGGTCCGGCTCGCGGGCCAGTCCCTGGGCGTCGGCACGCGCGCGGACATCGCCGACTACCACCGCCTCAAGGGCGAGCAGGTCGACGCGGTGCTCGCGGACTCCGGTCTGGTCCCGGTCACGGTGGAGGGCTGGGCCAAGCCCGCCTGGGCGGACCCCGCGGCCCTGGAGACGTCCCCGAGGGGCCGCCACCGCACGACGCTCCTGTCGCCGTTCGACTCCCTGGTCTGGGAGCGGGCCCGCACGGAGCGCATCTTCGGCTTCACCCACCGCCTGGAGGCCTACGTCCCCAAGCCGAAGCGGGTCTACGGCTACTTCGCCATGCCGGTCCTCGCCGGCGGCCACCTGGTCGGCCGCGTCGACCCGGCCCGCGAGGGAGCCACGCTGGTCGCCAAGCAGGTCACCCTCGACAGCCCCAAGGCCGTACCGGCAGTGGCCCAGGCCCTCCTGGAGGCAGCCACCTGGGTCGACTGCACGAACGTGCGGGTGGAGCGAGCGAACACTCCGGCCCTGCGAGAAGCCCTGACGACGGAACTGAGCCGAACGCTGGGCTAGGCCGGACGAGGCCCTCGCCTACGAACCGGCCCCCGCCCCCACGACGTCACTGTCAACGAATCTCAAGAATCTTCTCCCGCATCGCATACACCACGGCCTCCATCCTGGAGTGCAACTGCAGCTTCTCCAGAATGTTCCGCACATGGTTCTTCACGGTGTTCTCGGAGATGAACAACTCCTTGGCGATATCCCGGTTGTTCATCCCGGTCGCCACGAGCTTGAGAACCTCCAGCTCACGCTCGGTGAGCCGAGGCGCCGGCACCAGCCGCCGCTCGTCCGTACGCTGGATCATCGACTTGAACTCGGTGAGCAGCTTCGACGCCATCGAAGGACTGATCTGCGACTGCCCGTCCGCGACGGCGCGAATGGCCGTGGCCACTTCGTCCGTGGAGATCTCCTTGAGGAGATATCCGGTGGCTCCCGCCTTGATCGCGTCGTAGAGGTCGGCCTCCTCGTCGCTGATCGTCAGCATGATGATCTTCGCGCTGGGCGCGACCTCCTTGATGGAGGTGCACGCCTCGATGCCGCCGCGCTTGGGCATCCGTACGTCCATCAGCACGATGTCCGGCAGCAGATCGGCGGCCTTGTCGACCGCCTCCGCGCCGTCACCCGCCTCGCCGACGACCTGGATGTCCTCCTCGGCGGCGAGCACGATCTCCAGGCCGCGACGGAAGAGGGCATGGTCATCCACCACAAGGACCCTGATGGGTTCCTTGCGTGGGGACCCCGCGTCCGGGCCCATGCCGACGACGCCGTCGTCGGCATCTTCGTCACGCATCGGTCCGAAGCTGTCCGCCATGGTTCCTCCCCCTGAAGGCCGTGGCCTGTGTTTCTTGTGCCATCGCCAACCCGAGGCAACGGCCCACCGGTTGGGCCGGTACGGCCATGATTTCATGCCCGGGCGACAACGGGACGACAGAGCGGGGCACGAAGGGGTCGCACACCGGTGCCCCTGGGGGCGCACGGGCACTCCAGGGGCACCACTGGGGCTCCCGGCCGAAGGCCGGGGGAGCTCACCGGGCGAGGTCAGCCGCCCAGCGCCCCGCCTGCCGGGGCCTGCTGCGCCTTGGCGACCATCGGGTCCGTGCTGAGGTGGATGACGCCGTAGTCGTACGCGTGCCGCCGGTAGACGACACTCGGTTCCTTGGTCTCGGAGTCGACGAACAGATAGAAGTCGTGCCCGACCAGCTCCATCTCGTAGAGCGCCTGGTCGAGCGTCATCGGGGACGCGACGTGGGTCTTCTCGCGGACGACGAGGGGGCCGTCACCCTTCACCTCCAGCGAGCCGATCTTCTTGGTCGGCACCGCCTCGTGCTCTTCCTCGTGGACCACAGCGCCGTTCCCGTTGAGCGTCGCCGCGTCCGGGACGTGGTCGGCGACCTCGGCTGCCGAGATCCTGCGGGCTCCACGGCGGGTGTACCGCTTGTCGTGCTGCTTGCGCAGCCGCGCTTCCAGCTTGTCTGCCGCCAGGTCCAGCGCCGCGTACGGATCGCTTGCCGCTGCCTCCGCCCGGATCACCGGACCGCGGGAGTGGAGCGTGATCTCCACCCGGTCGGAGCGGTCGGCCTGTCGGGGGTTGGGCTCCTTGGACACCTCGACGTCGAGGCTGATCACCTTGCCGTCGAGCTTCTGGATCTTCTCCAGCTTCAGCTTCTCGGCCACGTGCTTGCGGAACCGCTCGGGCACCTCGGTCTTGCGGCCCTTGACGACGATGTCCACGCAGAACTCCGTTCCCGGATCACTCCGCATCGACGGCGGAGCATCTCCCTTTTGCACCAGGCTCCAGCGACTCCCGGAGCCTCGGACTCGGTGACTTCCACCTCCTCCTCCCCCGCGGGCAAGATCTCCACCCACTGTCGCGGGTGATTGCAGAAAACCCACGGCACGGCATTCCGATATGCGAGGGACGGCGTCCGCCATTCCCTCACAACCGAACATATCTCGCCTGGACGGATGGCGTCACCCTCTACTGCGACGTACCTCCATTCAGGTGAATAGAACCTCTCACTACCTGCAACGACGCAACTTCTTCGTCAGTTCCGGTTTATTTCGAAAGATGCCGGAGTCGCCGCGACCACAGCCGCTGCGAGCATGCCTTCGGCGCCGTTCGTACCTCTCATTTCTCTGACCGCTTCTGGTCGGCCTACACCTGTCGCCGTCGCTTGAGACATCCCTTCCCCTGTCACTTTGGGTGTTACTCGGCCGTAAGGACCGGTTCTCGCCACGAGAACGGCCTTCAAAGCCCGTGCCGCCTCCGTCAGGGACGCGCCCGTGGTCATCAGGTCGTCGACGATCACGACCCGCCCGCCGCCGGCCAACAGCCGCGCTCCTCCCGCCGGCACCTCCAGGGCACCGGCGAGATTGTCCAGCCGCTGCCGGGAGTTGAGCCCCGACTGGTCGGCCACGGCGCGCCGCTGCCGCAGTACGGCGACTACCCGGGCAGGTGTCCCCGTACGCCGCAGCTCACCCGCCGCGGCGAGCGCGATCCCGACGACGGGCAGCGCGAACACGACCGCGGCGGTACGGGACAGGGGGCGCCGGCGGTCGCGTACGAGACGGATCGCGCAGTACAGCACGACCAGACCGGACACGGCGTCGGCGATGGTGCCGCCCCCGCCGTCGCCGCCCCCGGACACCGGCAGCGCCATCATCGCGACGATGGCCACCACGGGCAGTACGGGAAGGAAGCGGCGCGGCGCCGACGCGGTGGCCGGGAGAGGAGGAGCGGTCAGCAGCTGGGTCACGCGGTCAGCTCCCCGTCGGGCGCACGAGCGCGGCGGCGGTGCGCAGCAGGATGCACACGTCCTGCCAGAGCGACCAGTTGTCGATGTACGCGTTGTCGAACCGGCAGCGGTCCTCGATCGAGGTGTCACCGCGCAGCCCGTGGATCTGCGCGAGCCCGGTGATCCCGGTCCGCATCCGGTGGCGGGCCGCGTAACCGGGATACGTCTGGCTGAACTGGCCGACGAAATAAGGCCGTTCGGGCCGCGGGCCGACCAGGCTCATGTCGCCCCAGAAGACGTTCCACAGCTGGAGCAGCTCGTCCAGCGAGGTCCGGCGCAGGAAGCGGCAGAACCAGCCCATCTCGTGCTCGTTCGCCACGCTCCACCGCGTCGCCGCCTCGTGCGCGTCGACCGGCCGGTGCGTACGGAACTTCAGCAGGGTGAACGGCCGCCCGTCCTTGCCGATCCGCTCCTGCCGGAAGACCACCCCGGGCCCGTCGGCGATCCGCAGCACGACCGCGCACACCAGCAGCACCGGACTGACCATCAGCAGCAGCACCCCGGACACCAGCACGTCGAGCAGCCGTTTCCCGGCGCTCCCGTACCGCCGCCCGACCGGCAGCCGCCGGCAGGCGAACCCGGCGAGCCGGTCCGTCCTCTCGTACGCCGGTGAGTCGGCGTCGACCTCCCACACCGCGCAGCCCGACTCGCCCAGCGCCCGCAGCAGCGGCCCCTGTTCGGTGCGCGCGGCGGGGCCCACGACGAGCACGTCCTGCACGCCGTTCTGGATGAGCGCCCGCTGGACCTCCTCGCCCGTGGTCAGGACCGGCAGCCCCTCGCCGCCGGACGTCTCGTCGGAGACGACGCCCACCGGCCGTACCCCGCACGCCTCGTGGCGCAGGAAGGCAGCCGCCACGCGCTGTGCCGTCGCGGCCCGGCCGACCACCAGGGCCGCGCGTGGCCGCCGCAGCAGCGCCCGGCGCCGCCGCCCGTGCACAGCGCCGCGGCCCAGACAGCTCGCCGCCGACTGCACCGCGCAGCCGAGGACCAGGGTGCGGGCGGACAGCGCGTGGTCCGGGGAGTACGCCGCGAGCAGGGCCGCGAGCGCGCACCAGCCCACCGCGATCCGGCCGCAGACGGCGGGCAGTTCGTCCAGCACCGCCGGGACGGGCGCGGCCCGGTACAGCGACCCGTGCGCGTTCAGCCACAGCACCGCGAGCACCAGCGAGGCGAGCGGAAGCGGATGCGTCCAGGGCAGCACGAGGCCGCCGCCGAGCAGCGCCGCGCAGACGTCCACGGCCGGCAGCGGCAGCCGCGAGGCCCGCCGTACGAACGGCCGTCCGCCGCTGGGGAATCTGAAGCCGCCGGCGGCCTCGCGGGGCGGGATGACCGAGACGGGCGAGAATCCGTGGTCCGTCGCCCGCGGCCGGCCACCGGGGGAGGGAACGGTACTTTCCGCAGTCACGTGTGGATGGACTCCCTGCACTCGGTGGCTTCCACGCCCGTGTTCCGTCCTCTGGGCCGCGTCGACCGCGTCGGCCGGGTGCCGATCAGCTCGCGGTACACCTCGGCGACGGCCTTCGCCGTGCGCCCGATGTCGTGCGTGGTCGTTACGTACCGGCGTCCCTGGTGGCCGAGCGACTCGCGCAGCAGCGGGTCGAGCAGCAGCTCGGCGACGGCCGCGGCCAGTTCGGCCGGCCGGTCCGGCGGCACCAGACAGCGCGGTCCCTGGCCCGGCGGCAGGCTCTCGCGCGCCCCGTCCACGTCGGTGATCACGACGGGCCGCCCGCAGGCCATGGCCTCCAGCGGCGCCAGCGCCATGCCCTCCCAACGGGACGGCAGGACCACCAGATCGGCGGCCTGGTACCAGGGCACGGCCTCGGTGACGGCCCCGGCGAACAGCACCGACTCGGGAGCGGCGGCCCGCAGCGCCTGCGCGTCGGGACCGTCACCCACCAACACGAGCCGCGCCTGTGGCACCCGCCGGGACACCTCGCGCCAGGCGTCCAGCAGGACGTCCTGCCCCTTCTGCCGGCACAGCCGCCCGACGCAGACCACGAGGGGCGCCGCCGGATCGACCCCGTCGAGCAGCGGAATCCCGGCCCGTACGGTCTCGACCGACGCCGGGTGGAAACGCTCCGGGTCGACTCCGTTGGGGATCACGGTGAACCGCCCGGCGATCCCCGACCGCCGCCCTGTCCGCCGCTCGGCCTCGCTGACGCACACCACCCGGGAGGCCCAACGCGCGGCCAGCCGTTCCCAGTTGAGGGCGAGCAGCCCGGTGACCCCGCCGGCCGCCTCGAACGACCAGGCGTGCGGCTGGAACACGGTCGGCACCCGCCCGCGCACGGCGAGCCGCGCCGCGAGTCNNCACCAGGTCGGGGTCCACCTCCCGCACGACCTGGCGCAGACTCCGTACCTCCTGCGCGAGCCACGGCCCGGGCGAACGGGTCGCGTGCCAGGTCCGTACCTCGCAGCCCAGTGCCTCGGCCGCCGCGGCGAG
>NZ_LIQZ01000362.1 GCF_001418655.1 Streptomyces phaeochromogenes | reverse complement strand
GGTGCTTTTAGGGGCGCGGGGAACGGCGCGGGCACCCCAGGTCGGCGCGCACTTGGGAACCGGCCTCGGCGACCGGTGCTTTTAGGGGCGCGGGGAACTGCGCGGGCAACTCAAGTCGGCCCGCACTTGGGAACCCGCCTCGGCCACCGGTGTCCTCAGGGGCGCGGGGAACCGCGCGACCAGCTCAAGCGGAGCCGCGCCGGATCAGAAACCCCGGGCGGAGCCCCGCGTGGTGGCTGGGCCGGTTGGGAAGGGAAGGCTGAGGCGTCAGACCGTAGAAGTAGAAGATGGGGGCAGGCCATGGACATCGAAGCGATCCGCCGGGACACCCCGGGCACCGCGAACCGCGTCCACCTGAACAACGCCGGCGCCGCGCTCCTGTCGCGGAGGACCCTTCGGACCATGACGGCCCATCTGGAGCTGGAGGCCGCCATCGGCGGGTACGAGGCCGCGGACCGGGAACGGGACCGGATCGACGCCACGTACGCGAACATCGCCCGCCTCGTCGGCGGCGCCCCCGACGAGGTCGCGCTGTTCGACAACTCCACGCACGCCTGGAACGCCGCCTTCTACTCCATGACGTTCGCGCCCGGCGACCGCATCCTCACCGGCCGGGCGGAGTACGGAAGCAACGTCCTCGCCTATCTGCAGATCGCCCGGCGGACAGGAGCCGAGGTCGTCGTCGTTCCCAATGACGAGTCCGGGCAGCTCGACACCTCGGCCCTGGCGGAGCTGATCGACGACCGGACCAGGCTGGTCGGTGTCAGCCATGTCCCCACCAGCGGCGGCCTGGTGAACCCCGCGGCCGAGATCGGTCGCGTCTGCCGGGCCGCGGGTGTGCCCTTCCTGCTCGATGCCACCCAGTCGGTCGGCCAGTTCCCGGTGGACGTCGCCGAACTCGGATGCGACATGCTCACCGCCACGGGCCGGAAGTTCCTGCGCGGCCCTCGCGGTACGGGATTTCTGTGGGTACGCCGGGAAGCACTGGACCACCTGGAGCCGTACGTCAGCGAGATCGCCTCCGCCACCTGGGACGGGAAGCGGGGCTTCACCTGGCGCGACGGCGCCCGGCGCTTCGAGACCTGGGAGGTGAGCTACGCCAACGCCCTCGGCCTGAGCGCCGCCGTCGAGCAGGCTCTGGAGATCGGTATGGAGGGCATTGGCCGGCGTGCCGTCGAGCTCGGCACGCTGTTGCGTGATCGCCTGGACGCCCTGCCCGGCGTCACGACGTACGACCTCGGTCGGCAGCGGTGCGCGATCGTGACCGCCAAGGTCGACGGCGTGTCCACCGCGGACGTTGCCGCCGCTCTTGGCGGGCGCGGCGTCAATGTCACCACCACCGTGGCGGAACACACGCAGTTCGACACCGAGGACCGGGGCGTCCATCCGCTGGTGCGGTTGTCGCCGCACTACTACAACACCGAGGCCGAACTGGGCCTGGCCGTCGAGGTGTTCGCCGAGCTTGCGACGCGTCGGGCGCCGGAGTCAGGGTGAGGGGTCCAGCGCCGGCTCGGCGGGTTCCGTGGTGACAGTGGTGGGCTTCGGGGTGCGGCTCAGGTAGCGGTAGGTGAAGAGGGAACCGGCGGCCAGGAGGACGGTGGCTATGACCAGGGTCGCGTTGTAGCCGTTGTCGAAGGCGGAGTTGGCGGCGTCCAGCAGGGGGCGGCCCTGTTCCGCGGGCAGGTGGCCGGCGGTGGCGCGGGCCTCGTCCAGGCTGTCGGCCGCGGTGTCGGGGGTGCCCGCGGGCAGCGTGACCGTGCCGGTGTAGACCGCCGTCAGCACGCTGCCGAGGACGGCGACACCGGTGAGACTGCCCAGTTCGTACGAGACCTCCTCGACCGAGGAGGCCATACCGGCGCGGTGCGGCGGGGCGCCGCCGATGATCGCGGCGGAGGCGGCGGTCATCGTGGTGCCCAGACCCGCGCCGGCCAGGATCAGGCCCGGGACGACCCAGCCGGAGCTCTGCGCGGAGTCCAGGACGGGGACCGCGCCGGGGGTGAGCAGGAGCGTGAGCAGGATGCCCAGCGCGCTCGTGGCGAGGCCGCCGCCGATCAGTGTGCGCACGCTGACCCGGTGGACCAGCCCGCCGACGACGACCCCGGCCACCAGGGCGCCCAGCGCGCACGCGGCCACGAGCAGGCCGGCGGTGAGCGGGGTGTGGCCGATGACCAGTTGGAGGCGCTGGGCCAGAACGAGCTGGATGCCCGCCGTGGCGAACATCGCGAGGCCGGCGCCGAGCACGCCGACGAGCAGGGGCCGGTTGCGGAAGAGCGCGAAGTCGATCAGGGGATAGGGCTGAGAGCGCTGGCGGCGCAGGAAGGCCCGGAAGCCGAGGAAGGACACCAGCAGCGCCCCGGCTATCTGCAGGGGTGCGGGATCGGGCCTGGTGATCTCCTTGATCGCGTAGACCAGGCCGACCAGGCCGAGCATGACGTACACGGACGCGACCGGGTCCCAGGGCCGGTCCGCGCGGCCGGATCCGCCCGGAGCGAGGAACACCGCCGCGACCAGGGCGAGCAGGACGACGGGCACGTTGACCAGGAACACCGAACCCCACCAGAAGTGCTCCAGCAGGAAGCCGCCGAGGACCGGTCCGAGCGCGGTGCCGACCACCGACGTCGTGCCCCAGATGCCGATCGCCACCCCGCGTTCCCGCTCGTCCTCGAAGGTGAGCCGGATCAGCGCCAGTGTCGAGGGCATCATCGTCGCCGCGCCCACCGCCAGGAAGGCACGCGCGGTGATCAGCATCCCGGGGGAGGAGGCGAACGCGGCCATCGTCGACGCCGCACCGAAGATGACCAGGCCGGCCAGGAAGAGCCGCTTGTGTCCCACCCGGTCGCCCAGCGTGCCGGTGCCCAGCAGCAGGCCGGCCGACACCAGCGGATAGGCGTTGATGATCCAGAGCTTCTGCGAGGCGTCGGCGTGCAGGTCGCCGGTCAGGGTGGGCAGGGCGGTGTAGAGCACCGTCATGTCCACCGATATCAGCAACAGCCCCGCCGAGACGGTCAACAGGACCCACCAGCGTCGTGCCTTGCTCATCCCGTACCTCGGATCTTCTGGATTCGACGGTGTGCCGGAAGGGTGCCGGGCCCCTGGGTCACGGCGTGGAGGCCGATTCGGTGAGCGCGGCGATCCGCTGCCGCAGGGCATCCTTCACCGCGGGCGTGAGTTTCGTCCCGGTGGTCGCCTCGAAAAGCCACAGCCCGTCCGCGGCCATCCGGGCCAGGAACAGCTCCAGTTGAGCCGGATCCGGCTCGGACGGGACCGGCACCCACCGGTCCACCAGCGCGTTCCACACCTGCGCCAGCTCCGGGTCGGACGCCGACTCGACCATGAACGCCAGGTCCGCCTTGCGCGGCTCGCTGTCCACGTCCATCAGCGTGTAGGCGATCGCCCGCTCGGCCGCCGTCGCCTCCGCGAAGGCCTTTCCGAGCCGCGCCTCCAGCTGCTTCTCCCATCCCTCGGTCAGATGCCGCTGGATCGCCAGCAGCAGTTCCTCCCGGGTACGGAAGTGGTACAGCAGGCCCCCCTTGGTCAGTCCGGCCTCCACGGCCACGGACTCCAGGGTCAGGCTCGTGATCCCGTCTTTCTCGGTCACACGGATCGCGGCTTCCAGGATCTGGGTTCTCGAACTCGGTCGCATATTCGTAACTGTACCATCCGGAAGGTATAGTTACGCAGGTGGTGGAGTCGTCCTGGTTCAGGAATCCAGGTCGCGGGCAATCCGTACGAATGTCCGCACATGCCTCGCCGCTGAGCGGGCAGGAGACATCCATCCTGCTTTCCAACTAAGGCGGCACCGTGACCACTTCCGTGAACGCCCGCCAAGAAACCGCTTCCGGTACGGGAACTCCGGAGGCCGCGGAGGACCTGCCGTGGATCGAGGACGGCGGCAAGGTCGCCCCCAAGGACGCGCGCGTGCTCACCAGGCTGTTCCTCGACCGCCTGCAGGTCCTGGAGGAGGGCACCCGGGAGTACCAGTACGCGCGCAACACGCTGATCGAGATGAACCTGTCCCTGGTGACCTTCGCGGCCCGCCGCTTCCGCAACCGGGGCAGCGGCGACATGGAGGACATAGTCCAGGTCGGCACCGTCGGTCTGATCAAGGCCATCGACCGGTTCGACCTGTCCAGGGAGGTCGAGTTCACCTCCTTCGCGATTCCCTACATCGCGGGTGAGATCAAGCGCTTCTTCCGCGACACCAGCTGGGCCGTGCACGTCCCCCGGCGTCTGCAGGAACTGCGCGTCGACATCGCGAAGAGCAAGGAAGTCCTGACCACCAAGCTGGGCCGCACCCCCACGGTGAAGGATCTCTCCGCCCACCTGGAGCTGACAGAGGAAGAGGTCATCGAGGGTCTCGTGGCCGCGAACGGCTACGTGGCCGGTTCCATCGACACCCCGGGCGGCGACGACGAGAACGGCGACGGCGGGCAGGCGTACACGGACACCCTGGGCGAGGTCGATCCCGCACTGGACCTGTTCGAAGACCTCCACGCGCTCGCCCCCTTGCTGCAGGAGCTGGACGAGCGGGAGCGGACCATCATCGAGATGCGCTTCGGCCAGGAGATGACCCAGGCGGAGATCGGCGGCGAACTGAATCTCTCGCAGATGCACATCTCCCGCCTGCTCTCCCGCACCCTCACCAAGCTCCGCACCGGCCTCCTGACCACCTGAGACTCCCGTGGTCCGAAAAGTTCGCGCGCGCAGCATCGAGAGGACCGCCGGGTATGAGTGCTGAGCACGATCCCCTCCACCAGCCGTCGGCACCGGTCGTGACCGAGCCGGTGCCTGACGTCCAACTGCAGATGCTGGTACGGCTGATCGGACTGGACACCGAGGTCGCCCTGCCGATCACTCTCGTCGTCGGGGGCGGCTTCCTCCACGGCGACCTGATCTCCCACGAGGCATGGGCGGCCGGTTGGGCGTCAACCCTGCGCGGTGTCGACGGGCCGGGCGCGCGGCTGCTGGAGCGGTTTCCCGAGCAGGTGGACCAGGCGGTCGTCGACAAGCAGGGGAACCAGATCCCGCAACGGCTGCCACAGTGGATCCACCTGCGTGACGCCACCGGAGTCACCGGACCGAACGGGACCTTGGCCATGCCCCTGTGGCGCGGCCGGCTCGCGGACGTCTCCGGCTGGTCCCTGGGCAGGCCCGGGTAGCCATCGCGAGCGGGCCCCGGACAGGTGGAAGACGGCCGTGACGTTTCGTTGCCCGGGCGCGTCGCCGCGCGAACGGTTCAACCGGTCGTGCCGGGACCCGTACAGGACTCCACCGCGCGGACGGTGAGGGCCTCGTCGAGGCGGACCGTCACCTCGCCCGCCGGGGTGCGCAGCAGCAGCCGGCCGTCGGTGACACCGCGGGGACTGCCGCAGAAACCGCCGTCCGGTGTGACCACCTCCAGTCGCGCCTTGGACTTGTCGGGCCCGTACCAGGTCACGGCCACCGTCGCGGTGAGCGCCGCGGCGCACAGCACCGTCAGCACCACACCCCGCGTCAGCGCCTTCGCCGCGCGCAGCGTCTCCTGGTGGTCGAGCGCCTCCTCGCCCCACACGAGCACACCGGGCGGTGTCTGCTGCACGACGGTGGCCGCGGGCCTGCCGTGCGCGGCGCGCAGCAGCAGTACGGCGCCCAGCGTCCCGGTCGCCAGCGTCAGCAGGAGCAGGCAGCCCACCACGACGTCGTACGGCGCGGCCAGTTCCCGGATGTCGCTGCGGCCCTTGATCAGGCCGAAGCCGACCATGCCGACGAGCAGCGCGGCCAGCCCCGTGCGCCAGGCCGCCGCGGCCTCGCGGACCCTGGGCAGTTCCTGGCGCACCAGCTGCCGGCGGTGGCGGGCGGCGGCGCGGTCCGCGGGTGTGGCGGCGGGTCCGGGCGACGCCTGCCACCTCACCGGCCGTTCCGTTGCAGCAGCAGGATCCAGTAGGCGCCGCAGCCTTCGTCGTCGGCCGGGCGGCCGGGATGCTCCTCCGTACAGACACAGGCCACCTGGACGGAGTAGGTGTCGCGGGACCGAGGTGGCCGCAGCCCCCGGAACCCGGCCAGCGGATGTACGTACTGGAAGGGGTGCTCGCAGCGTGGGCAGACACCGCTGAGCACCGCCTCGTGGCGGCTGCCCTCGATCCGCAGCCCGGCGAGGTGTGCCTCGGCGTAGGTGGGACGGGTGATCTCCTCGAAGGGGCGGGGACGTCGGGGCATCGGCATCTCCTGCACGTACGGCGCGCGTCAGCCCGCCTCCAGGAGCCGATGGTGTCAGGAGGTGGGGGCCGGTATCGCGCCCATGGGCCCGCGGCGCTCGTCGCTGTTCTGGTCGTGGCCTCTTGCGCGCAGGTCGGGACGGGTTCGGTCCAAAGCCGGTCGCATTCTGGTCGTACGCCGCAAAGTCCTCGCTCGTACGGGTGGGCCGGAGCATCATGACGCCGTGACCGTGCGGCAGGGGGCCGTGTGGTCGGCCAGGGGTCGGTACCGCACGGGGGAGCGGTACCGGCCCGGGGACGGAACTGAAAGGAACGGGGCGGCAGTTGACGGTGGACGAGGGACTCGGAGCGGACTCGGACGGGGAGCGGGTGCGACGGTTCCTCAGCCGCGCCGTCGGTGCCGGGGTGACGTACACGGGGAAGGAACTGGCCCCGGCCGGCCCGGACAAGGCCACCCGGGATGTGCTGATCGGCGAACTCGAAAAGTGCGCCGCGGAGACGGCGTCCGGCCCGGGGGCCGAGCTCACCGCCCGGCTCGGGGCGCTGGTCGCGGCCCGGTGGGCGGACGGGCGGGACCCCGACGACCGCACACGGGCCGTCGAACTGCTGCGCGAGGCACGGCGGATGCCCGATCTGGACCCCGGCCTTCGTCGCGACGCCGCCCGTGACCTCGCCGTCCTGCTGCTGGCTCCGCTGCTGGACATCTCCCCGGCCGACAGCGGGGTGGCCGCGCTGCCACCCGGTCTGGCCCGGTACCTGCCCCTCGGCCTGCCGGCCTCCGCGCAGGGCATGGCCGCGCTGGACGTGCTGCCCGAAGTCGTCGAACTGGGACGGGAGGTGGCGGGTGAGGGGGTGCCGCTGCCACCTCATATCGAGGGCATCCTCACGATGGTGCCGCTGCTGCGGGCCGCCGGGGACGGGAACACCGGCGGGCTGGCCGACATCATGGCCGCGCTGCCCGGCATGCTGCCCGACAGCGGTTCACTGGGCGGGCTGGCCCAGGCACTGCCGTACATGGCGAAGGCGTTCGACGTACTGCCCTCGGGCGGTGCCCCGGACGACGTGCCGGTGGAGGCGGCGAGTTCCGCACAGGAGGCCGGGCCTCCCGGCCGTGCGGAGATGGAGGAAATGGCGCGCTCACTGGACGCGCCCACGATCCTCACCGAGATCATCAGCCCCGGCTTCATCACGCTCGACGACCTGCGCGTGCTGAACGAGCGGATGCTGGCCGCGGCCGGCTCCGACGGCGGCCAGGCCCGCGCCCTCGCGGCGCTCTCCTGTCTGGCCCTCGGGATGCGTACGGGCGAACAGGCCCACTTCGCGAAGGCGTTGGAGCTGCTGGCACAGATCCGGGAGGCGGACGGGCCCGTCGACCACGAGACGGAGTGGCTGCTCCAGGCGACCGTGCCCGCGGTGCTGGTCGGCTCCCAGCTGGTGGGGCACAGCCTCCAGGACGGGCAGACCGCCCAGGAACTGATCGACGCCGCCCTGACCCCCGGGGGACCGCTCGCCGAGGGCGCCCCCGACCGGCCCGGTGCGCCCGGCCTGCTCCTCATGAACCGCTGTCTCCAGGCCCAGTTCGCCCTGGACCGGGCCCAACGCGAGCGTGACGTCGACGCGTTGGGCGAGGTACGGGACGACCTCCTCGCCCTGATCGCGCAGGAGACCGACGACGAGAGCGAGTGGAGCGGGCTGCCCCGGATCATCCTCTGCGGCCTCGAACTCGTCCGGGTGCAGCTGACCGCCGACCTGACCGCGTTGCGCAGCGCGGTCGACCAGCATGCCGCCGCCCTGGCGCACACCGGCACGCTCCCCTTCGCCCGGCCGCTGCTCGCCGCGATGGAAGCTCCGCTGCTTGCGCTCGCCACACACCTCGAACCGGACTCCGAGCGAATGCGGCGCTCCCTCGAATCGGCACGGGCCGCGCTGGACGAGCCCGCCTCCGTGTCCGGTCAGCGCCCCCGCAACCGGGTGGCCATCGCACTCGCCCTGCGCGCTCTGCACGGCCGCGAGGGCGACCCGGCCCTCCTCGACGACGCCATCGCCGAACTGGAGCTGGCCGAGGCCGACCTGAGCGCCGAGAGCAGCCGGGCCAGGACCGACGCGGCCGATCTCGTGGTGCCGCTGCACGAGCAACTGGCCACCGCCCTCGCACAGCGTGCCGGCTCCGGCGACCCCGCCCACGACGACGTCCTGCGGGACCGGCTGACCCGGGCGCTCGCCCACGCCAGGTCGGCTCTGCGCGCCTCCGCCGACGACGTGCTGCTCCAGCTCGGTGCCGAGCACGGACTGCGCGCCGCCCGGGCGGCCGGCAGCCTCGGCGTCCGTGCGGCGGGCTGGGCCGTACGCCTGGGCCGGCCCGAGGAGGCGGTCGCCTGTCTGGAGGCCGGGCGCGCCCTGGTCCTGCACGCCGCCGCGGCCGGCACCACGGTGGCCGACCGGCTGGAGGCACTCGGCGCCTATGAGACGGCGGAGGCGTGGCGGCAGGCCACGGTGACCACCGGCGCCGCCGGCAACGCCGGACCCGCGGTCCTCGACGAGGTGCTCCATCCGGACGCGACGGGAGTGCCACGGCTGCCCAGCGCGCTGCGCCGGGAGGCGTTGGAGCTGGTGCGCACGGCCCCGGGTGCCGCGAGCGCGGCATCGGGGCCGCCGCCCACGCCGGTTCTCGGCGCGACGCTGGTCCGCTGCCGGGCCGACGCGCTGGTGTATCTCGTGCCGGGCACCGACGACGAGACGGGTGCCGCGCTGCTGCTGCGGCCCGGATTCGGAGTGCGGGTGGTGGAGTTGCCTGGGCTGTCGACCGCGGACCGCGGGCCGCTGGAGGAGTTCGTGCGGGCCGGGGTCGAACTGCGGCGCAGCCGCGGCATGGACACCACCGACATCGACGGGATTCCCGCGGTCCGCCGCGCGGCGGGCAAGTGGCAGCGGTCCCTGGAGCGGTTGTGCGACTGGGCGGGCGGGTCGGTCATGGGCCCGGTGCTGGACTCACTGGGCCTGTGGGAGCGCGCGCTGGCCGAGAGCGGGCTGCGGCCGGACGGCGCCGACGCGTCCCCCGGACCGGTCCGGCTGGTGCTCGTGCCCTGCGGCGACCTGGGCGCCGTACCGTGGCAGGCCGCGCGGCTGCCGCTGCCGCGGGAGGACTCCGACGACGGCGGGGAGGGCACCGACGTCCCCTCGACCGCCCACCTCTGTGAACTCGCGGTCGTGACCTTCGCCGCGTCCGGTTCCGAACTGGTCCATGGGACACGGCGGTCGAGGCTGCCGGTCGCGGGCGGGCAGGTGCTGGTCGCGGAGCCCAGGGACCTGTACTACGCCGAGGACGAGATCCAGGCGCTGAGCCGGGCGTACTACGGCGACGCCCGTGTCCTGCGGGGCGACGACACCGAGACCGGCCCCGAC
Organism: Streptomyces phaeochromogenes; assembly: GCF_001418655.1. Lineage (GTDB taxonomy): Bacteria > Actinomycetota > Actinomycetes > Streptomycetales > Streptomycetaceae > Streptomyces > Streptomyces phaeochromogenes. The sequence continues at coordinate 2,944 of NZ_LIQZ01000362.1, read as the reverse complement.
CTCCCCACGCCGGCCGCCATCCTGAAGGTGCTCGGCGCCGAGCCGTTCGCCACGTCCGTCCGTGCCGCGATGGTGCACCTGGCGTGCCACGGGACCGCCGGCACCGACCCCACCCGCTCCGCGCTGCACCTTTGGTACGAGGAGGGCGATCCCCCCGAGACCGGCCATCTCACCGTGACCACCCTGCTGGACACCCCGTCGGCCGGGGACCGCAGCGGACCCCTCGTGGTGCTCAGCGCGTGCGAGACCGACGTGAGCGAGGCGGACCACGACGAGGCCCTCACCCTCACCACCGCCCTCGTGCACCGGCTGGCCACGGATGTCATCGGCTCCCGCTGGGCCGTGTCGGACGGGGTCACCCCGGCCCTGATGACGGTCCTGCACCACCATCTGAACGCCGGTCTCGCCCCGCCCGACGCCCTGCGGGCCACGCAGCGCTACGCCCTCACCCCCGCCGAACACCGTTGTCCCGTCGCGGGGTTGGACATGCTGGACCCGTTCCTCGCGCAACAGGACATCGGCGAACTCCAGAACTGGGCCGCCTTCATCCATCAGGGCAATCCCGCACCCGAGCCTCCCAGGAGGGACCCGGCCCGATGACCCCCGACCAGTTGATCGCCCTGCTGCACCGGCACTGGGCCCAGACGCTCGCCGAACTGGGCTCGGACGAGCGGGCCCAGTTGCTGCGCCGGGTCACCGAGCTCGGCGACGCCGTCGGCCGCGGCCCCACCCGGCGCGCCGCACGGGAAGTGGGCCGGATGCTGCATGTGATGCCCGAGCACCACCCCGTCGGTGCGGCGCTGCGCGACGGCGTACGGTACGCCGAACGCGACCCGGGCGGCGGTGTCGTCGTCGACCGGGACCGCCTCGGTGACCTGCTCGGCTTCCTGGCGGGCCCGCCACCGACGGCCGAGGAGATCCTGGACACCACCAGGCAGCGGCTGCTGCACGCCCCGGCGCGGGGCGCGGACGCGGTGATCGCGGCCGTGACGGACGCGGCGGCCGACGACCTGATCCGGTTGCACGACCCCGAACTCGGCGACCGCTACCCGGAGTTCCAGTTCGTACCCACCACCGGTGAGCTGCGTCCGGTGGTGCGCGAGGTGAACCGGCTGCTGCTCGCCGGCCAGGACCCGTGGGGCGCCGCCGACTGGTGGCTGGGGGACAACGAATGGCTGGACGGCGTTCCGGCCGAGCTGCTGGACGTGGCGCCGGACGAGCTGGTTCTCGCCGCCGCCCGCGCCCTCCTGGAGGACGACTGATGGCCGGCCACGCCCCGCCCGAGGGGGCCCGCATGGAGCCGCTGGTCCGGGTGCTGCCCGTCGGCACGGAGCTGTACCGCTGCCACCGCGAGACGCGTCCGCCCGACTCGTTCAACCCCAGCCGCCAGCACGCGTTCTTCGACGGCGACCGCTTCGGCGCCACCGAACAGGACCCCTTCCCCTATCTGTACGCGGCCCTCGATCCCGTCACCGCGCTCAGCGAGGTGCTCCTGCGGTCCGTGCGGTTCGACGGGCCGTGGGCCCAGCGCCGCATCCCCAGGGCACTCGCGAGCAAGTACCGTCTGTCCGTGCTGCGCACCACCACCGACCTCGCCCTCGTGGACCTGATGAGCGCGGAGGGACTGGCCGCGGTGTGGCAGGACTCCTGGCTCGTCGACGCGGAGCGGGACGACTACGCCAAGACCCGGTACTGGGTACGACTGATCAGAGAGCACGCCCCCGGCATACAGGGGCTGTTGTGGCAGTCCAAGCGCCACCGGCCGCGCGAGGCACTCCAGTTGTTCGGCGACCGCTGCGGCACGTGCCCGCTGGAGCCGGTGCCCGAGCGCACGGTGTCTCTGAGTACGCCGGAGGGAGCGGCCGAGGTCCGGCGGCTGCTGAGCCCGGTCCGTGCGACGGTCTCGGACGCGGAGCCCGCGGCGGGACGCTGACGCGGGTCCGCTCGGGTTCCCGCCCTGAGGTTCCCGCGTTCAGGTTCCCGCCTCGGCGGACAGGTCCTCGCCCGGAGCGCACAGCGACACGGTCGCCTCGGAATGGAGCCCCAGGACGAGGCGGTCACCGTCGGCCAACTGGCGTGTCACGGCCGGGAGCAGGTACTCACCGTTGACACGGGTGCCGTGGGTGGTGCCGTCCCGGTACTCCGTCACCCACAGGGTGCCGTCCGGTCGCAGGGCCACTTCCGCGTGGCGACGGGACACCGACCGTTCGTCGGCGAACCCGCGGGCCGTCAGGGGTGCCCACTCCCGGTCCCGGCCGAGGTTGCGTACGTCCCCAGGGCGCAGCCGCACCTGCACCAGACCGCCGGAGAACCGCAGGGCCGCAGTGGCGGAGCCGTCCTCGGCGGGATCCGGGTCCGCGATCGGGGCCGCACAGACGGGACAACTCGCGACGCGCGGAGGGACCTTGCGCCCGCATCCCGCGCATCGCACCAGCCGGGGCGGCGGCCCCGCCCCCGGGGACGGGGCCTCGCCGGGACGCCGGGGCGACAGCGTTTCCGGCGGGTCGTCGTCGTCAGGAACCGGGTCAGGAGCCGCGCGACGCCCATCCGCGCGGCGGGGCGAGAGCCGCTCCGGCGGGTCGTCGTCCCCCTCGTCCTCGCCGTCCTCGCCCTCCTCGTCGTTCTTGTCGTCCCCGCCGTCCTTGCCGGGACCCGGCGGGGGTGACGCGGCGGTCGGCGGGCGGGGCGTGCCAGGGCGGCGGGGGGTCAGTTCCTCCCAGGGGTCGTCGTCCTCCTCGTCGGTCATCCACGGTCCCTGACGTGTTCGACCCGCAGGTCGACGGAACCGTCCTCCGGATCCTCCGTCACGTCCGTCACCCGGAGCGTGCCGCGCAGTGACTCCGGGCGGATCTCGAAGATCGAGCGGGCCAGGGGATTGATCAGGTGCGTCTCCAGGGCCATGCCGATGCCCCGCCCTCCGGCGTACGGGTCCCGCAGACAGTAC
>NZ_LIQZ01000361.1 GCF_001418655.1 Streptomyces phaeochromogenes | reverse complement strand
GTACTGTCCGATCTGCGGCGGGGTGAGCGGCCACAACGCGCCGACGAGGCGTCCGCCGTAGAGCTCGGGCATGGCCGCGCCCGGTGACACGACCAGGCCGGCGGCCACCGACCCGAGCACCGCGAAGTACATCCGGATGTGGTGCCGGACGAGCGTCAGGCCGCCGTCCCACCAGCGGCTGAGCAGCCACAGCGTGCCGACGAAGAGAGCCAGCCGGCCGCAGCGGAACAGTGCGCCGAACCCGGACTCCAGGTTCGCGCTGGAGATCACGCTCAGCACCAGCAGCAGGGTGAGCAGGAACACGAAGGCGCTCGCTCGCAGGCGCAGCCGGAGATTGACCGCCAGCGCCAGCGCGAACGCGGCGACCAGGGCACCCATGGTGGCCATCTGGATGAGGGAGCGGGGCAGCGGAATGATGGTCTTCGCCCCGGTGGAACCGAGCGTGTTGAGGATCAGCAGCCCCCAGACGATTCCGACGATCCTCGGTGTGCCGCCAGGGCGCGGTTCGGCGCCGGGCCGCGTGCCCGCCGTGTCCGGTCCGCCCGGCAGCCCACCGCGCCGCAGGTCCCCGCCCATCTCAACCACCGGCCCGTGGGCCGAGGGTGCTGCCCGTGTCCTGCTGGTAGGGCCTGCCCTGCCACTCGTCGAAGCTCAGTACGCCGCCCGGGTCGTGGGCGACGAATTTCCATGATCCGAGGTAGACGTTGTCGTGCCAGCGGTTGTGCTGTTTGCGGGTGATCGCGTCAGCCACCCGCTCGCCCTTGTACGGCGACCATTCCGGATAGGTGCCGTAGTTGGACAGCACCGCCATTCGGTCGCACATCGCCGTGCACTCGACGACGGACTTGTCCAGCACGAAGCGGTTGTCGTGGATGTCCACCCGCTGGGTCTTCCACCGGCAGTCGGAGTAGAGCGGTGCCTTGGCGATCGCCGGCTGCTCGCAGCGGTCGGAGTTCCGCACCAGCAACGTGCAGTCACCGGACGAGGTGTTGGCCGGGCTGTTGCAGAACCGGTCGGCGTTCTCCCACAGGGTGATTCCGGACCAGTTGTTCTCCAGCAGGTTCCCGTAGACCTCGATCTTGTCGGTACGGGCTCGGACTCGTGGTTCGCCGCCGGACTCGGACAGGTAGACGGTCGCGTACGGGAAGTCGTCTCCGCCCTCGGCCCCCTTGCGGCCCTCGACCCAGTTGTTCCGCCGGATCGTGTTGTTCCGGACCACCGCGTTGTAGCTGGTCTCGTAGATCAGCGCGGCACCGTCGTTGGCCTCGATCACGTTGTTCTCGATGCGGAAGTCGTTGTTGTTCGTGTCCGCCCACAACCCTGTTCCGCGGTTGTCGTGCACCCAGTTGCCTCGTACGTCGGCGCCGTTGACGGCCCAGAACTTGATGCCTCCGGTGCAGCCGCAGCCCTCCCGCCGCCGCTCCCAGTCGCCGGTGTTGTTGCCCACGATCTCGTTGCCCTCGACCACCAGGCCGCGAATGGAGTCGCCGGCCTTGTACGCGTTCATGCCGTACTGGCCGTTGTCGCGCAGGCAGCTGGCGCGGACCTGCTGGCGGGCACCGGCCATCAGCCCGGCGGCGGAGTTGTTCTGGATCGTCGCGTTCTCGATCACCCAACCGTCGGCCGAGTCATGGTTGACCACGCCCTCGTCGTGCGGCGCGACGAAACGCTGCACGGTCAGGTAGCGGATGGTGACGTCACCGGCACTGCCGCCGAACGCGTACTGGTTCTTCTTCCGGCCGTCGAGCACCGCGCCCGGCGCGCCGAGGTAGCGGTTCCCCTTCTTGGGGATGACCTGGGCGTAGCGGTCCGGATCGAGCCTGTGCTTGCCCGGCCGAAGCCAGAACGTGGTCTTCGGGGGGCTGCTCTTGGTCTTCGCGGCCAGGTCACCGACCACCGAGGGGTCCACCGTCACCGCGCCCGCCGGCGCCTTCGTCGGCCCGGCTGTCGGCTTGGCGCACACCCGGGCCACCGATCGGGCCGCGGACGGGGCGGACGTGGATTCCGCGGGCTTCGGCTCCGCCTTGGTGCCCTGCGAACCGTCGCAGCCGGTCACCGTCAGCAGAGCCAGTGCCAGCGCTGCCGCCGCCCAGTGCCGCCTCTTGACGCTCACTCGTCCCCCGGGCCGCGGAACCTGAGCACGGTGGTGAACTCCCCCGACGGCGCAGTGCCGTCGGTGAAGCCGGTGCCGACCAGCGTCGTGGCGGGTTCCTTGCGCCCGAAGCCGGGGGAGTACCAGCCCAGCGGCGGGTCGGTCTCGCCGCGGTGCGACCGCCAGCTCAGCTGCCCGGGCAGGTCGAGCACCGCGGAGCGGTCCTCGCCGTCCCGGGTCCAGGTGAGCACGGCCCGGTTGTCCGCCAGGTCCGCGGCGATCGCGGGGCCGAGGTGGAACGCCAGCCGCACGGCCCGGCGCGGGCCGTGTTGGCCGCGGACCTCGTCGACGATCCTCAACTCCTGGCTCGCGGCCGTCAGTTCCACCCGGCGGCGGTGCACGGAGGGCTGGTAACCGTCATGCTCGGCACACCAGCGGGCCGTCCCCCCGTCGGAGGCGTCGGGCGCGTCCGCGACCAGGACGCGGCTGCGGGCCTGCCGGGTCCACAGGAACGGGCCGCCGGAGACGGACTGGTCACTGTCGTCCAGCCGCAGGGTGTTGTGGCCGAGGGTCGAGCGGAAGTACTGCCGCCACTCGGGCTGCCCGTGGTAGCAGAAGGTCCCCGGGTCGGCGAGCACATCGACCCCGTCGTGCCGGACCTCCACGGACAGCGCGTCCGCGTGGGCATGCGCGGCGATGGACAGGAAGCCGTGCGGACCACCGTCGCAACGGCACCAGATCTCCGCCGGACCGCGCAGGATGGTCATGCCCGCGTCCGCGAAGTGGCCCGGTCGGCTTGCCGGGCGGGCCACGGCCGGTGCGGTTCCCTTGTTTGCGTACGGCCTGATGAGCGCGGCCAGCAAAGGGGTGCGCACATCGGTGCCGGTCACCGTCGGCCACCAGGCGAGCTGGCCGAACACGGCGTCCCCGGTGGCCAGCAGCGAGGCCCAGCGGTCGGTGCCCGCGCCGTCAACGATCAGACCGTGCCCGTCGTCCGCGTCCCCCTGACGTGGCGGCCGTAGCCGGTTGTCCACGACGGCCGCGAGCGCGTCGGTCATCCGCAGCAGCACCAGCCGGATCGTGGCGGGGACCGGCACGTCGGCGGCGTCCGCCTCGGCCACCGCGGCCAGACCGAGTTCCAGCACAAGTCCGTGGTACTCGGTGGCCAGCTCGCGGTTGAGGCCGGAGGGAAAGGTGTTGCTTCGCAGGTGCCGCTCAAGGGATCGCAGCGCCTCGGCTCCCCAGCGCGCAGAGGAGGGGAACCACCCGAACGCGCAAGACGCCGCGAACTGCCCGGCGGCCTCGGCGATGACGTGGTTGTTCGCCGAGGACCCCCGGCTGGGGAAGGCGGCCAGCCAGCGCTGGTGGTGCCAGATCTGGTTCAGTGCCACCGGGTTGCCCTCGAAAAGACCGGCCGCGCCCGGCCAGCCGTCGAGCAGCCGGCGGATCCACACCCAGGACAGCAGCCGGATGCCCAGCTCGATGCCGCTGATCCAGTGCACGCCGCGCAGCGGTGGGTTGGCCGTCCACCACGACCGCAGGTGCTCGGCCACGCGCTCGGCGTACCGCTCGTCCCCGGTGATCGCGTATGCGGCGGCGAGCTGGGTGAGGTACTGATGCCGGGACGGCTCCCAGATCTGCTTGATGTCCCCGACCGCGTCCTCGTTCCGGTACGGCACGTCGAAGGCGTAGCCCCACGGGGCCCGGCGCCCGGTCTTCGGGTCGCACCACCAGTCCGGGTCGGTCAGGTCGTCGCGGACCACCCCGAAGAACTCGGCGTGCCCGTACATCAGCCGGTCCGCCTCGGCGATGAGACGTTTCGCGGCGTCCGGGGGTATCGCGGCGAACGTCCCGGCGGGCAGTACCGCGGTGAACCGGGCGCCGGTCACGCTCGGGCAGTCCGGCGGCTCCGACCGCCACCGTCGCCTGCGCACCGCGTCGCCCACCCGGCCGCCGACCTCCCGCGGTCCCATCCGGGACAACCGCCGCAGGTACCAGGCAGGACTCCCCGAGTTCACAGTCATCGCGCCCTCGCCAACGTCACCGGCGCGCCGCCGGCCAGGCCTGCCTGCACGGCGAGGGTGGCCGACGTGGTGGCGACCAGCGACTCCAGCGGCACCGGCATCGGCCCGCCGGTCCGCACGGCCTTGATGAACGCGGCCAGCTCGGCGTTCTGGCCCTTGTCCCGGGCCTTGGGCAGCCGCGAGCTGACCCACTGCTTGCGGCCGACCGTGCCGTCCGAATACACCGAGGCACGGACGAAGTCGTCGAGCCGCAGCACCTTGCCGTCCGCGATGAGGTCCAGCGTCTCCTTGGGGAAGCCGGCCGCGCCCGTGGTGACGTAACTGATGGTGGCGGTGGACCCGTCCGGGTAGCGCAGGACGACCTGGAGGTCCTCGTTGCCGGGCGCGGCCGTCGCGTACACCGAGACCGGGTCGGCGTCGAGCAGCCAGCTCGCCGTGTCGATGAAGTGTCCGCCCTCGCCGACGAACCGCGAGCCCTCGGCGCCCTGTTGGAGGTACCAACTGCCGTGCTGGAGCTTTCCCGCGTTGACGAGGTAGCGCAGGCTCGCCGGACCGGTCCGGGAGCCGAACCGCTTCCTGGCCTCCTGCAGCAGCGGCGCGAACCGGCGGTTGAAGCCCACCTGCAGCCGGTCGTTGCCGGACTCCTCCACCGCCGCGAGCACGCCGGCCAGCTCGTCCTCGGTGAGGGCCAGGGGCTTCTCCACGAACACCGTCTTGCCGGCAAGGAGCGCTCTGCGGGTCAGTTCGGCGTGCGAGCTGTGCCGGGTGACCACGAACACCGCGTCGATGGACTTGTCGCCGAGCACGGTGTCGAGATCGGTGGTCGCCTCGGCGAAGCCGAACTTCCGCTGCGCGTTGGCCGCGGACAGCGCCGTGGTGGTGACGACCGTCGACAACTCGACGCCTTCGCGCCCTGCCAGGTGGGGCAGCAGCATCGACGTCGCGTAGTTTCCCGCGCCGACGAACGCGAGCCGCACCGGCGTCTTGGCGGACCGCACCGGGGCGACGGTCGTGCCGGTGCGCCGCACCTCGGGCACGGACACCTCCGGGGCCGCCGACTCCCCTTGTTCCTCCGCCTGTTCGGGGTAGCGGAACAGCACGGCCACGGCTTTGAGGTCGCCGTCCTTCAGGCTCTGATAGGTCTCCACGGCGTCGTCGAAGTCGGCGACGTGGGAGACCAGGGGCTCCACGTCGACGCTGCCGCGGGCGAGGAGATCGAGGAAGCACGCCAGGTTGCGGCGCTCGGTCCAGCGCACATAGCCGATCGGGTAGTCGCGTCCCTCCAGTTCGTACGCCGGGTCGTAGCGCCCGGGGCCGTACGAGCGCGAGAAGCGGACGTCGAGTTCCTTCTCGTAGTACGCGTTCCACGGCAGGTCCAGGCGGCACTTGCCGATGTCGACGACCCGGCCGCGGTCCCGGCAGAGCCGGGCGGCCAGCTCGACGGGCTGGTTGCTGCCCCCGCCGGCGGCCAGGAACACCTGGTCCACGCCGTGACCGCCGGTGAGTTCGGCGACGGCGGCCTCCACGGCAGTGGACGCGGGATCGCCGCAGGCCGCGGCGCCCAGGCGCTCGGCGAGCTCGCAGCGCGTCGGGTCCGGGTCGGCTCCGACCACGCGGACTCCCGCGGCGGTGAGCAGCTGCACCACCAGTTGCCCGATCAGCCCGAGGCCGATGACCAGGGCCACCTCGCCGAGCTGCGGCTCGCCCTGGCGGACGCCCTGCATCGCGATCGACCCGACGGTGCCGAAGGCCGCGTGCCGCGGCGCGAGGCCGTCCGGCACCGGGGTGTAGAGGTTCTTGGGCACCCAGTTCAACTCGGCGTGCAGCGCGTGCTCGTTGCCGGCGCAGGCCACGAGGTCGCCGACCTTCACGTCGTCGATACCGGCGCCGACCTGCTCGACCACCCCGCACAGCGAGTAGCCCAGCGGCGTGTAGGAGTCCAGCTTGCCCATCACCTTGCGGTAGGTGGCGGGCACCCCGTTGGTGGCCACGCTCTGCATGACCTTGGCCACCTGGTCCGGCCGGGAGCGGGCCTTGCCCAGCATCGACATGCCGGCCTCGGACACCTTCATGAGCTCGGTCCCGGTGGATATGAGCGAGTAGGCCGTGCGGACAAGGACACCGCCCGGCTTGCACCCCGGCACCGGCACGTCGAGCACCGCCAGCTCGCCGCTCTTGTAGTTCTGTACGACCTGCTTCACCCGAAGTCCCCTTGTTTCTAAGCCGTCTTCGCCGTCTTCGTCGTCTCGCCGTCTTCTACGCCGCCGAGCGAGTGCTCCGGCCGGACCCGGAGGTCGCGTCGCGATACCAGTACTCGAGCGTCAGCACATGCCACAGATGCTTGGAGAAGTCCCGCTGCCCGGCGGCGTCCTCGGCGACCATGCGCGCCAGCGCGTCACGGCGCAGGAGCCCGGAGTTGACGAGCACACCGTCGTTGACCACCTCGCGCACCAGCGGTGCCAGATCCCGGCTCATCCAGGCGCGGAGCGGGGCGCTGAACAGGCCCTTGGGCCGGTACACGATCTCCCGGGGCAGGATCGAGGTGGCCGCCTCCTTGAGGACGGCCTTGCCCTGTCGTCCGACGATCTTGCGGTCGCCGGGCACGGCGAACGCCGCCTTGACCACCTCGACATCCACGTACGGCACCCGCACCTCGGTCGACGCGGCCATGCTGGAGCGGTCCGTGTAGGCGAGGTTCAGGCCCGGCAGGAACATCCGGGCGTCGCCCAGGCACATCCGGTTGACGAAGTCGTCGAGGTCGTTGTCCTCGTAGACGTCCGCATGCTCGGTCAGCACGTCCTCGACCGTCCCGGCCAGGTCCGGATCGACCAGCGCGAGCAGCTCGTTCTGGTCGTACATGGTGTAGCTGCGCCGGAACGCGGTCTCCTCCGGCAGATCGGCGAAGGACAGGAACCGCTTCGCGAAGCGCACCGACCGATAGCCCCGGCGGGCCGTTGCGACCGGCAGCCGGTCCACGGCCGCGTGGACGCCGCGCCGCAGGGGCCGCGGGACGCGCTGATAGCGCAGCGCGAGCAGGTTGGCCAGGTGTTTGCGGTACCCCGCGAACAGCTCGTCCGCGCCCATCCCCGAGAGCATCACCTTGACCCCGGCCTCCCGGGCGGCCATGCAGATCAGGTACGTGTTGATCGCGGCGGGGTCGCCGATCGGCTCGTCCAGGCTGTACGTCATCTGCGGCAGCAGGTCGAGCACGTTCGGCGCGATCTCGATCTCGTGCAGGTCGACGCCGAACTGTTCCGCCACCTGCCGGGCATAGCGCAGGTCGTCCGGCATCGCCTCGAACTTGGCGTCCTCGGCGCGGAACCCGATCGTGTAGGCGGAGATCCCGGGCCGGTCGCGGGCCGCCAGCGCGGTCAGGTAGCTGGAGTCGAGGCCGCCGGAGAGGAACGTCGCCACGGGTACGTCGGAGAGCAGGTGGCGGCGGGTCGAATCCTCGACGATGGCAGCCAGGTCCGGCCGCTCGCCGGCCTGCGCCCGCTCCCGGCCCTCCGCGGCGACGTCCTTGAGGTGCCAGTACCGGCCGCGCTCCACACGGCCGTCGGGCCGGAACCTCATCCAGCTCCCCGGCGGCAGCTTCTCCGCTTCGCGGAACGCGCACCGTGAGTCCGGCACCCAGTAGTACAGCAGTGAGGCCACCAGCGCTCCATGGTCCACCTCCAGCGACCCGCCGGTCGCGGCGGCGAGCGCCTTGAGCTCGGAGGCGAACATCAGGCCCTCGCCGCGCCGGAGCAGGAACAGCGGCTTGATGCCCAACTGGTCGCGGGCAAGAACCAGTTCACCGGTGCGCTCGTCGAAGATCCCGAACGCGAACATGCCGCGCAGCCGGGGCAGGCAGTCCGTGCCCCAGCGCCGCCAGGCCTCGAGCAGCACTTCGGTGTCGGAGGTACCACGGAAGCGCACCCCGGCGGCTGCCAGTTCGGCACGCAGCTCGGGCGCGTTGTACAGCTCGCCGTTGTACGTCAGGACGAGGCCGCCCGAGACCATCGGCTGGGCGCCGGTCCCGGACAGGTCGATGATGGCCAGCCGGCGGTGCCCGAGCTGTACTTCGCCGTCACCGACGGGGTGGCCGTACCGGCCCGCCCCGTCCGGCCCGCGATGGGCGAGGGTATCGGTGAGCCGGTCGGTCACGACCTTCCCGTCCGGCCATCGGTAAGTGCCTGCGATGCCACACATGTGCTACCGCGCCTCCTGGTCGTTGTCCGGGCCCTGGGCGGCCCGCACCGGCAGCCGCTCCGTCCGCCGCAGATCCGTCCCGTTCTGCCGGGCCGGCCGCTCGCTCCGGCCGCGCAGCGCGGTGTGCAGCCCGTCCCACAGCGTCCCGTCGGTCCGGTCACGCGGATCGGGGTCGATCAGCACCACACCGATCACCGGAATGCGCTGGTCCGCGAGCTGCCGCGCCACGGTGTGCAGCCATGCGGCGCTGCCGTGCCCGGCACGCACGACGAGCACGGTCCGGGTGCCGAGGTACTGGAGGTCGGTCCACGCGGTGCCGGGCGCGACCGAGCCGACGCCGATCGGGCGCTCCTGACGCGACACCGCCGCGGCACGCTCGCCGCTGACCACGGTGGGGGCTCCCGGCTTCGGGCGGCGGCCCGCGAGCTGCGGGCCGGGCAGACCGTCGATGACGACCACCGGCCCCTCCGCCGCCAGTGCCCCGGCGAGGTCCAGGGCGATCACGCTCGTGCTGCGCGCACAGCCCAGTTCCAGCAGCGACACCGGTTCCGCGGAGCCGCGTACGGTGCGGGCCAGATGCGCGGTGAGCCGTTCGCGTGTCGCCCGGGTCCGTCGGCGCTGCCACAGCCTGCCCGACCGGCGGGGCAGCTCGGCGATGACCGAGGCGCCCAGGTTCGCCGCGATGTCCCGACGCAGCACGGGGCGGTCCGCCACCACCGTGCGGACCGCGGCGAGGGCGAGCCCGACGACGAGCCCGAGGACGAGTCCGATCGCGGCATTGGTGACAGCGGTCCTGGGCAGGGAGTGCCGCACCGCGCGCGGTGCG
>NZ_LIQZ01000360.1 GCF_001418655.1 Streptomyces phaeochromogenes | reverse complement strand
TCCCCGTTCCCCGCCCCGCTCAACTCCCTCCCGCTCCCCTCTGTTTCACGGGTCGCGCCGAGACCATCGGCAGCCTGCGCGCCACCCTCGTGTCGGCCGTGGCCGGGGTCGGGCACCCCCGCGTGGCCGTGGTCAGTGGCATGGCGGGTGTCGGGAAGAGCGCGCTGGGCGTGCAGGTGGCGCACGGGCTGCGGGCCGAGTTCCCGGACGGCCAGCTGTACGTACGGCTGCACGGGGCCACGCCCGGCGTGCCGCCGCTCACCGTCGGACAGGCCCTCGCCGCGCTGCTCCGCGACCTGGGCGTGGAACCGCGGGGGGTCCCCGAACACCCGGACGCGGCAAGCGCGTTGCTCCGCTCACTGCTGGCGCCCACCCGCACCCTGCTCGTACTGGACGACGCCGTGAACGCCGCCCAGGTCCGCCCCCTGCTGCCCGCCGGTCCAGGCTGCGCGGTGATCGTCACCAGCCGCTCGCCCCTCACCGCCCTGGACGGCGTGACCCGCTTCCCGCTCGCACCCCTCTCAGACGAGGAGAGCGCCGAACTGCTGCGGGCCGTCTCCGGACGGGACGGCCTCGACGGTACGCACCCTCTCGTCGGCCTCACCGGACGGCTGCCGCTCGCACTGCGGATCGTCGCGGCCCGGCTCGCCGCCCGCCAGGTCCTCACACCGGAAGCGCTCGCCGGTCAACTGGCTGCCAGTGACGGACGGTTGAACCACCTCGAATACGACGACCTCAGCGTGCGCCGCTCGCTCGCGGTGGCCCTCGACGCCCTGCGGGCCTCGGACCGCGAGGCCGACCGGGACGCCGCCCTCGCCCTGCGCAGGATCGGCGCGCTCGACCTGCCGACGTACGGGGTCCCGCTTCTCGCCCGCCTCCTGGGCACCGGTGAACGCCGCACCGAGGCCGCCCTCGACCGCCTCGTCGACGTCGCCCTCCTCGACGAGACGGCGTACGGCCGCTATACCCCGCACGACCTCATACGCGACTTCGCCCGCGAGGTCGCCAGGGAGCAGGTGGCGGAGGACCCCGGCCCCACCAACTCCGACCCCACCGACATCGCCCTCCACTGGTACATCGCCTCCGCCCGCCGGTGCGTACCGGCCTTGATCCCCTCCGGCGTCGACCGCGACAACCGGCTCGGCGCGACGGCCTCGGCGGGCGAACCGGAGCGTGCGGGCGCCACAGGCGGTGAGGCCGTGCCGTTCGCGTCGGCCGCCGAGGCCGTCGCCTGGGGGGACCGCGAGGTGGCGAACGTCGTCGCGCTCGTCGAGGGCCGCGCCGCCGAGTCTCCGCTGGTCCCCGTCCTCGTACGTGCCCTCTTCCCGTATCTGCAGCGCCGCGGCCGGCTGCGCGAACTGGCGGTGCTGGGGCGGCGGGCGCTGACGGTGGCGCGGCGGCTCGGGGACGACGCCGCCGAGGCGATCGCGCTCTCCGACCTGGCGGGCCTCCACTTCATGCAGGGACAGGCGGGCAAGGCGCTCGTCCTGACCGACCAGGCCCTCTCGCGCTGGCGCGGCCTCGGTGTCGTCCCGCGCATCCAGCGCTGCCTGAACAACCGCGGGCTGCTGCTGGAGAGCCTGGGCCGGTACGTCGAGTGCGAACTCGCCCTGCGGGAAAGCCTGGAGCTGGCACGGGAGCTGGGCGACCTGGACGGCGAGGCCGTCGCGTACAGCAACCTCGGCAACCTCTACGAGCACTCCGACCCGCGCGCCGCCATCGAGTGGCACGAGCGGAGCCTCGCGCTCGGCGAGACCATGGGCGACTCCCGGGTCCGTGAGTCCGGTCACTGCAACATCGGGTACGCCCACCTAACGCTCGGCGAACCGGCCCGTGCCCTGGAGCACTTCGACCGTGCCCTGAGCGTCTCGGACGGGGTCGACTGGCAGAGCGGCTCCCAGACCCGCCTCGGTCTCGTCCGTGCGCTGCGCGGCCTCGACCGCACCGAGCGAGCCGCCCGCGAGTGCGCCCTTCTGCTGGCCCGCGCCGAACTGCGCGCCGACCGCTACACCGCCGGTCTCGCCCGGCACCAGCAGGGCCTCCTGCACCGGTCGGCGGGCCGCGCCGACGAGGCGTACGAGCAGTGGGAACTGGCCCTCGACGACCTGGACGGCACCGACAGCACGGTGACCGACGAACTACGGGAGCTGCTGCTGGTCCGGCTCAACGGGCCCTCCGCGCAGGGGAGTTGAGCGGCCCTCACTACGAACGAGCGGGGAGCGCTCCCCGCTCGCATCCCGTTCTCTCTCGGGCTGACGCCCCGGCTCAAACCCCCCGCCCAAGCCCTCCCGCTCAAGCCCCCGCTCACTTCGCGTCCGCGTAGCACTCGACCACCGCCGTCGTGAACGGAAACCGCACCGGCGTCTCCCCGAACGTCAGCCGTCCCGCCAGCTCCGCCGCCTCGCGGATGGCCTCGACCACCGTGTCGGCCTCCGCCGCCGGACAGTGCACCATCACCTCGTCGTGCTGGAAGAAGACCAGCTCGGCAGCCATGTCCCGGCAGGTGCGACGGAGTGCGGCGAGCACGAGGAGGGTCCAGTCTGCGGCGCTGCCCTGCACGACGAAGTTGCGCGCGAAGCGGCCCCGGGCACGGGAGTTGGTGGAGGCGTACCCCGGCACCCAGTCCTGGGTGTCCCCGGGCTCGCCGCCCTCGCCCGGTACGACGCCGACCTGCTCGCTCTCCGGAATCCCGGCCTCCTCCCCCGAGGAGTCCGACCCCGCCGCCGGAGGGCACGTCCGCCCCAGCCAGGTCCGCACGAGCCGCCCCTCCTCGCCGGCCCGCGCCGCGTCGTCCACGTACGCCACCGCCCTGGGGAAGCGGCGGCGCAGCAGTGCGAGGTTCTTGAGGCCGTCGCCGGAGGTCTGGCCGTAGACCGCGCCGAGCACGGCGAGCTTGGCCTGGGCGCGGTCGCCGGAGAAGGCGCGGTCGGACACGGACTGGTAGAGGTCGGTCTCCCGCCCCGCGACCTCCATCAGGCCGGGGTCGCGGGAGATCGCGGCCAGCACCCGCGGCTCCATCTGGTCGGCGTCCGCGACGACGAGCCGCCAGCCGGGATCGGCGACCGCGGCGCGACGGATGACCTTGGGGATCTGCAGCGCGCCCCCGCCGTTGGTCACCCAGCGCCCGGTGACCGTCCCGCCCGGCAGGTACTCCGGTCTGAACCGCCCGTCCCGCACCCAGTCCTGGAGCCACGACCAGCCGTGGGCGACCCAGATGCGGTACAGCTTCTTGTACTCGACGAGCGGCTTCACGGCAGGGTGGTCGATCGTCTCGATCTCCCAGCGCCGAGTGGACTTGATCTTGATCCCGGCCTGCGCGAAGGCCTTGATGACGTCCGCGGGCAGATCGGGCCGCACCCGTCTTCCGAACGCGGCCGACACCTCGTCCGTCAGCTCGGCGAGGCGGCGCGGCTCGCCCCCGCCCGTGTACCGCTCGCCGAGCAGTTCGTGCAGCACGTCCCGGTGCACGTCCGCGCTCCACGGCATCCCGGACGCGTTCATCTCGGTCGCCACGAGCATGCCCGCCGACTCGGCGGCCGTCAGCAGCCGCATCCGCCCGGGGTGCTCGGCCGCGTCGTGTCTTCGCTGCTGGTCCCCGTACACCTCGATGAGCTGTTCCAGCGGTACGTGGACGGGGCGGGGCTCGAAGAGGGAGGACTGCGAACCGGGCTCGGCGGAGCGCTGCGGGGGATCGGGCGGGACGGGACCGCGCCGCAGCCTCGCCAGGGCGGCTGCCGCCGAGCGGGGTTCGCCGAGCCGTCCCTCGTGGCCGAGGAGGAGGGTCTCGGCGGCCTCCATGTCGTAACACCGCTCCACGCGGACGCCCGCTTCGCGCAGCCGCGGATAGACCTCGGCCGTCGCCCGCCACACCCACCGCGTGACGTCCGGCCGGGACCGTACGGACTCGGCGAGGTCCGGCTCTCTCAGGACCGGTCCGGCGGGCAGCCCGTCGGGGCCGAGGGGGGCGAGCTCGGCGCCACCGTCCTCGGCCGGCGCGAGAGCCCACCGTTCGGTCATGACTGCGAGTCTCGCAGGAGGGTCTGACAACGGCCCTGAACTGCGAGTTCAGGGCCGTGTCCGGCGCCGGGCGCAAGCGCTGCCCGGTCGTCGCCCGGCCATTCGGCCGGTCATTCGGCCGGTCAGTCCTCCTGGAGGGACTCCCGCACCTTCTCCAGCGCCTCCGCGACGTTCGCCTCGGCCGCCGCCTTGTCGACGCCGAGTCCGCCGAGGAGGCCCGTGCCCGAGTCGGCCTCCTGCTCGAGCAGCGCCAGCAGGATGTGCTCCGTGCCGATGTAGTTGTGGCCGAGCCGGAGGGCCTCGCGGAAGGTGAGTTCGAGGGCCTTCTTGGCGTTGCTGTCGAAGGGGATGAGCGCGGGTACGTCCGCGGCGCTCGGGGGCAGGGCGGCGGTCGCGGCCTCGCGCACGGCGTCCAGGGTGACGCCCTGCGCGGTGATGGCCTTCGCCCCGAGGCCCTCCGCCTCGGTGATCAGGCCGAGGACCAGGTGCTCGGTGCGGATCAGGTCGTTGCCCGCGGACTTGGCCTCGTTCTGGGAGACGATCACCACGTTCCGGGCCCGTGGCGTGTAGCGGCTGAAGCCCTGGCTGGGGTCGAGGTCCGACTCCGCCTTCGGCACGAACCGCTTCTGGGCCGCCTGCCGGGTGACGCCCATGCTCTTGCCGATGTCCGTCCAGGACGCGCCCGAACGCCGGGCCTGGTCCACGAAGTGACCGATCAGATGGTCGGCCACGTCGCCGAGGTGGTCCGCCGCGATCACCGCGTCCTGGAGCTGGTCGAGAGCGTCTTCGTGAACCTTCTTGATGGCCTCGATCAGATCGTCGAGGCGTACGGAGGTGGTGGCACGTGGATTCGTGGTCATGTGTCAACCTTAGGTTGACAGTGGAGGGGTGTCAACCCCGAGTTGACACCCGGTCGTCGCCTGTTCGGAGGCGTCCGGGGGCAGGGCAGGCCCCACCCCGACGCGTGACACGATCGAGGAATGAGCAGTACGCCCAGCACCGTGGAGCGCGCCTTCGAGGCCGCCCTCTACGCCGATTCCGACGCGGCCCTCGACACCGGTGCCTCGCTCCTCGCCTCCGATCCCGCGTCCGACGCCGAACTGGCCCGCCGGGGCGAGGAGTTCATCGAGGGAGCCTGGCGGCGCGGCTGGCAGCCCGCCGATGTCGTACGGATCGTGCGCCGCGAGCTGGACGACACACACGTACGCCTGGTGTCGGCGCTGATCCTCGACGAGAGCCGCCGGAACGAGCGGAACGAGCAGGCCCGCGGCCCGCGCTGGACGGCACAGCTCGAAGAGCTGACCGCCGAGGCCGCCGAGGCCGCTGGGACCTCCGGGACTTCCGGGGCCTCCGGGAGGAAGGCGTCCCCCCGCACCGACCGCTTCTCGTACGCCACCGCCGTACTGGGCCTGTACCGGCTGCTGCTCCGCCTGCCCTCCATCGAGCCGCTGGACGTGGACGCGCCCAAGGTGGCGGCCGGTGCCCCGAAGGGCTCCCGCATGCTCACCCGTATCCGCGCGCTGCTCGCCAAGGCCGAGGCGACCGGGTTCCCGGAGGAGGCGGAGGCGCTGAGCGCCAAGGCGCAGGAGCTGATGGCGCGGCACAGCATCGACGAGGCGCTGCTGGCGGCCCGTACGCACGCCAAGGACGCGCCCGGCGCCTGCCGCATCGGCGTCGACCCGCCCTACGAGACGGCCAAGGCGGTCCTCCTCGATGCGGTGTCCAAGGCCAACCGCTGCCGGGCGGTCTGGAACGAGGCCCTCGGCTTCTCGACCGTCGTCGGCTTCGAACCCGACCTGGAGGCCGTCGAACTCCTCTACACCTCACTCCTCGTGCAGGCCACCGCCGCGATGACGAAGGCGGAGGCGGCACAGCGGGCGGGCGGCAGGAAGCGTACGAAGTCCTTCCGGCAGTCGTTCCTCGCCGCGTACGCCCATCGCATCGGCGACCGGCTGGCGGAGGCGGCGGAGGGGCAAGTGACGGCCGGCGAGGGGGAGTTGCTGCCCGTTCTGGCTGCCCGGGACGTGGCGGTCGCGGACGAGGCGGAGCGGATGTTCCCGGCGACCGTTACGACCAGGCTGCGCGGGGTGAACGACGCGGCCGGCTGGGAGGAAGGAGCCGCCGCGGCGGACCGCGCCCAGGTGAGGGCACGGCCGCCACTGCGGTGACCCCGGCAATCGTGGGGCGGTGGCTCAGTCTCCGGCGCGCTGGAGCGGGCCCACCGAGGCGTCCGGCTCGCTCTCGCTCCGCAGCGCGACCTCGCCGTACTTCCAGGGGAAGGACAGATCGGCGCCCGCACCGGGCAGGCCGAACTTCACGGTCTTCACGGCGGCACCCTTGGCCGCGTCGCCCGCGGGCCCTCGTACGTACGTGATCGTGAAGGCGGTGGTCTCGTCCGGCTTGAGGGTCAGCTTCTCCGGCTTCGCGGACTCCTCCGGGGCGAGGGACCAGGTGGTGCCGCCCGCGGTCAGGTCGACGCGGGGGAAGCCCTCCAGGGTGCAGTCGTCGCCGGAGCGGTTGGTGAGGGTGACCGAGACGCTCCCGGTGTCGCCGGCGGCCGGGGCCTCGCTCGCGGCGACCTCCTGTCCGACCTGGTCCGCCTTGCACGCGGTGGAACCGGCGGGGGACGCCGAGCTGTCGGCCTTCTTGTTCCCCTTGTCACCGCTGCCCTCGTCGTCGCAGGCGGTCAGGGCGAGGGTCGCCACGAGGGCGGTGAGTGCGGAGACGGCTATCGGTCGGGCGCGCATGGCTTACCTCTGACTTCCGGGACCTGCTTCTGGGTCCGGCTTGCGGGGACTTCCGGTGCGTGGCGGTGCCCGTAGATCATCCGTCATCGGTATCGGTATCGGTCACCGTGACCGTCATCGGTATCGGTCATCGGTATCGGTCATCGCGCGGCGTACGCTGGCGCGGTGAGCTGGCGACGGGCGCTGAAGGACACTGCTCGCTCCGGCATCGCCGTGGAGAGGAAGCGGCTCGAACCGCTCATCGCGGTGCGCGGAGCCGCGGGACTCGCGATCGTGATCGCGCTGAGCCTGTGGCTCTTCGGCCCCGCAGCCGCGGCGAGTTCGGCGTTCGGCGCGTTCCAGGCGGCCATCGCGACGTTCCAGCGCAGCTGGCGCCCCCGCCCCGAACTGGCCATCGCCTCCGGTACGAGCCTCGCCGTGTCCACGTTCCTCGGCTACCTCACCATCTCCAAGGAGCCGCTCTTCCTCGCGCTGCTGGTGGTGTGGACCTTCGCCGCCGGGATGAGCTGGGCGGCGGGCCCGACCATCGGCCTGATCGCCTCCTCGAACGTGGCGATCATGCTGGTGACGGTCACCCTGCCGACCTCCGTCGCCCAGGCCGCGGGCCACGCCGCGATGATGATCGTGGGCGGCCTGGTGCAGGCGGCGCTGATCGTCCTCTTCCCCGTACGACGCTGGGGCGCCCAACGCGACGCGCTCGCCGACGCCCTGGCCGCCGAGGCCGACTACGCGCGCCGGCTGCGCCACGACCCGGTCGCGTCCTTCGACCCGCAGCCCCTGATGGAGGCGCGCAACGCGGCGGCCGTCACCCCGCGCCAGGCCCGCCGCCGCCCCGCCGAACTCCACGGCGCGCGAGGCATCGCCGAACGCATCCGCCCGGTCCTCGCCTCCCTCGCCGACCCCGCGATGGGCGTACCGGCCGAGGGCCCCGCCCGCGACCGGGTCCGCGAACTCCTCGCCTCCGCCGCTTCCCTCCTCGACGCCGCCGCCCACGCCATCCGCCACGGCGAGCCCGTCTCCGCCCCACCCGCGGCCCTCGCCACCTTCCGCACCCCGGACACCGGCAGCATCCTCACCGGAGCCCCCTACCGAGCGATGACCCGCCTCAACACCCTCCTCCAGGACGTGGTGGAAACGGCAGGCGGTACCCCACAGGAAGACACCCCGCAGGAAGACGCCCCATCAGGGGCGCGGGGAACCGCGCACTCGGCCGAGAACGAC
>NZ_LIQZ01000036.1 GCF_001418655.1 Streptomyces phaeochromogenes | reverse complement strand
AGATGTGTCTAAGAGCCAGCCTCCGCCCCGCGCCCCTCGGCAACCTCCGCGCCCGGCTCACCTCCTTCGTGGGCCGGCACACCGACCTGGAGACCATCCGCGGGGACCTCGGATCCGCCCGCCTCGTGACACTGCTGGGGCCGGGCGGGGCCGGCAAGACCCGGCTCTCCCAGGAGGCCGCCGAGAGCGTCGCCGCGTCCGTGCCCGACGGGGTGTGGCTGGCCGAACTCGCCCCCGTAGACGACCCGGAGGCCGTGCCCGAGGCCGTGCTCACCGCGGTCGGAGCGCGGGAGACCGTGCTGCGCGGCGCCGGCGCCGAGGAGATGCGGGCCGTCACCGACCGGCACGACGACCCCCTCACCAGGCTCACCGAGCACTGCGCCAACCGCCGCATGCTGATCGTCCTCGACAACTGCGAACACGTCGTGGACGCCGCGGCCCGCCTCGTCGAACAGCTCCTGGAACGCTGCCCCGGACTGACCGTACTGGCCACGAGCCGCGAACCCCTGGGCGTACCGGGGGAGTTGCTGCGGCCGGTGGAACCACTGCCCGAGCCCTACGCGCTGAAGCTGCTCGCCGACCGGGGCGCCGCGGCCAGGCCGGGCTTCCGGGTCGACGCCGACGCCGAAACCGCAGCGGCCGCCGCCGAGATCTGCCGGCGGCTCGACGGACTGCCGCTGGCCATCGAACTGGCCGCCGCCCGGCTGCGGATGCTCACCCCGCGGCAGATCGCCGACCGCCTCGACAACCGCTTCCGCCTCCTCACCTCCGGCAGCCGTACGGTCCTGCCGCGCCAGCAGACACTCCGAGCCGTCGTCGACTGGTCCTGGGACCTCCTCGACGCGGACGAACGGGACGTGCTGCGGCGGCTGTCCGTCTTCGCCGGCGGCTGCGACCTCTCCGCCGCCGAGGCCGTCTGCGGACCCGCCGCGCTGGACGCCCTCGGCTCGCTCGTCGACAAGTCCCTTGTGGTGGCGGCGCCTTCCGCCGTGGAAGGGGCCGACGGCGGGATGCGCTACCGGCTCCTGGAGACCGTCGCCGAGTACGCCGGACAGCGGCTGGACGAGTCCGGCGAGCGCCCCGCCGCCGAGCGCGCCCATCTCACCTACTACCGCGAACTCGCCCGCACCACCGACCAGAAGCTGCGCGGCCCCGGCCAGCGCGCGGCCATCGAACTGCTCCAGGTCGAGGGCGAGAACACCCGCGCCGCACTGCAGCACGCCGTCGCCGAACACGACGAACAGGAGGCGCTCTGCCTCGTCCTCTCCCTCGCCTGGTACTGGCAGATCCGCGACCTGCGCACGGCGGCCCGCAACTGGACCCGCGAGATCATGGCGCTCGGCCCCGACCCGTTCGCGCCGCCCGCCGAGCCCGCCGTCCCCATCTACGAACCGTGCACCGCGACTCCGCCACCGATGCGCCCCGAGGTCCTCGCCGAGGCCCGGCGCGGTGTCCACCTCCTCCATCTCGCCTGTATGGACCTGGAGTTGGAGACCTGGCAGACCCCGGAGGCCGAGGCGAAGCTGCTGGCCATCACCGAGACCTATCAGCCGGGGTTCCCGCAGGTCTGCCGCAACCCCGGTTTCCTCTGGTTCTACGCCGTGATGCTGACCGGCGACATGGACCGGCTGCGCGAGGTCATCGACGCGAGCGTCGCCACCTGCCGGGAGCTCGGCTACCAGTGGGAGCTGGCCGGGGCCCTGCACATGCGCGCCAACATCCTGGCCAACCGCGCCGACTGGGCCGGTGACGCGACGCGTGATGCGGACGAGTCGCTGGAGATCTTCGACCGTATCGGGGACGCCTGGGGCGCCGCCGAGGCGCTCTCCGCACGGGGCGAGGCCCGTGAACGCAAGGGCGAGTACCAACTCGCCGCGACGGACTACCGGGCGGCCATCACCCACGCCGAACGCCTCGGTGCCCACGCCCAGACGGCCATACTCACCACCCGCCTCGGCAGCGTGCTCATCGACTCGGGGGAGGCCGAGCGGGGCGAGCGGATGCTCCGCGACGTCCTGGAGCAGGGCCACGGAGCGCGCAACGAGGCGATGCCCGCGGCCCGGCTCTTCCTCGCGATGTGGCTCGGCCGCACAGGCCGGCTCGCCGAGGCCCGCACCCAGATGGACCGGATGCGTGTTGAGTTCGCCGCGGTCCACTTCGTGGTCTTCGACGGGTACGTTCTCGGGGTGGAGGCCTGGCTGAACGCCATGGACGGGCTGCACGACGAGGCGGTGACGCAGGTGCGGGGTGCCCTGCAGCGGGCACAGGACCCACTGAGCGTCATGATCTCGCCGAACATGATGTCGGCGCATCTGACCACCGCCGCCCTCGCGCTGTCCGGCGCCGACGGCGGACAGCGGGTGCGGGACGCGGCCCGCTGCCTCGGCGCCGCCGACGGGCTGCTGCCGTCCGGCCACTTCCGGTCCGCGATGGAACGCGATGTGCGGGAGCACGCCGAGACGGCCGTGCGCGCCGCCCTCGACGAGGCGGCGTACGAGGCCGCGTACGCGGAGGGCGGCGGCCTCTCCCCGGAGGAGGCCGCCGCCCTGGTCTGACGACGCGGATCGTGGACGTGCGGATCGCGGACGTGCCGTGGTCCGGCGAGCGTGAACGTCAGCTCTTGGTACGGAACTTGTGGATCGCGACCGGCGCCATCACGGCGGTGATCGCCACCGACCAGCCCAGGGTCACCCACAGGTCGTGCGCGACCGGGCCGCCCACCATCAGTCCGCGGGCCGCGTCGGCCAGCGTGGACAGCGGGTTGTAGTCGGTGAAGGCCTGCAGCCAGCCGGGCATCGAGGCCGTCGGCGCGAAGATCGACGAACCGAACTGCAGCGGGAACAGCACGAGGAATCCCATCGCCTGAACGGACTGTGCGTTCTTCAGGATCACGCCCAGGGTGAGGAACACCCACATGATCGACGAGGCGAACACCGCGGCCAGGCCCACGGCCGCGAACAGACCGGGCCAGCTGTTGATGTCGAACCCGACCAGGACGGCGACGATCATCAGCACGGTCGTCGCGAACAGCATGCGTACGAGTTCCACCGAGACCTTCGCGAACAGCACCGAGCCGCGCCCGATCGGCAGGGACCGGAAGCGGTCCATGACACCGGAGTTGAAGTCCTGGCTGAAGCCGGTGCCGACGCCCTGGGACAGCGTCATGCTCATCATCGCGATCATGCCGGGGATCACGTACTGCACGTAACCGTCCTGGCCGCCTCCCAGGGCCTGCCCGATCGAGCCGCCGAAGACGTACACGAACAGCAGGGTGAAGACGACCGGCATCAGCAGCGCGTCGAACATCGACTCGGGGTCCTGCCGGATCCACAGCAGGTTGCGGCGGACGAGGGCGCCGGTGTGGCGCAGATGGCCGCGCAGCGGGATCCGGCCGTCGTCCTTGATTTCGGCCTTGATGTCGGCGGGGGAAAGAGTGGTGGCGCTCATACGGCGACCTCCTGGAGGTCGGGGGCGGGCGTCTCGTCCTGCGGGGCACTGGCGCGGTGACCGGTGAGGGACAGGAACACCTCGTCCAGGCTGGGCAGTTCGGTGGTGACGGAGGAGATCGTGATGCCGCGCGCGATGACCGCGCCGACCACGGCGGTGAGCTGCTCGTCGCTGAGGATCGGGACCAGGACGGCACCGCGTTCGGTGTCCACGGTGCTGGCGGCGAGACCGGTGAGGCCCAGCTCGTCGAGCGAGGCGGCCAGGGGTCGCAGCTGCAGCGGATCGACCGGGCGGACCCGCAGGGTACGGCCGCCGACCTTCGCCTTCAGCTCCTCGATGGCGCCGCCCGCGATGACCTTGCCGTGGTCCACGACGGTCAGCTCGGAGGCGAGCTGCTCGGCCTCCTCCATGTACTGGGTGGTGAGCAGGACGGTGACC
Source organism: Streptomyces phaeochromogenes (assembly GCF_001418655.1). Classification (GTDB taxonomy): domain Bacteria; phylum Actinomycetota; class Actinomycetes; order Streptomycetales; family Streptomycetaceae; genus Streptomyces; species Streptomyces phaeochromogenes. The sequence continues at coordinate 62,432 of NZ_LIQZ01000036.1, read as the reverse complement.
CCGTCGCCGACCATGCGCTTGATCTCGGTCCACACCTCGTTGCGGGTGCGCGGGTCGAGACCGGTGGTGGGCTCGTCGAGGAAGAGGACGGAGGGCTGCCCGATCATCGACGCGGCCAGGTCGAGGCGCCGCCGCATACCTCCGGAGTACGTGCTCGCCGGCCGCTTGGCGGCATCGGTGAGCGAGAAGCGCTCCAGCAGTTCGTCGGCACGGGCGCGGGCGTCCTTGCGCGGCAGGTCGAGGAGCCGGCCGATCATGTAGAGGTTCTCCCAGCCCGGGAGCTTCTCGTCGACGGAGGCGTACTGACCGGTGAGACCGATCACACGGCGCAGCTGCCGCGGCTGCCGTATGACGTCGTAGCCGGCGACGGTCGCCTGCCCGGAGTCGGGGGAGAGGAGGGTGGACAGGATGCGTACGAGGGTGGTCTTGCCGGCGCCGTTCGGTCCGAGCACACCCATCACGGTGCCCTCGCGGACGTCCAGGTCCACGCCGTCCAGTGCCTTGGTCTCGCCGTAGTGCTTGACCAGCCCCCGTACGGAGACGGCGGCGTTTCCGCCGCTGGGGTTCTTGTCGATTCGCGTCATGCCGCCAAGGTGTCAGCCCCCACCGACAAACCACCGACATCCCACCGACAGGCGCGATATGTCACCGACAGTCGCTTGCGCACCGACCGACAACCCGGCCCGCGCAGCAATGAGGCAGCCCGCCGACGGGGGAAGTTCGGCGGGCTGCCTGGTGCCACAGTGGACTAGTGGACGGAGTGCTCCTCCAGAGGGAACGTTCCGCCGACGACATCATCGGCGAACGCCTTAGCGGCATCGCCCATGACCTCACGCAGATTGGCGTACTGCTTCACGAACCGAGGCATCTTGCCCCCGGTCAGCCCGAGCATGTCCGTCCAGACCAGCACCTGCGCATCGGTGTCCGGCCCCGCCCCGATCCCCACGGTGGGAATGTGCAGCACCCGGGTCACCTCGGCGGCCAGCTCCGCGGGAACCAGCTCCAGGACCACCGCGAACGCGCCCGCGTCCTGGATGGCCTTGGCGTCCCGCAGAAGCTGCTGGGCGGCCTCCTCGCCGCGCCCCTGGACGCGGTACCCCATCGAGTTCACGGACTGGGGGGTGAGCCCGATGTGTGCCATCACCGGGATACCGGACTCCACGAGCAGCTCGATCTGCCGGTGCGACCGCTCGCCGCCCTCCAGCTTCACCGCTCCGACCCCGGCCTCCTTCACCAGCCGGGTCGCCGAGCGCAGCGCCTGCACCGGCCCCTCCTGGTAGGACCCGAAGGGCAGGTCACCGACGATCAGGGCGCGCGAGGTGCCCCGTACGACGGCGGCCGAGAGCATGGTCATCTCGTCGAGGGTGACGGGCACGGTCGACTCGTACCCGAGGTGGCAGTTGCCCGCCGAGTCGCCGACGAGCATGACCGGGATGCCGGCCTCGTCGAAGACGGACGCGGTCATAGCGTCGTACGCGGTGAGCATCGGCCACTTCTCGCCGCGCTCCTTGGCGGTGGTGATGTCGCGGACGGTGATGCGGCGTGTGCCCTTGCCTCCGTACAGCGCCCTACTGCTGCTGTCGGTGGTCGCCTGGGCAGCCGAAAGCTGCGTCATTGCAACGGCTCCTTCTGTCATCTCGAAGCGCCCTCACGGCGTCTCCGGATCCCCTCCATGGTGGCACCTCGTGCCAGGGAACGGCTAGAGGGGGCACCCGCTCCCCACGAGAGGGGGCACTCGCTCCCCACGGGCCCGTAAGGTCTCGGTAAAGGGTTTCAAATACGAGACGGTCTCGTATCGAATCTCCCCTAGGTTTTTCGGCATGACAACTCCCGCCGTCCCTGCCACCCGCATACCGGAAGCCGTGCACCGGCGCCGCTGGGCGATCCTCGGCGTCCTGATGCTGAGCCTGCTGATCGTCGTCCTGGACAACTCGATCCTGAACGTCGCGATCAAGACCATCTCGACGCCCGCCCCGACCGGCCTGGGGGCCACCCAGAGCGAGCTGGAGTGGGCCATCAACGCCTACACCCTCGTCTTCGCGGGCCTGCTCTTCTCCGCGGGCCTCCTCGGCGACCGGCTCGGACGCAAGAAGGTCCTGCTCGGCGGGCTCTTCGTCTTCGGTGTCGGCTCGGCACTCGCGGCCTCCTCCGGGACGCCGGTCGAGCTCATCTCGTTCCGCGCGGTGATGGGCCTCGGCGCCGCCTTTGTGATGCCGGCCACCCTCGCGGTCCTCATGAACGTCTTCGAGCGCGACGAGCAGCCGAAGGCCATCGGCATCTGGGCGGGCGGCGTCGGCCTCGCCATCGCCATCGGCCCGATCACCGGAGGCATACTCCTCGACCACTTCTGGTGGGGCTCGGTCTTCCTGATCAACGTGCCGATCGTGATCCTCGCCCTGGGCCTGATGATCTGGCTGGTCCCCGACTCCCGCGACCCGAAGCCGGGCCGGATCGACCCCGTGGGCGTCGTCCTGTCCGTCATCGGGCTCGTCCTGCTCGTCTACGGCATCATCAAGGGCGGCCAGCTCGCCGACTTCACGGACCCCACGGTCCTCGCGACCATCGGCGCCGGACTCGCCGTACTCGTCGGCTTCGTGGTGTTCGAGAAGCGCAGCAGCCACCCGTCGATCGACGTCACGTACTTCAAGGACAAGGTCTTCTCGTCGGCGATCAGCGCCATCGCGCTGGTGTTCTTCGCGCTGATGGGCGTCACCTTCTTCGCCGTCTTCTACACCCAGAGCGTGCGTGGCTACTCGCCGCTGCAGACCGGCCTGCTGATGCTGCCGCTGGCCGTCGCGCAGCTCGTCTTCGCGCCGCGCGCCCGGCTGGTCGTGGACCGCTTCGGCAACAAGGCCACCACCACCGGCGGCATGCTCCTGATCGCCGCCATGCTGGCCGCGTTCGCCGGTCTTGAGGCGGACACGCCGATCTGGATCCTTGAGGTCATCTTCTTCCTCATGGGCACCGGCATGGCGCACATCATGACGCCCACCAGCGTCGTGATCATGCAGGCCCTGCCCCGCGAGAAGGCGGGCTCCGCCTCCGCGCTCAGCAATACGTTCCGCCAGGTCGGCGGCGCCCTCGGTATCGCCGTACTCGGCTCGGTCCTGTCCGCCGCGTACCGCTCGGGCATCGAGGACAAGCTGCCCGCCGCCGCCCGGCACAGCGCGGGCGAGTCCATCGAGGCGACGCTCGGCTTCGCCGCGAAGCTCGGACCCGAGGGAGACGCCCTCGTCGGCCCGGCCAACGACGCCTTCCTGCACGCGATGCATGTCACGGCACTGTGCGGCGCGGGTGTCGCCCTCGTCGGCGCCGTGGTCGTCGGCCTGTTCCTGCCCGGCCGCACACCGGCCCCGGACGAGAAGGAGGCGGAGCTGGTGGGCGCGGACAAGTGAGCAGCGCGGACAACTGAGCTGCGCGGACGACTGAGCCGTACGGCAGGGATCCGGCCACCCGGGACGGCGAGTGACCGAACTCCCCGCGCACCGGGGAGAATCAACGGGGCAGCCGGCCGAACACGGGCGGCGGAACAGCGGGATTCGAGAGCGGAGCGAGGACGTGGGCGTCGCGGAGCAGGAGGCGGGGGCGGTCGGCGGAGGCGGAGCCGCCAGAGGACGCCCGCGCAGCGAGGCCGTCGAGCGCGCGATCGTCGAGGGCGTCATGAAGCTGCTGGAGGAGGGCATCCCGCTCGCGGACATCTCCATCGAGCGGGTCGCCCGCATCGCCGGTGTGGGAAAGGCCACCATCTACCGGCGCTGGAGCGGGCGCGAGGAACTCTTCTGCGACGTGCTGCGCACCGCCGAACCGCCCGACCCCGAACTGCCCGGCGTCTCCATGCGCGAGGACCTGATCATCCTGCTCGAATCGCTGCGGCAGCGCGGTCTGGCGAACCGCTCCTCGGCGATCATGCACAACGTCCACGCGCAGATGAAGAGCAGCCCCAAGCTGTGGAAGGTCTACCACTCGGCCGTCATCGAACCGCGCCGCCGGATGACGTTCGACGTGCTGCGCCGCGGCCAGCTCAACGGCGAACTCCGCGCGGACGTCGACGTGGAGCTGGCCAACGACCTCTTCGTGGGACCCATGCTCGTACGTGCCGTCATCCGCCCGGACGCCGGGCTGGAGGAGGGCCTGCCCGAGCGGATCGTCGACACGGTCCTGGCGGGACTGGGACCCGCCGCCTCCTGAACGCACCGGCAGAGGGCCGCCAACCCCCGCGGCAATGTGCGCGTTTCGTCACAGACCACCCCCATCGGGCCCGCAACCGGAACCCCTCACGTCGACTCTTTCGTCCTCGTGCCCATACGGCCGTCATGGCACGGCGAGAACAAACGCGATCATCCCCTAGGGTCTTAGGCGCAGGGATGGTGTGCACGGCACTTGGTGAGGCGACGGTATGGCGCAGGCGTACAAGACGGAGACGGGCAGCGGTGACCAGGGGTCCGACCGCAGAGAACCCCGGTTCCGGCGCCTGCTCTCCACCCTCCGCAACGACCGGGGCATCTGGCGCCGGGGCATCGTCCTCGCCGCGTTCGCCCTCGTGCTCTCCCTGGTCATGGGGCTGCACGCGCGGATCCCGAACACCATCGGCAACCTCGGCAGTCTCACCGAGACGTTCCTGCCCTGGCTGGCCGTCCTCATCCCGGTGCTGCTCGTCCTCGCGCTGGTCCGCAGGTCCGCGACCGCGCTGATCGCCGTGTTGCTGCCGGCGATCGTCTGGCTCAACCTCTTCGGCGGACTGCTCGCCGACCGCACCGGCAGTGGCGGAAATCTCACGGTCGCCACGCACAACGTCAACGCCGACAACCCGGACCCGGCCGGCACGGCCCGCGACGTGGCCGCGTCCGGCGCCGACGTGGTGGCCCTGGAGGAGCTGACGGCCTCGGCGGTCCCGGTGTACGAGCAGGCCCTGGACTCGACGTACAAGTACCACTCCGTGCAGGGCACGGTCGGCCTGTGGAGCAAGTACCCGCTGAGCCAGGCCGGGCCGGTCGACATCAAGCTCGGCTGGACGCGTGCGATGCGGGCCACGGTCACCGCGCCGGAGGGGAAGCTCGCGGTCTACGTGGCCCATCTCCCCTCCGTGCGGGTGAAGATGGAGGCCGGGTTCACCGCGCGCCAGCGCGACAAGAGCGCCGACGCGCTCGGTGAGGCCATCGCCGACGAGAAGCTTCCGCAGGTCGCCCTGCTCGGCGACCTGAACGGCACGATGAACGACCGCGCGCTGAACGCCGTCACCTCGCAGATGCGCTCCACACAGGGCGCGGCGGGCAGCGGCTTCGGGTTCAGCTGGCCCGCGTCGTTCCCGATGGCCCGGATCGACCAGATCATGGTCAAGGGCGTCGAGCCGGTCACCTCCTGGACGCTCCCGGAGACGGGCAGTGACCATCTTCCGATCGCCGCGCGCGTGAAGCTTGCGGCAACCGGCTCGTAACCCCTGGGAATACTGGGGCTGGGACGCTTTGTTCCGTAGATGAACATAAGCTGTACGGAACTCCGCTCACCCTTTGAAAGGCCCCCTCATGCCCCTGGCCCTGCTCGCCCTCGCCGTGGGCGCCTTCGGCATCGGCACCACCGAGTTCGTGATGATGGGCCTGCTGCCCGACGTCGCGGACGACCTGGGCATCTCGATCCCCAGCGCGGGACACCTGGTCTCGGCGTACGCGATCGGTGTCGTCATCGGCGCCCCGCTGCTCGCCGCGGTGACCGCGCGAATGTCCCGCCGCAAGGTCCTGATCGGTCTCATGGTGCTGTTCGTCGTGGGCAACACGCTCTCGGCCTTCGCCCCCGACCACCACTCCCTGCTCGCCGCCCGCTTCCTCAGCGGTCTGCCGCACGGCGCGTTCTTCGGCGTCGGAGCCGTTGTCGCCACCGGCCTGGTTCCCGCCGAGCGCAAGGCCCGCGCCGTCTCGATGATGTTCCTCGGCCTGACCGTCGCGAACATCGCGGGCGTGCCCGCCGCGACGCTGGTGGGGCAGAACCTCGGCTGGCGTGCCACGTTCCTGGGCGTCAGCGTGATCGGTCTTGTGGCCATCGCGTCGCTGGCGCTGGTGCTGCCGCGTGACGACTCTCATGCCCCCGCCGCCGGACTGCGTGGCGAACTGGCCGCGCTCAAGTCGCTGCCGGTGTGGCTGGCTCTGGGGACCACTGTCGCGGGATTCGGTGCGCTCTTCTCGGCGTACAGCTACATCACGCCGATGCTCACGGACTCCGCCGGTTACGCCGACTCCAGTGTGACGCTGCTGCTCGCGCTGTTCGGTGTGGGCGCGACCATCGGCAACCTGCTCGGCGGTCGCCTGGCCGACCGGTCGATGCGGGGCACGTTGTTCGGCGGGCTCGTCTCGCTGGTGGCGGTGCTGGCTCTCTTCCCGGTTCTCATGGGTACGGCCTGGAGTGCGGCCCTGGCCGTGGTGCTGCTCGGTATGGCGGCCTTCGTCACCAGCTCGCCGCTTCTGCTGATGGTCATGGAGAAGGCTTCCTCGGCCCCGTCCCTGGCCTCCTCCGCCAATCAGGCCGCGTTCAACCTCGCCAACGCCGGTGGCGCGTGGATCGGCGGCCTCACGCTGGCGGCGGGCTTCGGCACGACGTCGCCCGCGCTGGCGGGCGCGGGGCTTGCGGTTCTGGGTCTGGGGGTCGCCGTGGTCGCGTACGCGGTGGACCGCCGCCGGGTGACCGTCCGTGCCGGACGGGTTGTCGCCGGGGGTGTTCCGCGACCTGTGGAGACTGCCGCCCGTCGGTGACGTCCGGCGGTTGCCCGCGGGCCGGGGGTGGCCGGTCGCGCAGTTCCCCGCGCCCCTGAAAGCGGGCTGCGCCCTTGCTTTTCTCTTTGGGGCGACAGCCCCTGCTTTTAAGGGGCGCGGGGAACTGCGCGCTCAGCCCTCACCCACCTCAGGGGTGCGGGGAACGGCGCGACCAGCCCTCGCACCCCGCAGCCGACGAACATGCGAAACGCACCCCACGCCCCGATCATGGGCGTCAATGACCACGTCACGCACGGCCGTCGCCGCCCTCCTGGGCCTCGGCGCGCTCACCTACACCGCGTGGGCACTCGAAGCCGTCCTGACGACGGACCTCGCCCCCGCGCACACGTACGTGAGCGAACTGGCCGCCCGGAACCAGCCGCACGGCACCCTGTTCCGCACGGCGGACCTGCTCGCGGGCACCCTGGTGTGGGCCGCGGGCCTGCTGGCATCGCTTCGGCCGCCCTCCCCGGGGCGGTGGACCAGGGCCGGCTGGGTCGCACTCGTCCTCTTCGGCACCGCCACCGCCGTGGACTCCCGCCTGCCACTCAGCTGCGCACCCACCGCGGACCCGGAGTGCGCCGCACAGGAGCGCGCGGGCCTGCTGCCGTTGGCCCATTCCGCGCACTCCGTGAGCAGCACGGTCGCCCTGTGCGGCATCCTCGTCGCCATGGTGGCCCTCACCCTCAACGCCCGCCGGTACGCGCCCCGGGCGCCCCTCGCCCGCTCCGGCCCCGCCCTGGTGACGCTCGAACTGGCCGCCACCGTCTGGACGCTGGCCGCCATCGCCGCGCTGGAGGCGGGCCACGACGGCTGGGGCCTCGGAGTCGCCCAGCGCCTTCAGGTGGGCGTCATCGCGGTCTGGCTGGGCGTGCTGGCCGTCTCGTTCGTGCGCCCCACGACAGCCGGTACACCTCTTCGGAGCCGGGGCCTGGACGTGCGCGGCAAGGAACGGGTTGCGTCCGGTTCCGGAGACACCCGCCCATGACCTTCGTACGCATCCTCGGAGTCCCCCACCACATCCGCGTCGACGGCACCGGGCCCGTCTGCGTGCTCAGCGCCGGGCTGGGGATGGCGTGGTTCGACTGGGACCCGGTCGTCCCGCTGCTCGCCCCGCACCGCACGGTCGTCCGCTTCGACCGGCCGGGGCTCGGCCTCAGCGGCCACGCGCGCGCGTGGCCCACGCTCACCGGTGAGGCGGAGCGCATCGCGCGCGTGCTCGACGCCGCCGGGGTCGGGGCCGGTGTGCCCGCGACCCTGGTGGGGCACTCGCTCGCCGGGTTCCACTGCGAGGCGTTCGCCCGGCTGTTCCCGGAGCGGACGGCCGGGCTCGTGCTGGTCGACTCCAGCGTCGAGGAGGCGCCCCGGCCCAGGAGGGCCCCCGAGTTCGCGGACGCGTGCACGCGCGCGTGCGGCACGTTGCTGTCCACTGCCGGTGTCCCACGCGCGCTGGGCCCCTTCCTGCGGCGTACCGCGGTCCGGGCCGGACGGCACACGGGAGGTGACCCGGCCCCGTACGACCTCGTCCGCCGCGCCTACTCCACCAGCCGTTTCCTGCACGCCGTCCTCGCCGAGAACGGCCGCTACCGGGACCAGGCCGTCGAACTGGCCTCCCTGAGGGGACGGGTTCCGCTGGACGCGCTGCCCGTGACCGTGCTCGCGGCGTACGAGGGTGGCTCACGGCACTGGCTCGATCGGCAGAGAGTCCTCGCCGAGCGGCTCGGCGGAGTGCTGCGTGTATCTGCTCCAGCCGGTCATCTTGTGATGCTCGATCGTCCTCAGGATGTCGTGGACGCGATCCTGGGGACATGAGCGCGCCCGTCCCTCGTCGAGAAGATGGCGAGGGACGGGCGCCGAACACATGGGAAAAGCGTCAGCGACGGTATGACGTCACATAGCCGGGGGCGGGCGAACCCACCCCGGTGACGTCGTCGTAGCCCCGCACGGCCTTCAGCGAGCTGTCCTTGCCGAGGCTGCGGACGGAGGTCAGCAGACCCTCCGACGCGTCGAACGCGTTGACGAAGTCGACGCGCGCCACCGCGAGATCGCGGCCCGTCGGGCGGTCCGTGACGTCGTGGTAGAGCTTCGAGCCGTACCGGTCGTAGATCGCCGGGTTGGCGAAACCGATCGGGTGACCGCCGCGCTGCTGCTGGGCGAGCGCCTGGATGCCCGCGATGACGGGCGAGGCGAGCGAGGTGCCGCCGATGCGGTACTCGTCGTACTTCTGCGTTCCGTCAGGGAAGGTCTGCGACTGCCCGACCAGGAACCCGGTGTTGGGGTCGGCGATCGCGGAGATGTCCGGCACCGTCCGCATGGCCTGCTTGCCGTTCGCCTTCGCGAGCGCGGAGGGGACCACGCCACGCTGGTAGAACGGCTGCTTCACCGTCGCGCTGGTGCCGCCGCCCGCGCCCGAGGTGTACGCGCCCGGGAAGTCGGTCCAGCTCTTGCCGTCGTCCGACAGGGTGGCCCTGAGCGTGCCCCAGCCGGTCTCCCACTTGTACGTGTCGCCCTTGCCGACGGCCAGCGAGGTGCCGCCGACCGCCGTCACCCACGCCGAGTTGGCCGGGGTGTCGACCTGCTTCGTACCGGTGTTCGCGACCTCGTCGCCGTTGTCGCCGGACGAGAAGTAGAAGCCGATGCCCTCGATCGCGCCCAGCTGGAAGACCTGGTCGTAGGCGGCGGCGAGGTCCGGCGTCTGGTTGGCCTCGATGTCGCCCCACGAGTTGGAGACGATGTCGGCCAGATGACCGTCGACGATCTTGCCGAGCGAGTCGAGCAGATCGTCGTCGTAGCAGGACTCGGCGCCCACGTAGACGATGTTCGAGGCGGGCGCGACGGCGTGCACGGCCTCGACGTCGAGGGTCTCCTCGCCGTACCAGCCCGCCGCCCCGCACTCCTCGGTCCGCGTGTACTGCGTCGGCAGCACCTGGCTCAACTGCCCGCCGCGGTACGCCGCGTCGCCGTGCTTCGCCGCGTACGTGGCCGCGTCCGCCGCGATGGTCGGCGAGGCGTACGCGTCCGTGATCGCCACGGTCACGCCCTTGCCGGTCGCCCGGCCCGCCCCGTAGGCGGCCCGCAGCTGCTTGCCGGTGTAGCCCTTGACGGCGTACGGGATCTTCGTGCCGTACGCCTTCGGGAGCGTCGTCGCGGTCTTCGAGCCGTAGTACGAGGAGAACGGCCCGGCGTTGTGGAACACGGCGTCCGGCGGCGGCAGCGTGTCGGAGTGGTTCGCCTTGTGCGGGGCGTTGTCCAGGCCGGTGACGGTCAGGACGGCGCCGTTCAGGCCCGCGGGCGCCGAGGCGGTCTTCGAGGGCGCCCGGTAAGTCTTCTTGCCCTTGGCGTAGTTGTGCAGCTGGGTGCCGAACGCCTTCTCCGCGTCGGCCACTTCACCCGTCACCGAGAGGTAGTGCCGCGTCGTGTCCGTGACGGTCAGACCGGCCGACTTCAACCACGCGGTGACCTGGGCCACTTGGGCCTTGGTCGCGCCGAAGCGGGCGTCGGCCTGCCCCGCGCTCAGGTACTTCCCGTACGAGGCCGACGACGGGTCGGAGACGGCCTTGGCGTAGGCGCTCAGGCCCGCCGCGTCCCGGCCGGCGAGATAGACCCGGGCCGAGACCCGGGAGGCGTCCGCCGTGGCTCCCTTGTCCGCCTGGGCGGTGGCCCACAGCGGTTTGGTGCCCTGGAGCGTGTCGCGGCCGTCCGGGTCGGTCGACGCATGGGCCGCGGGTATGCCGAGTGCCAGCGCGCCGGCGAGCAGAGGCAGTGTCGCCGCCATGCTCACTCCGGCTCGCACCGCGGCTCGGTTGGATCTCATGGAGAACCCCCTAATGGATCTCTGGATGGGGGTCACTCTTGCGATGAACCATTCATGCCAGGGGAATGGCGGGGGCATGGCTGGGCCAAGAAGCGCCCAAGGAACCGCATGTGCAAAGGATTTGGGGCGCGATGCCCGACATAAAGCGGGTCGCGCCCCAGTGGCCTCCCGGCCGGGAGGCTTCCCGCCGGGCTCGGCTCGGAGGCTCAGCGCCGGGCGTAGGCCTGCGGCTTCGGAGCAGGCCTACGGACGTGGGCGCAGGCCTACAGGCTTGGGCTCAGGCCTGCGGCTTCGCGCCGCGCTTCTTCAGCAGGTCGGTGATGAGCTGCATCTCCGACTCCTGCGCCTGGACCATCCCCTGCGCGAGCCGTCGCTCGACGCCGACCTGGCAGCGCTCCACACAGCCCTTGGCCATGTGCACCCCGCCCATGTGGTGGGCGTACATGAGCTGCAGATAGCGGATCTCGGCGGCCTTGCCGTCGAGCTTGCCCAGCGACTCCATCTGGGCCGTCGTCGCCATGCCCGGCATCAGCGAGCCGTCCCCGGCGGACGGCATGCCACTCATGTCCATCCACGCCATCGGCTCCTCGGCCGACACCTTGGGCAGCTCCCACAGGTCCAGCCAGCCGAGCATCATGCCGCGCTGGTTGGCCTGCGTCTGCGCGATGTCGTACGCGAGACGGCGTACCTCTTCGTTCTTGGTCCGGTCGCGCACGATGTACGACATCTCGACGGCCTGCTGGTGGTGCACCGCCATGTCACGCGCGAAGCCCGCGTCCGCGGAGTCGGCCGCCGGGGCCTTCATACCGGAGTCGTCGCCGTCGGCGACCGCGTACGTGATCGCCCCGACCGCCACGACGACGGCCGCGGCGACTCCGGAGATCCAGCCGGCGAACCTCATCTTCCTCACTGCGACAGGCCGTTGGTGCAGGCGGCGCCCGGCTCGGGCGTCTGCTTGCCCTGGACGTACGTCTCGAAGAACTTGGCGGCGGCCGGGTCGCTCGCACTCGTCACCGTACGCTGATGGCCCCACGCGGAGAGCATGATCGGGTCCTTCTGGTCCTCGACCGGGCTCATCAGCGTGTACGGGGTCTTCTTGACCTTCTCCGAGAGCGCCTTCACGTCCGCGTCCGACGCCTTGCTGTTGTACGTCACCCAGACCGCGCCGTGCTCGAGCGAGTGCACGGCGTTCACGTTCTTGATCGCCTTGGTGTAGACGTCGCCGTTGCAGTTCATCCACACCTGGTTGTGGTCACCGCCGACCGGGGGCTCCATCGGGTACTTCACGTCCTTGGTGACGTGGTTCTGCGTGAGCTTGGTGCTCCACGTCTTCACCCCGTCCTTGCCCGTGACGAACTTCCCCGACGTCGACTTCGAGTCGCCCGACGCGCTGTCCTTGTCGTCGGACTGCGAGTTGATCAGGAACGCACCGCCGGCCACGAGACCGGCGACGACGATCACGCTCGCGGTGATCGTGAGGATCCGGTTGCGGCGCTCACGGGTCTGCTCGGCGCGCCGCATCTCCTCTATCCGCGCCTTGCGCGACTGGGACTCTGTCTTCTTGGCGGAACCCATGGGGTGGTCCTTCTGGGGAAAAGGGACAGTCAAGTGGTCAGCTGATCGTAGTGGGGGAGGAGTGGGTGTACGCGGGGAGGCCGGAGGAATGGCCAAATGAGGGTTTCGTCCCCTGCCCCGGAGACGGCAGTGGCCGGCCATTACATGTGTGGCACGCAACAGGCAAGATGGGCGTCAGAGCAGTACACCTGCCGTATGTCAGGCGTTCAGGCGGAGGTCGGCCGGGCGATCTGGGTCCGCAACGCGCATGAAATGCTGTTGTGGTGTGATGCGCAGGTGCCCGACCGCCTCCCTGGGACGGGAGCAGGCGGCCTGACCAGCAAGATTGGGTGGAAGCGGAAGATGGACAAGCAGCAGGAGTTCGTGCTCCGTACTTTGGAAGAGCGCGACATCCGTTTCGTACGCCTGTGGTTCACGGACGTGCTGGGCTTCCTCAAGTCGGTGGCCGTGGCCCCGGCGGAGCTGGAGCAGGCCTTCGACGAGGGCATCGGCTTCGACGGGTCGGCCATCGAGGGCTTCGCCCGCGTATACGAGTCCGACATGATCGCCAAGCCGGACCCCTCGACCTTCCAGGTCCTTCCCTGGCGTGCGGAGGCCCCCGGCACGGCCCGGATGTTCTGCGACATCCTCATGCCGGACGGCTCGCCGTCCTTCGCGGACCCGAGGTACGTGCTGAAGAGGGCCCTGGCCAAGGCCTCCGACCTGGGCTTCACCTTCTACACCCACCCGGAGATCGAGTTCTTCCTGCTGAAGGACAAGCCGGTCGACGGCTCGCGCCCGACGCCCGCCGACAACTCCGGCTACTTCGACCACACGCCGCAGAACGTCGGCATGGACTTCCGCCGCCAGGCGATCACCATGCTGGAGTCGATGGGCATCTCGGTCGAGTTCTCGCACCACGAGGGAGCCCCGGGCCAGCAGGAGATCGACCTCCGCTACGCGGACGCGCTCTCGACGGCGGACAACATCATGACGTTCCGCCTGGTCATGAAGCAGGTGGCGCTGGAGCAGGGCGTGAACGCGACCTTCATGCCGAAGCCGTTCTCGGAGCACCCGGGCAGCGGCATGCACACGCACCTCTCGCTCTTCGAGGGCGACCGCAACGCCTTCTACGAGTCGGGCTCCGAGTACCAGCTCTCCAAGGTCGGCCGCTCCTTCATCGCGGGCCTGCTGAAGCACGCGGCGGAGATCGCGGCGGTCACGAACCAGTGGGTCAACTCCTACAAGCGCATCTGGGGCGGCTCCGAGCGCACGGCGGGCGCCGGCGGTGAGGCCCCCTCGTACATCTGCTGGGGCCACAACAACCGCTCGGCCCTCGTCCGCGTCCCGATGTACAAGCCCGGCAAGACGGGCTCGGCGAGGGTGGAGGTCCGCTCCCTCGACTCGGGCGCGAACCCGTACCTGGCGTACGCGATGCTCCTCGCCGCCGGCCTCAAGGGCATCGAGGAGAGCTACGAGCTCCCGCCGGGCGCCGAGGACGACGTCTGGGCCCTCTCCGACGCCGAACGCCGCGCGATGGGCATCGAGCCGCTTCCCCAGAACCTCGGTGAGGCCCTGACCCTCATGGAGCGCAGCGACCTCGTCGCCGAGACCCTCGGCGAACACGTCTTCGACTTCTTCCTCCGCAACAAGCGCCAGGAGTGGGAGGAGTACCGCTCCGAGGTGACGGCCTTCGAGCTGCGGAAGAACCTGCCGGTGCTGTAAGCGCAGGTCAGCGAGGTATCCAGCTGACCAGCCGATTCGACACCTTGGGGCCGACGGTCGTGGACCGGCGGCCCCAAGGTGTCCTCCCGGAAGGAAACGGCCGACCCCAGACGCTCGCCGGGGCCCGGCCGATGCCGGGGCGGCGAAAAGGTTGGTGCGCGGGGCCGACGGAACCGGGTACCGTCTTTGTCATGTTCTTCCAGACGCCGATTTACGAGTGAGAGCGTGACGGGCCCCGCCCGTCCCCCACCGACGAAGCCGTAGATCATTTCACTTCATTACCGGGAGAACCCGTGACCGTGAGCAAGAACATCAACAATCCCGTGGGCATGGGCGGCGGCCAGCGCAAGAAGCAGTCCCGCGCCGAACGGCAGAACAACGGCCCGTACCGCAACCTCGACCGCCAGGGCGCCGCCGAACAGAAGGCGGAGCTGGTACGCAAGATGCGCGAGAAGGCCGCCGCAGCCGAGGGCGCCGAGCCGACGGGCGACGACACCACACAGAGCTGACACACCGCCGCCGCAGGGTCGGCGGCACCGCACGGGGCAGGGCCCGGACCGCGAGGCGCGGTCCGGGCCCTGCTGCCGTATCGGGGTTCTGGTGCCGTGGGGCGGAGCCTAGCCTCCGGACCGGCGAAGGCGACCGGACCGGGGTGGCCGCTACAGTCGCGGTATGGGTGGGGATCCAGTGGAGCGAACGCGGCCGTGCAAGTGGTGTGGTGTTCCGGTGCCGCAGCCGAGGGGTCGGTGGCGCAGGCGGCGGTTCTGCAGCAAGAGCCATCGTCGGCGGAACCGTGTCGTGTCGGCGATCATGAATGTTCTGGACGGCCTGTGACCGACGGCCTGCGACCGTCGGGCGGCGTGCTGCGACATCGGCCGCCTTGCGCCCGTGGTCTGCGCCTGGCTGGAACGCGGTGTCGAGCCGGCAGTCGTACGGCGCACGCTGACGGCCTCCCTGCCCCGGGAACTCGGCAATTCGGCCGGGCTCATGGCGCACCGTCCCGCCACGCTGCCACCGCCACCACGCTGCCATCGCCACCTGGTGGACGCGGTGAAGGGGGCACTTGCCGCCGAGTACGGCGCGGACGCCGTTCTGGCCCGGGACCTCCGCGACTTCCGGAACGTCCGTCCGCTCGGCGGCAGGCACACCCACTTCCGGATCCTCCCCGACGATCTCTGATCGTGGGGTCAGCCGGTGTGCGGACCTGTCACGGGGTCTGCTCGGCCAGGTCCGTCATCAGCTTGTGCAGGGGCTTTGTGGCGCGCTCGCGGAATTCCTGGATGGCCCAGCCGTTGCCGTCCGGGTCCGTGAAGTGCATGAAGGTGCCGCCGTCCTGGGGGGCGTACTGGACGGGCTCGCTGACGTCCAGGCCCCGGGCGGTGAGCTCCTCGTAGGCCGACTTGGCGTCCGCCACGACCAGCTGCAGGCCGTGGTACGTGCCCGGCTGCGGTGTTCCCGTCGGGATGGGTACGCCCTCGGCGAGCGCGATCGAACAGCCGGAACCGGGGGGTGTCAGCTGGACCACGCGGGCGCCCGGCATCACCTCGGTGTCGATGTCGACGTGGAATCCGACCTTGTCCTGATAGAAGGCCTTCGCCCGGTCGATGTCGGTGACGGGAAGCGTGATCACTTCAAGGGCCATGTCCATGGACGACTCCTTTGTCGTACGCATTGTCTTAGGCGTTCGTCGTAGCTGTCGTGTCTCTTGCAGCTGTCGTAGCTGTCGTAGCTGTCGTAGCTGTTGTCTTGGGCGTTGTGCCTTCAGGTCCTGCGTCCGTCGAACCGCCAGCGGGTCTGGCTGAACGGCTCTCCCTTACCGAAGCCGAAAACGGTCCCGGGCGCCACCGAGAAAACGAGGGCCTTTCCGGCGCCGTGCTGGAAGTGCCCGTCGCCGACCTCGAAGTGCCAGAAACTGCCGTACTTGCGCTCCCACTCCTCGGCCAGCTCGCGCAGCCTGGCGTCGTCGGACACCCGGACCGCCTCGCCCTCCACCACGAGGTCGTACCCCTTGTTCCAGGTGTTGGTTCCTGTGGTCAGTACGACGCTCGGGTTCAGCGCGAGGTTGCGCGCCTTGCGCTCCTCGGGCCCGGTGCAGAAGTGCAGCGCGCCGTCCGACCACACCGTCGGCAGGGGCGTCACATGCGGCCGTCCGTCGGGGCGTACCGTCGAGATCCAGAACAGCTCGGACTCGGCCAGCAGCGCCTCGGCCTCGGACCAGGGGCGTGCGGTGGCGGTCTCGTCGCTGTAGCGCGTGTCCAGCTCGGACCGTGCTTTCATGAGCTCTCCTCCGGACCTGGTGGATGACTGGATGATTCCTCACCAGGACAGACCCCGCCCGCCGACGGAACTCATCGGTCCCGCGGCCACGGCGTGGGCCGGCGACCGGCCACAGGACCTCCGCCCCGGGACATCCGCTCGCCGCGGCCGGCAGACCGGACGGGCTCGTGGACCCGCGCCGACCGGCCACGATGGTCGTGGCCCGCTGAAACCGCTGTCCCGCGTCCAGGCGCTTCCCCCAGGCTCTCCGGTTAGGCTCAGGGCCGTACGACCTTGATCCGTGGGAGGCAGGAGGCCGGGGATGATGGCGCCGGGGCGCAGGAGCAGTACCTTCTCGCGGCTGCTGCGGCACGGTTTCACCGATCCGTCCGCCGCGGAACGGCTCATGGAGAGCGCGGAACTCGCGCCGATACGGAACGATCCGGTGCTGCTCGACGCGCTCGGAGCCACCGCCGATCCGGACCTGGCGCTGCTCGGGCTCGTACGGCTCGTCGAGGCGCAGGACGGTCACACGGCCCAGCGCGAGCTGCTCGACACGCTGATCGCGGCCAAGCCGCTGCGCGACCGGCTGCTCGGGGTGCTCGGCGCGTCCGCCGCGCTCGGCGACCACCTCGCGCGGCATCCGCTCGACTGGCAGGTCCTCGTGACGTACGAGCCGCAGGACCTGCACCCGGGCACCGCGGAGTTCGAACGCGGGCTCGCCGAGGCCTCCGACCCCGTGACGCTGCGCGTCGCCTACCGGCGGTGCCTGCTGTCCATCGCCGCACGTGACGTGTGCGGGACGACCGACGTCGCGCAGACCGCCGCCGAGCTCGCCGATCTCGCGACGGCCACCCTGCGGGCCGCGCTCGCCATCGCACAGGCGGCCGCGCCCGAGGACGCCGCGATGTGCCGGCTCGCGGTGGTCGCGATGGGCAAGTGCGGTGGACACGAGCTGAATTACGTGTCCGACGTCGATGTCATCTTCGTCGGGGAGGCCGTCGACGGGGCCGACGAGGGGAAGGCCCTGCGGGCCGCCACCCGGCTGGCCTCGCATCTGATGCGGATCTGTTCCGAGACCACGGTGGAGGGGTCGATCTGGCCCGTCGACGCCAATCTCCGGCCCGAGGGGCGGAACGGGCCGCTCGTCCGGACGCTCAGCAGCCACCTCGCCTACTACCAGCGGTGGGCCAAGACCTGGGAGTTCCAGGCCCTGTTGAAGGCCCGGCCCGTTGCCGGGGACCTCGACCTGGGGGAGTCCTACGTCGCCACGCTCGCGCCGCTCGTCTGGCAGGCCGCCGAGCGGGAGAACTTCGTCCCCGACGTGCAGAAGATGCGGCGGCGGGTGGTCGAGAACATCCCCGTTGCCGAGATCGAGCGCGAGCTGAAACTCGGTCCCGGCGGTCTGCGGGACGTCGAATTCGCCGTGCAGCTGCTGCAGTTGGTGCACGGGCGGGCCGACACGTCGTTGCGCAGCGGGACCACGCTGGACGCCTTGAACGCGCTGGCCGCGGGCGGGTACGTGGGGCGCGTCGACGCCGTGCTGCTGGAGGACGCCTACCGGTTCCTGCGTTCCATGGAGCACCGCATACAGCTCTTCCGGCTGCGGCGTACGCATCTCGTGCCCGAGGAGGACGCCGATCTGCGGCGTATCGGGCGGTCGTTGGGGCTGCGCACCGACCCCATCGCCGAGCTGAACCGGGAGTGGAAGCGGCACGCCTCCGTGGTGCGGCGGCTGCACGAGAAGCTCTTCTACCGGCCGTTGCTCGACGCCGTCGCCCAACTGGCGCCCGGCGAGAGCCGGTTGAGTACGAACGCGGCGCGGGAGCGGTTGGTCGCGCTGGGGTACGCAGATCCTGCCGCCGCGTTGCGGCATCTGGAGGCGCTCGCCTCCGGGGTTTCCCGGAAGGCCGCCATCCAACGGACCCTGCTGCCCGTGTTGTTGGGGTGGTTCGCGGATTCCGCGGATCCCGACGCCGGGCTGTTCAACTTCCGCAAGGTGTCGGACGCGTTGGGCAAGACCCCTTGGTATCTGCGGCTGTTGAGGGACGAAGGGGCCGCGGCCGAGAACCTCGCCCGGGTGCTGTCCGCCGGGCGGCTCGCCCCCGATCTGCTGATGCGGGCGCCCGAGGCCGTGGCACTGCTCGGCGACGGCGACGGAGGCGGGCTCGAACCCCGCAGCCGGGCCCATCTGGAGCAGGAGATCCTCGCGGCCGTCGGGCGTGCCAGCGGGGGCGAGGCCGCGGTCACCGCCGCGCGTGGCGTGCGGCGACGGGAGTTGTTCCGTACGGCCGCCATCGACATCGTGAAGTCCTACGGGACGGAGGAGACGCCGGCCGACGCCGACCAGGGTGCGCTGGTCGACCTGGTCGGCGGGGCCGTCTCGGATCTGACGGCGGCGACACTCGCGGGGACCTTGCGGGCCGTGGTGCGGGACCGGTGGGGGGACACCCTGCCCACCCGGTTCGCAGTCATCGGGATGGGGCGCTTCGGCGGGCACGAGCTGGGTTACGGGTCCGATGCGGATGTGCTGTTCGTGCACGAGCCCTGGGAAGGGGCCGACGAGCAGGAGGCCTCCCGGGCCGCGAACTCCGTGGTCTCCGAGATGCGGCGGCTGTTGCAGGTGTCCAGTGCCGATCCGCCGTTGTTGATCGACGCGGATCTGCGGCCCGAGGGGAAGTCCGGGCCGCTCGTGCGGACGCTGAAGTCGTACGAGGCGTACTACCGCCGGTGGTCTCTCGTGTGGGAGGCGCACGCCCTGCTGCGGGCCGAAGTCGTCGCCGGGGACGAGGAGTTGGGGCAGAGGTTCATCGAGCTGGTCGATCCGCTGCGGTATCCGGCGGAGGGTCTTGGCGAGGATGCCGTGCGGGAGATCCGGCGGTTGAAGGCCCGGATGGAGTCCGAGCGGATGCCTCGCGGGGCGGATCCGACCTTGCACACCAAGCTGGGGCGCGGGGGGCTGTCCGATGTGGAGTGGACCGTCCAGTTGCTTCAGCTGCGGCACGGGTGGGAGGAGTCCGGGCTGCGGACCACTCGTACGCGGGAGGCTCTCGCGGCGGCCTGCGCGGCGGAGTTGATCTCCGGTGAGGATGCTTCGACGCTGGACGAGGCCTGGGTACTGGCTACGCGGGTGCGGAATGCCGTGATGCTGGTGCGGGGGCGGGCGGGGGACACGTTCCCCTCGGACGGGCGTGAACTTGCCGCCGTGGGGCGCTACTTGGGGTACGGGCCCGGGCATGTGGGGGACATGCTCGATGACTATCGGCGTACTACTCGGCGGGCTCGGGCCGTTGTCGAGGAGCTGTTCTACGGGGCCGCTGAACGGTAGGGGCGGGGTCGGACGGACGCCCCGCCACGTCCCCTCCTGATGTCTTGCGGGTGCGGGTCATCGCCACGCCGGCCAGGACCACTGCCATGCCCGCCCAGATGCGGGGGCCCGTGGACTCGTCGAGGACCAGGGCGCCCAGCGCGACGGAGACGACCGGGAGCAGGTAGCCGACCGTTGCCGCGCTGGTGGGGCCCTCGTCCGCGATGAGGCGGTAGTTGAGGTAGAACGTGACGCCCGTGCCGAGGATGCCCAGCGCCGTGATCGCCAGCAGGCCCGTGGTGTCGGTGTGCAGGGGGCCGGCGGTGGGGACGGAGAGGGTCGTCCAGGCTGTGGCGGCCAGGAGTTGGGCCGCCGACATGGCGATCGGGGCGCCCCGGTCGGTGAGTTTGCGGGCCATGTACGCGAAGGCGATGGCGTAGCTCGCCGCGGCGGCCAGGAGGGACAGGGCGCCCCAGGTCAGCAGGCCCGCCGAGCGCTGCCAGGGGGCGAAGATCAGGAGCGTGCCCGCGAAGCCCAGGAACAGGCCGGTCAGGCGGACGCGGCCCAGTCCGCGGTCGGTGCCCAGCAGGATGCCGAGCAGCAGGGACCACAGGGGAGTTGTCGCGTTCAGTACGCCCGCGATGCCCGAGTCGACCGTCTGCTCGCCGATGCTGAAGAGGGCGAAGGGGATCGCGTTGCAGAAGAGGGCCGCGACGGCGAGGCGGGTCCAGGTCGCACGGTCGCGGGGGAGGCGCTGGCCTGCCGAGCGGGCCAGGAGGAGGAGCACCGCCGTGCCCAGGGCGCAGCGGGTGATCGTGATCTGGGCGGGGGACAGGCCGTGGTTCAGGGCCAGCTTGATCCACAGGAAGCCGGAGCCCCAGAGGAGCGCCAGGGCGGCCATGCGGAGGGTCGATGTGAGCGGCATGCGTCCACGGTGGGGCAGACTGTGGTGTAAGGACAAGTGAAGGATCTTGCATGCACTGTTAAGCTCTGCTGCATGCTTGATGTGCGACGCATGCAGATGCTGCGGGCCGTGGTGACCAGCGGTTCCGTGACGGCGGCTGCCGCGCGGCTCGGCTATACGCCGTCCGCCGTCAGTCAGCAGATCGCCGTCCTGGAGAAGGAGGCTCGTACGCCCCTGCTCGAACGGGTCGGGCGCGGTGTGCGGCCCACCGCGGCGGGGCTGATGCTCACCGAGTACGCGGACGTCATCGGGCGGCAGGTCGCCGAGGCCGAGACCGCGCTCGTCGACTTGCTGGAGGGGCGTACGGGGCGGCTCGCCGTGCGGTACTTCGCCACCGCCGGGGCCGCGCTGGTGGCTCCGGCCGTGGCGAAGGTACGGGCCGAACATCCCGGTGTGCAGGTCGAGTTGAAGCTCGTCGACTACGAGGACTCGCTGCCGGACGTGAAGGAGGGGCGGGCGGATCTGGCGCTCGTGGTCCGGCCCTCGGAGGAGGCGGGGCCCGACGGTGTGCGGCTTGTGCGGCTGCTCGACGATCCCTACCTCGCCGTGCTGCCCAAGGGGCATCCGCTGGCCGGGCGGCGGACCGTCGCGCTGGCCGACCTCGCCGAGGAGCCGTGGGTGGGGAGCGAGTGGCCCGGGCCGTGCCTCGATGCGCAGCTCCTGGCGTGCGAGGCCGCCGGGTTCCGGCCGCGGGTCGTGGTGGACAGCGGGGACTACGCGACCGCGCAGGGGTTCGTCGCGGCGGGGCTGGGCGTGAGCCTTGTGCCTCGGCTGGGGCTGGGCAGCCGGCATCCGGGTGTGGTGGTGCGGGAGGTCCGGGGGCCGGAGCCGGTGCGGTCGATTTTCGCCGCGGTCCGGGAGGGGGCGCCGCGGCAGCCTGCCCTGCGGAGCTTCCTGGGCGCGCTGAGGGAGGCCGGCGGCGCGACCTGAAGGGGTCGGCCGGGTCGTGGCCGACGGCCGGTGGGGGCTAAGCCTTCGTCGGCAGCAAGCGGCGCCTCGGCGGTGTCTCCGGGACCAGTTGCGGCAAGGCGTACGGCATCGATCCGTACCAGAGCCTTGCCACCGTGTAGCCGAAGGCCAGGCAGATCATGCCGCCCACCGCGTCGAGCCAGAAGTGGTTGGCCGTTGCGACGATGACCACCAGGGTCAGCGTGGGGTAGAGCAGGCCGAGGACGCGGACCCAGGGGACCGAGGCCAGGGCGAAGATCGTGAGGCCGCACCAGAGGGACCAGCCGATGTGCATGGACGGCATCGCGGCGTACTGGTTCGACATGTTCTTCAGGTCGCCGGAGGCCATGGAGCCCCAGGTCTGGTGGACGACGACCGTGTCGATGAAGTCGCTGCCGTTCATCAGACGGGGCGGCGCCAGCGGATACAGGTAGTAGCCGACCAGGGCCACACCGGTGGTGGCGAAGAGGACCATGCGCGTCGCCGCGTAACGGCCCGGATGGCTGCGGTAGAGCCACACCAGGACGCCCAGCGTCACCACGAAGTGCAGCGTCGCGTAGTAGTAGTTCATCCCGACGATCAGCCAAGTCACCGAGTTCACGCCGTGGTTGACGGACTCCTCCACGGCGATGCCGAGGTGGTGCTCGACCTTCCAGATCCAGTCGGCGTTCTCCAGCGCCTTCGCCCGCTGCTCGGGGACCGCGTTGCGGATCAGTGAGTACGTCCAGTAACTCACCGCGATCAGCAGGATCTCGAACCACAGCCGGGGGCGGCGAGGCGTACGCAGGCGGCGCAGGAAACCTTGCCCCGCGCGGCTGTTCGCCTCGTCCGCGACGGGCTGGTGTGCGGCCTGCTCCTGGCCTTCCAGTGTCGTCACGGTGCTCTCACCCATAGAGACAGAGTCTGCCAGATAAGCCCTTCCCCACCGATCATCCCTCGGGTGGGTCCTGCCCGCACGTTCTACACCCGGAGTATGTGGGGCACTACTGCTTACGTACGATTTCGGTCCCCAGGAGCCGAAGCGGTGGAACCCCGCACCACCAGTTCCGGCATGAACACGAACTCACTGTGGGGCGCCGGTGTCCCGCCGATCTCCTCCAGCAACGTACGTACCGCGGCCTGGCCCATGGCCGGGACCGGCTTGCGGACCGTGGTGAGGGGCGGGTCCGTGAACGCGATCAGCGGGGAGTCGTCGAAACCGACGACGGAGATGTCCTTGGGGACGTCGAGACCGCGCTGCCGTGCGGCCCGTATGGCACCGAGCGCCATCATGTCGCTCGCGCAGACGATGGCCGTGCAGTCACGGTCGATGAGCGCCGCGGTGGCCGCCTGGCCGCCCTCCAGCGTGTACAGCGAGTGCTGGACCAGGCGCTCCTCGATGTCGGCCGCGGCCAGCCCCAGCAGGTCCTGCATCGTGCGGACGAAACCCTCGATCTTCCGCTGGACCGGCACGAACCGCTTCGGGCCGAGCGCCAGACCGATGTTGGTGTGACCCAGCGAGACGAGGTGGGTGACCGCGAGCGCCATCGCAGCCCGGTCGTCCGGCGAGATGAAGGGCGCCTGCACCTTTGGCGAGAAACCGTCGACGAGGACGAACGGCACACCCTGGCCGCGCAGCTGCTCGTAGCGCTGCATGTCCGCGGAGGTGTCCGCGTGCAGTCCGGAGACGAAGATGATGCCGGCGACGCCCCGGTCGACCAGCATCTCGGTCAGCTCGTCCTCGGTGGAGCCGCCCGGAGTCTGGGTCGCGAGGACCGGCGTGTAGCCCTGCCGCGTCAGCGCCTGGCCGATGACCTGGGCCAGGGCCGGGAATATCGGGTTCTCCAGCTCCGGGGTTATCAGCCCGACGAGCCCCTCGCTGCGCTGCCGCAGCCGTACGGGCCGCTCGTAGCCCAGCACGTCGAGCGCGGCGAGAACGGACTGGCGGGTGGTGGCGGCGACGCCCGGCTTCCCGTTCAGGACGCGGCTGACGGTCGCTTCGCTCACCCCCGCCTGGGCTGCGATGTCGGCAAGCCGTGTGGTCACAGGACTGGACTGTACCGGCCGGGTCTCGCCCTGCCCACCAAACGAACGACGGGTGCGGGCACTTGATCGGCCCGCTCGGGGCTGCTGCGTCATCGCGTTCCCTCGTGATTCTGGTCGGCACTTCGGTCGGCATTCCGGGCTGTGTCCGTCGCGTACACCGTGTGTGCGCCTGCGGGACGGGTGGTTCCTGCAAGGCGCCGCCGGGGCGATGATCCCCGTGACCGACGGGTATGGCAAGAGCTTGCAGAGTCTTGCACAGTGGTCCCGTTCCCGGTGAATGCCCATGAATCAAGGCTCAGGACGGTCGAGAAGAGGTCACGCCCGGGTAACTGTCCGTCGTTCTTGCACTTTTTTGCTGCAAGGTCTTTCGCGGCGCTTACATCGCTGTTACGTTCACGTCGCCCGGCGGCGGCAACGGTGCGGTCGGAGAGTCGGCAGGGACGGCGGACGGGGCCGATCCCTCAAGCACACGGGCTTTCACCCTCAAGGAGAACTCATGCGGCGTGGCATAGCGGCCACCGCACTGGTGGCGTCCCTCGCCCTCGCGGCGACGGCCTGCGGCGGCGACAGCGACGACAGTGGCAAGGCGGACGGCCCGGTCACCATCACGTGGTGGGACACGTCCAACGCCACCAACGAGGCACCGGTCTACAAGGCCCTCGCGAAGGAATTCGAGAAGGCCAACCCGGGCATCAAGGTCAAGTACGTCAACGTGCCGTTCGACCAGGCGCAGAACAAGTTCGACACCGCCGCCGGTTCCAAGGGCGCCCCGGACATCCTGCGTTCCGAGGTCGGCTGGACCCCCGCGTTCGCCAAGAAGGGCTTCTTCCTGCCGCTCGACGGCACCGAGGCCCTCGCGGACCAGGGCAAGTTCCAGCCCAGCCTGATCGAGCAGGCCAAGTACGACGGCAAGACGTACGGTGTGCCGCTGGTCACCGACACCCTCGCGCTGGTCTACAACAAGGCGCTCTTCGAGAAGGCCGGCCTCGACGGGGCGCCCACCACCTGGGCCGACCTCAAGACCGACGCCGGCACCATCAAGAAGAAGACGGGCGTCGACGGCTACTGGGGCTCCACCCAGGCCTACTACGCGCAGTCGTTCCTCTACGGCGAGGGCACCGACACGGTCGACGCCGACGCCAAGAAGATCACCGTCGCCTCGCCCGAGGCCAAGAAGGCCTACAAGACCTGGCAGGGCCTCTTCAGCGGCAGCGGCCTGCACAAGGCCGACACCACCGCGGACGCGTACGCCCACATCCAGGACGCGTTCGTCAACGGCAAGGTCGCCGCGATCGTCCAGGGCCCGTGGGAGATCACGAACTTCTACAAGGGCTCGGCCTTCAAGGACAAGGAAAACCTCGGCATCGCCAAGGTCCCGGCCGGTTCCAGCGGCGAGGCGGGCGCCCCGACCGGCGGCCACAACCTCTCCGTGTACGCGGGCTCGGACAAGGCCCACCAGGAGGCCTCGCTCAAGTTCGTGAAGTTCATGACCTCGGCGAAGTCCCAGGAGACGATCGCCCTCAAGAACTCCACGCTGCCGACGCGCGACGACGCCTACACCACCGAGGTCAAGGCCGACCCGGGCATCGCCGGCTACCAGGGCGTGCTCTCCGCCGCCCAGCCGCGCCCGGCACTGCCCGAGTACAGCTCGCTGTGGGGTCCCCTCGACACCGAACTGCCCAAGATCGCCGGTGGCAAGGAGTCGCTGGACAAGGGCCTGGGCAACGCGGAGACCGCGATCGCCAAGCTGGTGCCCGACTTCAGCAAGTGACCCGTGTGGCCGTCGGATCCGCCGGGCCCCCGCGAGACGGGGGTCAGGGGGGACGGATCCGGCGGCCATCGGCCGTGTCTCCAGAACGTGCGCCCAACCCCTGATTTTCCAGAAGGTGTCGAATCATGACAGTCGTCATCGACCGCGCGACCGGCAAGCGCCGCGGTGAGCGGGCTCCGCGCCCCGGACCGCTCCAGCGCATGAAGCACTCGTACCAGCGGTACTGGTACGCGTACGCGATGATCGCCCCGGTCGTCGTCGTGCTCGGTGTACTGGTGCTCTATCCGCTGGCGCGGGGCATCTACCTGACGTTCACCGACGCCACGAGCCTCAACTCGGCCCGCACGATCGGCGTCAACCACATCGACGCGACGTACAAGTTCATCGGCCTGGACAACTACGCCGACATCCTGTGGGGCCCCACCGCGTACGACCGCTTCTGGTCGCACTTCATCTGGACGATCGTGTGGACGGCCCTGTGCGTGCTGCTCCACTACGCCATCGGCCTCGGCCTCGCGCTGCTGCTCAACCAGAAGCTGCGCGGCCGGACCTTCTACCGGCTCATCCTGGTCCTGCCGTGGGCGGTGCCGACCTTCGTCACCGTCTTCGGCTGGCGCTTCATGCTCGCCGACGGCGGCGTCATCAACTCCATGCTGGACGCGGTGCACCTGCCGTCGCCCCTGTGGCTGGAGGACACCTTCTGGCAGCGGTTCGCCGCGATCATGGTCAACACCTGGTGCGGTGTGCCGTTCATGATGGTCTCGCTGCTCGGCGGCCTGCAGTCCATCGATGGCGTCCTGTACGAGGCCGCCGAGATGGACGGGGCCAACGCCTGGCAGCGCTTCCGGCACGTGACCCTGCCGGGGCTGCGGTCGGTCAGCTCCACCGTCGTACTGCTGGGCATCATCTGGACGTTCAACCAGTTCGCCATCATCTTCCTGCTCTTCGGCGACACCGCGCCGGACGCGCAGATCCTCGTGACCTGGGCCTACCAACTGGGCTTCGGCCAGCAGCCGCGCGACTACGCGCAGTCCGCCGCGTACGGCGTGCTGCTGCTCTCCATCCTGATCGTCTTCACCTCCGTCTACCGCCGCTGGCTGGCCCGCAATGAGCAGCAGCTCGCGATCTGAGGCAGGAGTCCCCATGAGCACCACCACAGTCACGTCCCCCGCTCCGGCGGACCGGGACCCCGCGGACACCGCCCCGGCGGGCAAGGGGCCGCGGCGCGGCGAGCGCAGCCTCGCCGGCTCCCTGACCTCGCACGGCATCCTCGTCGTCGCGAGCCTGATCGCGCTCTTCCCGATCGCCTGGCTCGTCTATCTGTCCCTCGGCCCGGACAAGGACGACTACCTGCACCCCGGGGACATCCTCGGCAAGATGACGTTCGACAACTACTCGTTCGTGCTGCAGCACACGCCGTTCTTCGACTGGATGTGGAGCACGCTCCTCGTGTCGCTCGGCACGACCGTCATCGGCGTCCTGGTCGCGGCCACGACGGGTTACGCGGTCTCCCGCATGCGCTTCCCCGGCTACAAGAAGTTCATGTGGGTCCTGCTCGTCACCCAGATGTTCCCGGTCGCCGTGCTGATGGTCCCGATGTACGAGATCCTTTCGGAACTCCAGCTCATCGACAACTACTTGGGCCTGATCCTCGTCTACTGCTCGACGGCCGTGCCGTACTGCGCCTGGCTGCTCAAGGGGTACTTCGACACCATCCCCTTCGAGATCGACGAGGCCGGGCGCGTCGACGGGCTCTCGCCCTTCGGCACGTTCTTCCGGCTGATCCTGCCGCTCGCCAAGCCGGGTCTCGCCGTCGCCGCCTTCTACAGCTTCATCACCGCGTTCGGCGAGGTCGCCTTCGCCTCGACGTTCATGCTGTCCGACACGAAGTACACCTTCGCCGTCGGTCTGCAGAGCTTCGTCAGCGAGCACGACGCGCAGCGCAACCTGATGGCGGCCACCGCGGTGTTGGTGGCGATTCCGGTCTCCGCGTTCTTCTACCTTGTGCAGAAGAACCTGGTGACCGGGCTCACCGCGGGCGGTACGAAGGGATGACGCCGGCTGATCGCGCCCACGCGGCGGAAGCCGCAGATCGATAGAGTCCCGCGCCCCTGAACGGGGGCGCGGGTGGCGGTCGCGGTGTCCATCCGACCCCGCTGACACCGCGACCGCCTCGTCAGCAGTTCACGCAGTCCCACATCAGTGGTCACACAGCAGCAGTCCCACAAACGAAGAAGACACGCGCCGCCACGGCGACTCCATGACCCGAACTCCGTTACGCCTCAAGGATGTTATGAGCCAGCACTCCGCCGACCCGGCCCCGACCTCCGCTCTCGCCACTGTCGCCGACCGTCGCGACTGGTGGCGCGACGCGGTGATCTACCAGGTCTATCCGCGCAGCTTCGCCGACAGCAACGGCGACGGCATGGGCGACCTGGAGGGCGTACGTTCCCGACTCCCGTATCTGCGCGACCTCGGCGTGGACGCCGTGTGGCTCAGCCCCTTCTACGCCTCGCCGCAGGCCGACGCCGGCTACGACGTGGCGGACTACCGGGCCGTGGACCCCATGTTCGGCAACCTGCTCGACGCCGACGCGCTGATCCGTGACGCCCACGATCTCGCCCTGCGGATCATCGTCGACCTCGTGCCCAACCACTCCTCGGACCAGCACGAGTGGTTCAAGCGGGCCCTCGCGGAGGGGCCGGGCTCACCGCTGCGGGAGCGCTACCACTTCCGCGCGGGCAAGGGTGTGAACGGCGAACTGCCGCCCAACGACTGGGAGTCCATCTTCGGCGGGCCCGCCTGGACGCGGGTGACCGAGCCGGACGGTACCCCGGGCGAGTGGTATCTCCACCTCTTCGCGCCCGAGCAGCCCGACTTCAACTGGGACCACCCGGCCGTCGGCGACGAGTTCCGCTCGATCCTGCGGTTCTGGCTCGACATGGGCGTCGACGGATTCCGTATCGACGTGGCCCACGGGCTGGTCAAGGCGGACGGACTGCCGGACCTGGGGTCCCACGACCAGGTGAAGTTGCTGGGCAACGATGTCATGCCGTTCTTCGACCAGGACGGCGTCCACGAGGTCTACCGGGCCTGGCGGATCGTCCTCGACGAGTACGCCGGCGACCGCATCTTCGTGGCCGAGGCATGGACGCCGACGATCGAGCGCACCGCCAACTACGTGCGCCCCGACGAGCTGCACCAGGCCTTCAACTTCCAGTACCTGAGCACCCATTGGGACGCCGCGGAGCTGCGCTCCTGTGTCGACCGGACCCTCGACGCGATGCGGCCCGTGGGCGCGCCCGCCACCTGGGTGCTGTCCAACCACGACGTGACCCGGCACGCGACCCGGTTCGCCAACCCGGCCGGGCTCGGCACCCAGATCCGTACCGCCGGAGACCGCGAGCTCGGTCTGCGCCGGGCGCGGGCGGCCACGCTGCTGATGCTGGCGCTGCCCGGGTCCGCGTACCTGTACCAGGGCGAGGAGCTGGGCCTGCCGGACGTCGTCGACCTGCCGGACGAGGTGCGCCAGGACCCGGCGTACTTCCGGGGCGCGGGCCAGGACGGGTTCCGCGACGGGTGCCGGGTGCCGATCCCGTGGACCCGGGACGGCTCGTCGTACGGCTTCGGCAGCGGTGGCAGCTGGCTGCCCCAGCCGTCCGGCTGGGGCGAGTTGAGCGTCGAGGCGCAGAGCGGCGTCGCGGGCTCGACCCTGGAGCTGTACCGGTCCGCGCTCGCCGTCCGGAGCGAGCAGGCCGACCTCGGCGCGGGCGACCGTGTCGAGTGGTTGAAGGCGCCCGAGGGCGTACTCGCCTTCCGCCGTGGGGCGTTCGTCTGCACGACCAACACCGGCGGCGAGGCGGCGACCGTCCCGGCGCACGGGCGGGTGCTGCTCGCGAGCGGCGAGGTCACCGTGACGGACGACGGCGAGGCGAAGCTGCCGGCCGACACCACAGTGTGGTGGATCGCTGACTGACCGTTCATCAACTCGGGGGTTCTGCAAGAACTTTCCGGAATTTTCAGAAGCCCGCCTTCCGCTTCGGGAGGCGGGCTTCTACTATCTGGCGCACCGCACGGCCGTTGAATCTTGCAGCAAGAACCTTCAACGGCCCACCCCTTCAATGGAGAAGGACCCCCACATGGCCAAGAGAGCTCTGTCCGGTGCGCTCGCACTCGCCGCCGCCGCGTTCGTCGTCCCCGCGAGCACCGCGGGCAGCGCGTACGCCTCCCCGCCCGGCACCAAGGACGTCACCGCCGTCCTCTTCGAGTGGAACTTCGCCTCGGTCGCCAAGGAGTGCACCAACCGTCTGGGCCCCGCCGGTTACGGATACGTCCAGGTCTCGCCGCCCGCCGAGCACATACAGGGCTCGCAGTGGTGGACCTCGTACCAGCCCGTCAGCTACAGGATCGCCGGCCGGCTCGGCGACCGAACGGCCTTCCAGAACATGGTCAGCACCTGTCACTCGGCCGGTGTGAAGGTCGTCGCCGACACGGTGATCAACCACATGTCGGCGGGCAGCGGCACCGGTACGGGCGGCTCGTCCTACACGAAGTACGACTACCCGGGCCTGTACTCCTCGCCCGACTTCGACAACTGCACCTCGCAGATCAGCAACTACCAGGACCGCGGCAACGTCCAGAACTGCGAACTCGTGGGGCTCGCCGACCTGGACACCGGTGAGGACTACGTCCGCGGGGCCATCGCCGGGTACATGAACGACCTGCTCTCCCTCGGTGTCGACGGCTTCCGCATCGACGCGGCCAAGCACATCCCGGCCGCCGACCTCGCCAACATCAAGGGCAGGCTGAGCAACTCGTCCGTGTACTGGAAGCAGGAGGCCATCTACGGCGCCGGCGAGGCGGTCCAGCCGACCGAGTACACCGGCACGGGCGACGTCCAGGAGTTCCGGTACGCGTTCGACCTCAAGCGGGTCTTCAACAACGAGAACCTCGCCTACCTGAAGAACTACGGCGAGGGCTGGGGCTACATGAGCAGCGGCGTCTCGGGCGTCTTCGTCGACAACCACGACACCGAGCGCAACGGCTCCACGCTCAGCTACAAGGACAACGCCAACTACACCCTGGCGAACGTCTTCATGCTGGCCTACCCGTACGGCGCGCCCGACATCAACTCCGGCTACGAGTTCTCCTCCACGGACGCGGGCCCGCCCAACGGCGGCACGGTCAACGCCTGTTGGCAGGACGGCTGGAAGTGCCAGCACGCCTGGCCGGAGATCCAGTCGATGGTCGCCTTCCGCAACACCACCCGGGGCGAGTCCGTCACCAACTGGTGGGACAACGGGGGCGACGCCATCGCCTTCGGCCGCGGCAGCAAGGGCTTCGTGGCCATCAACCACGAGTCCTCGTCGCTGACCCGCACCTACCAGACCTCGCTCGCGGCAGGCACGTACTGCAACGTCCAGGCCAACACGACGGTGACGGTGAACAGTTCGGGCCAGCTCACGGCGACGCTGGGCGCGAACACGGCGCTGGCGGTCTACTCGGGCAAGTCGAGCTGCTGAGCGGCAGAAGGGGGCCTGTTCACCGATCTCGTGGTGAGCAGGCCCTCGGTCCCGACCGAATGTGAAAGTTCTTGCCATCGGTTTCAGGACTCTTGCTGCAAAGCTTACGTAAGCGATACGGTCACGCCGGCGCCCGGCAACGTAGCCGTGCCGCGGCGTGGGGTCGGACCCAAAAGAGCCGTAATCGCAAGGAGTTCACGCCTGTGATACCGAGATGGCCGACGCCCTGGGCGCGCCGCAGCACGCAGCCCGGACGAACCCCGCATCGCGGAGGAGTCGCGGCCGTTGCCGTGGCCGCTCTCGCGGCAGCGCTCGTCCAGCCCCTCGCCGCGCGCGCAGCGACCCCGCCCGCACCCCCGTCGGACGCGGCGCTGGCCAAGACGCCCGCCCGCAACGACCTCACCCGTGAGCAGTTCTACTTCGTCCTGCCGGACCGTTTCGCCAACGGCGACACGTCGAACGACAAGGGTGGCCTCACCGGCTCCCGCCTCGAAACCGGGTACGACCCCACCGACAAGGGCTTCTACCAGGGCGGCGACCTCAAGGGCCTGACGAAGAAGCTCGACTACATCAAGGACCTCGGCACCACCGCCATCTGGATGGCGCCGATCTTCAAGAACCAGCCCGTGCAGGGCACCGGCAAGGACGCCTCGGCCGGCTATCACGGGTACTGGATCACCGACTTCACACAGGTCGACCCGCACTTCGGCACGAACGCGGACCTTGAGCGGCTGATCGACAAGGCCCACGACAAGGGCATGAAGGTCTTCTTCGACGTCATCACCAACCACACGGCCGACGTCGTCGACTACAAGGAGAAGTCCTACTCGTACCTCTCCAAGGGCGCCTTCCCGTACCTGACGAAGGACGGCGAGCCCTTCGACGACGCCGACTACGCGGACGCGGACGGGGCCGGGGACTTCCCGTCCGTCGGGAACGGCTCCTTCCCGCGTACGCCCGTCGTGCCCGCCGAGAAGAAGAACGTCAAGGTGCCCTCGTGGCTCAACGACACGTCGATGTACCACAACCGCGGAGATTCGACCTTCGCCGGCGAGAACTCCACGTACGGCGATTTCGGCGGCCTCGACGATCTGTGGACCGAGCGTCCCGAGGTCGTCAGCGGTATGGAGAAGATCTACCAGCGGTGGGTCAGGGACTACGACATCGACGGCTTCCGGATCGACACGGTGAAGCACGTCAACACGGAGTTCTGGACCCAGTGGGCCACCGCCCTCGACAAGTACGCCGCTCAGCAGGGGCGTGACGACTTCTTCATGTTCGGCGAGGTGTACTCGGCCGACACGTCGATCACCTCGCCGTACGTCACCGAGGGCCGCCTGGACTCCACGCTGGACTTCCCCTTCCAGGACGCGGCACGGGCGTACGCCTCCCAGGGCGGCAGCGCGAAGCGGCTCGCCTCGGTCTTCGGGGACGACTACAAGTACACGACCGACAAGGCCAACGCGTACGAGCAGGTCACCTTCCTCGGTAACCACGACATGGGCCGTATCGGCACCTTCCTCAAGCAGGACAACCCGAACGCGTCCGACGCCGAGCTGGTGAAGAAGGACGGGCTCGCCAACGAGCTGATGTTCCTCGGCCGTGGCAACCCGGTCGTCTACTACGGCGACGAGCAGGGCTTCACCGGCGCGGGCGGCGACAAGGACGCCCGCCAGACCATGTTCGCCTCGAAGACGGCCGACTACCTGGACGACGACGAGCTGGGCACGGACCGTACGCACGCCGAGGACGCGTACGACACGAGTGCACCGCTCTACAAGCAGATCAGTGCTCTCGCGAAGCTCCGAAAGGCCAACCCGGCTCTCGCGGACGGCGTTCAGACCGAGCGGTACGCGGCCGACGGCGCCGGCGTCTACGCCTTCTCCCGCACGGACCCGAAGACCGGCATCGAGTACGTCGTCGCCGTGAACAACGCCGACAAGGCGAAGGAGGCGACCTTCGCGACCGGTTCGGCGGGCATGACGTTCCGCGGGATCTACGGGACGGACGGCACCGGTACGGGCGACGGGGGCGAGTCCCTCAAGAGCGGCGCGGACAAGAAGGTCACCGTCACCGTCCCGGCCGGCTCCTCGGTCGTGTTCAAGGCGGCGGGCAGGCTCGCCCCGCCCGCGACCAAGCCGACTCTCACGCTGAAGGCCCCCGCCGAGGGCGCCACCGGCACCGTCGAGCTGGCGGCCGATGTCGACGGCGGACAGCTCAACCGAGTCGTCTTCGCCGCCCAGATCG
Source organism: Streptomyces phaeochromogenes (assembly GCF_001418655.1). Classification (GTDB taxonomy): domain Bacteria; phylum Actinomycetota; class Actinomycetes; order Streptomycetales; family Streptomycetaceae; genus Streptomyces; species Streptomyces phaeochromogenes. Next base: position 29,559 of record NZ_LIQZ01000036.1, on the reverse strand, counting down.
GCACCGGCAAGTGGAAGAGGCTCGGCTCCGCCGACCACGCCCCGTACAAGGTCACCCAGGTCGTCGGCAAGGACGTACCGGCCGGAACCGCCCTGCGCTACAAGGCGGTTGTGATCGACTCCGCCGGACGTACGGCGAGCACGACGGCTGCCTCCACCACCGGCACTCCGCCCGCCGAGGAGATCCCGAGCGCCTCCTCGCGCGAGTACGCGGTCGTCCACTACAAGCGCGAGGACGGCGACTACACCGACTGGCGGCTGTACGCCTGGGGCGACCTCGCCGACGGCGAGGCGACCACCTGGCCGGAGGGGCACGACTTCATCGGCCGGGACGCCTACGGGGCCTTCGCCTACGTGAAGCTGAAGCCGGGCGCGTCGAACGTCAACTTCCTCGTCATCGACAAGGACGGCAACAAGGACGTCTCCGCCGACCGCACGATCGACGTCACCAAGACCGGCGAGATCTGGGTCGAGCAGGGCAAGGAGGCCGTACGGACCGAGCGGCCGGCCGCCGACTACCCGGCGCCGGACAAGACCAAGGCCGTACTGCACTACCAGCGCGCCGACGGGAACTACGACGGCTGGGGACTGCACACCTGGACCGGCGCCGCGGACCCCACGGACTGGTCGAAGCCCCTGGAGCCGGTGAAGACTGACACGTATGGCGCTGTCTTCGAGGTGCCGCTCACCGAGGGTGCCACCAGCCTCAGTTACATCATCCACAAGGGCGACGAGAAGGACCTGCCCACCGACCAGTCGCTCGACCTCACGGCGAACGGCCATGAGGTGTGGCTGTTGAGCGGCCAGGAGAAGTACCTCCTCCCGCAGCCCGCGGGCAGCGCCGCCGCGCTCGACCTCACCACCTCCAAGGCGGTCTGGATCGACCGGAACACCGTCGCCTGGAACGGCAACGAGGCCGCCGCGTCGACCCAGTTGCTGTACTCGCGCGACGGATCCATCAAGGTCGAGGACGGCGCACTGGCCAGCGACGACGAGCGTTGGCTGCGGCTCGACAAGGCGACGCTCACCGACGCCCAGAAGGCGAAGTTCCCGCACCTCAAGGACTACCAGGCATGGTCCGTCGACCCACGTGACCGCGACCGGGTACGCGAGGCGTTGCGCGGCCAGCTCGTGGCCTCCCAACGGGCCGCGAACGGAGCCGTGTTGGCGGCCACCGGCGTACAGATCGCGGGCGTGCTCGACGACGTGTACGGCGGCGCCACGAAGGCGGACCTCGGTCCGACGTTCGACAAGGGACGGCCGACGCTCTCCGTGTGGGCGCCCACCGCGCAGGACGTGAAGCTGGAGATCGGGGACACGGGCGCGTCAGCGAAGACCGTGCCCATGAAGCGGGACAACGCCACCGGCGTCTGGTCCGTGTCCGGCCCCAAGTCCTGGCAGAACAAGGCCTATCGGTACGTCGTGAAGGTGTGGGCGCCCAGCGTCCGCGAGGTCGTCACCAACAAGGTCACCGACCCCTACTCGGTCGCCCTCACCACGAACTCCGAGCGCAGCCTCGTCGTGGACCTGGGCGCCAAGTCCCTTGCCCCGAACGGCTGGTCGGGCCTGCGGAAGCCCAAGGCCGTACCGCTGAAGGACGCGCAGATCCAGGAGCTGCACATCCGGGACTTCTCCGTCGACGACGAGACGGTCCCGGCGAAGGACAAGGGCACCTACCTCGCCTTCACCGACAAGGGCAGTGCGGGCTCCAAGCACCTCAAGAAGCTTGCGGAGTCCGGGACTTCGTACGTCCATCTCCTGCCCGCCTTCGACATCGCCACCATCCCGGAGAAGAAGGCGGACCAGGCGACGACCGACTGCGACCTCTCCTCCTACGCCGCCGACTCCGAGAAGCAGCAGGAGTGCGTGGCGAAGGTGGCGGCGAAGGACGCGTACAACTGGGGCTACGACCCGTACCACTACACGGTGCCGGAGGGTTCGTACGCCACCGATCCCGACGGGACGGGCCGTACGGTCGAGTTCCGGAAGATGGTCAAGTCGCTGAACGAGGACGGTCTGCGGGTCGTCATGGACGTGGTCTACAACCACACCACCGCGAGCGGCCAGGCGGACACGAGCGTGCTCGACAAGGTGGTCCCCGGCTACTACCAGCGGCTCCTCGCCGACGGCAGCGTCGCCACCTCCACCTGCTGTGCCAACACGGCACCCGAGAACGCCATGATGGGCAAGCTGGTGGTCGACTCGATCGTCACCTGGGCCAAGGAGTACAAGGTCGACGGCTTCCGCTTCGACCTGATGGGCCACCACCCGAAGGCCAACATCCTGGCGGTCAGGAAGGCCCTCGACGCACTCACCCCCGCCAAGGACGGCGTCGACGGGAAGAAGATCATCCTCTACGGCGAGGGCTGGAACTTCGGCGAGATCGCGGACGACGCCCGTTTCGTCCAGGCCACCCAGAAGAACATGGCCGGAACAGGCATTGCCACCTTCTCCGACCGGGCCCGTGACGCCGTGCGCGGCGGCGGTCCGTTCGACGAGGACCCGGGCGTTCAGGGCTTCGCGTCCGGCCTCTACACCGACCCCAACTCCTCGGACGGCAACGGCACGTCGGCCGAGCAGAAGGCCCGCCTCCTGCACTACCAGGACCTGATCAAGGTGGGGCTGTCCGGCAACCTCGCGCGGTACCGCTTCACCGACACCGGCGGCAAGGAGGTCGAGGGCTCCGAGGTCGACTACAACGGGGCGCCCGCCGGATACGCGGACGCGCCCGGCGACGCCCTCGCGTACGTGGACGCGCACGACAACGAGTCGCTGTTCGACGCGCTCGCGTTCAAGCTGCCCAAGGGCACGTCGGCCGCCGACCGGGCCCGGATGCAGGTCCTCGCGATGGCCACGGCCGCGCTCTCACAGGGCCCGGCACTGTCCCAGGCGGGCACCGACCTGCTGCGTTCCAAGTCGCTCGACCGCAACTCGTACGACAGCGGCGACTGGTTCAACGCGATCCACTGGGACTGCCGGGACGGCAACGGCTTCGGGCGCGGGCTGCCGATGGCCACCGACAACGAGTCCAAGTGGCCCTACGCCAAGCCCCTGTTGACGTCCGCCGGCCTCAAGGTGGGCTGCGCACAGATCGACGGCGCCTCCGCCGCGTACCAGGACCTGCTGAGGATCCGTACGAGCGAGAGCGTCTTCGGGCTCGGCACCGCCGGGCAGGTGCAGTCGAAGCTGTCCTTCCCGCTGTCCGGCAAGGACGAGACCCCCGGGGTGATCACCATGGAACTCGGCGATCTCGTCGTGGTGTTCAACGCGACCCCCGAGAAGCAGGAGCAGCGGGTCGCCTCCCTGGCCGGGACGGCGTACGCCCTGCACCCGGTGCAGCGGACGGGAGCGGACTCCACCGTCAGGTCCTCTTCGTACGATCCGGAATCGGGCAGTTTCGCCGTTCCGGGACGGAGCGTGGCCGTATTCACCCGGACCGGCTGACAAGGCATTAATTTGGTGGGGCGGAACCCGAACCCTGGTCCGCCCCACCACTGTGCCCCGGGGGCCGCGCAGATGGACGGCAACGCCAACAGGACACGTACGACCGTGCTGATCGTCGACGACATGCCGGCCAGTCGCTACGCGCTGGGGGCGGTGCTGCGCCGAGCCGGTCACCGGGTCGTCCCCGTGGCCACCGCCGGCGAGGCGCTCGCCGAACTCGACGTGCGGCTGCGCGCCGGATCCCTGCCCGACGTGGCCCTCATCGACGACGGACTGCCGGACATGAGCGGCTTCGAACTGTGCCGCCGGCTCAAGGCGCAGCCGCCCATGGCCACGCTGCCCGTCGTCCACTTCTCCGCCGCCGCCGTGGCACCCGCCGACCGGTGCGAGGGCCTGGAGGCCGGCGGCGAGGCGTATCTGACGGTGCCCGCCGAACCCGAGGAGATCCGGGCCGTCGTACGGGCCGCGGTGCGCGCCGCCCAGACGCGCTCCGGCGCCGAGATGCTCGTACGCCGGCTGACCCTGCTGTCCGGGATGATCGTCACCGTCCAGGCCGCGCGCAACCTCACGGAACTCGCCGACGCGTCCGCCGAGGGCGCCGCCCGGCTCACCGGCGGCCCGGCCGCCGTCTTCGTCCTCGGTCCGGACGGCGAGCTGTACTACAGCACCTCCAAGGGCCGCAGCCCCTTGGCCGTGCCGGACAGCCACGCGCAGGAGGCCGTCGTCCGGCTGATCAACCAGATGAGCAAGGGGCGCACCGGGGTGTTCCGGACCGTCGTGCCCGCGCACATGTGGCCCATGGGCTTCTTCCGGCCCGGCGTCCGGGACGACGCCCGCCTCGTGCTCACCCTGACCCAGGACGGCCGGGCACCGGTGTGCTTCGCGACGCTCCTGCACATACCCAGGCCCGGCGAACCCGACGACGCCGAGCCGGTCGGCCGCCTCGCCCAGGCCACCGCGCTCGCCGCCGAACCCCTGCTGATGTACCAGGTCGAGCGCCATGTCGCCCTCACGCTCCAGCACAGCTTCCTGCCCCAGCCGCACCGGCTGCCCGACCTGCCCGGCGTCGACGTCGTGGTGCGTTATGTGCCCGCGTCCCGGCAGACCGAGATCGGCGGCGACTTCTACGCCGCGCTGCGCACCCAGGACGGGGTGCTCACCGCGGTCGGGGACGTCGTCGGGCACTCGCTGGAGGCGGCCACCGTCATGGTCGAGATGCGCCATGCCCTGCGCGCCTACTGCGTCGAGGAATCCGATCCCGCGGTGCTCGCCGACCGGCTCGACCACATGCTGCAGCGCTACCACCCCGAGGTCACGGCCACCGTCTGCCTGGTCCACGTCGACCCGGCCACCGGGCGCACCCGGATCGCCAACGCGGGCCACATCCCGCCGCTGATCGTCCGTGACTCGGGCAACGCCGAGTACGCCAAGGCCGCCGGGCCGCTGCTCGGTCTGGCCCTCGGTCTGCCCAGGCAGCCGCCCGTGGAACTGTTCCTCGATCCCACGGACCGCCTCCTCATGGTCACCGACGGGCTCATCGAGACCCGCGGCATCGATCTGGCGGTCTCCATGGAGGAACTCCGCACGGCCGCGGCCGAGGCGCCGCCCGGGGTGTCCGCCCTGTGCGACACGCTTCTGGAGCGGTTCGGCGGGGCTCCGGACGACGACATCGCGATGCTTGCCCTGCGGTTAGGGTGAGCGCGTTGACCTAGAACAGGAGTGCCCGTGCCGCAGATCACCGTCGACTACTCGACGTCTCTCACCGACGCGTTCGACCGGCAGGGGTTCGCTGTCGCGCTGCACGCCGTGGTGGTGGAGACGGCCGCCGCGAAGATCGAGGCGTGCAAGACGCGGTTCCGGCCCGCGGAGGATGTCGTCGTGGGGTCGGAGGTGACCGGGCATGGGCTCGTCCATGTCACGCTCGCGCTGCTGGCCGGGCGGTCCGACGAGACGAAGCTCCTCCTGACCGAGCGGACGCTTGAGCTTTTGCGGGCGCATGTGAAGCCGGTTGACGGTGTGGCGTTGCATGCGTCCGCGGAGGTGCGGGACCTTGACGCGTCCTACCAGAAGTTCGTGGACTGACGTCCGGCCTCACAGATGCGCAGTTCCCCGCGCCCCTAAAAGCTAAAGGATTGCGCAGTTCCCCGCGCCCCTAGAAGCCGAAAAGACTGCGCCGTTCCCCGCGCCCCTGAAGGGGGGCGGCCCTGTCTACGACGCCAGTGAGACCAGGCGGCCGATCAGGTCTGTGAACGGGCCCTCTGCCGGTTCTTCCGCGAGCATGTGGCGCAGTAGGTCGGCCATTTCGGGGTCGTAGGCGGCGCTGACGGCGGCGAGGGCCGCGAAGTCGTGGACGAGTTGGGCCTCCAGCTCGGCGCGGGGGATCCGGCGGCCGTCCAGCCAGATGAGGGCGGTCGACTCGGCCAGGGAGATCCAGGAGCGGACGACCAGTTCGAGCCGGGCGGGCGGCCGGTCGATCCGCAGATGCGCCAGGATCTGGAGGTACGCGGCCTGCCGTACGCCGTCGATGAGGGCGTTCGTGTTGGTCGTGCCGACCGAGGGGCCGCCGCGCATCAGGGCCGAGAAACCGGGCCCGTGCTGGTCCACGAAGTCGAAGTACCGCCGCATGACCCGCAGCAGCCGCGCGCCCAGCGGGCCCTCCTGAGGCTCGATGAAACGTTCCGCCAGATCGTCCGAGGCCCGCTTCAACGCGGCTTCGTACAGGCTGAGTTTGCCCGGGAAGTAGTGGTAGACCAGCGGACGCGAGATGCCCGCGGCGGCTGCTATCTCGTCGATGGAGACGTCGTCGGGCGAGCGTCGGCTGAACAGGTCGAGGGCGACGCCGATCAACTGCTGCCGCCGCTCCTCGACACCCATCCTGCGGCGTACCCCGGTTGTCATACGAACACCTTACCGATCGGATCCGGCCGCGAACCGGTCGGATCCGCGCGGGTGTTCACCCGCGTCAGCGCAGGCCGCCGATCGACCTCCCGTCGGCCAGGGTCCCATTCAGGCCTGCCTGCGCGCCCTGTTGGGCCCGTACGGCAAGGAGATTGCCCTCGGTGGATCCGTCGACCCCGCCCGTCGCGCGGATCGACTCGGTGTCCTTGCTTCCGGCGGCGAGGAGATACCAGTCACCCGTACCGGACTTCCACAGCACACCCGCCAGGACGTGGGAGTCCTTCGCGCCGCAGGCGGCCACGTTCTCCGCCTTCGCCGCGACCGCGCCGTACGGCTGGCCCTGGGCGTGGAACTGGGCCAGCACCCGTGTCCCGCCGCCGCGCCAGGTGTCCGCGCGGGTGCACAGCCAGTTCGCGGTGCCGCTCGCGTCGGGCAGCGGCTGCCGGGCGTACTGCCAGGCGTTCACCGCGCGTACGCCCTGACCGCGGACGGCCGCCAGGGAGCAGGCGAGCGGGGACCAGGTCGCCGCCGACGCATCACGGGGCTGCCCGGGGCGGCCCGCGGTGAGGCGGGCCGGGGTCAGCTCACCGAGGTCGGTCGTCAGCCGGGTGCCCGAACGGTCCGTGAGCTCCAGCGCGTTCCACGAGCGGCACTCCCCGGTCTGCAGAGCGGGGCCGGCGAACGGCTCGGTCACCCCGTCCGCCGACCGGTCGAGACGCGTCCCGCCGGAAGCCCCGGGGGAGTCGGAGGCGCCTGATGTGCCGGCCGCCGACTTCAGCAGGTCGCGCACCACGGCCTTACGCACCCACGGTGCCGTCAGATAGCGGACGTTGCCGTCGGCGCGGCCGAGGACCACCGCGTTCGCCTCGGCACCCGTGGCGCCGTCGACCCGGGCGAAGTCCAGGGCGGCGCCCTGCGTGCCGTCCTTCGCCTCGGCGTAGCGCACGATGCGCAGTCCGTCGTGGAGCAGCACGACCCGGCTCTGGTCGACCTCGCCCGCGTACAGCAGCTGGGGCGGTCCCGGCGGTGCGCCCGACGGGGTGCCGGGGGTGGCCGAGACCTGTACGGACTCGCCGGGGCGTGCCCAGACGGCGAGCGCGCGGCGCAGCAGCGCCTTGTCACCGGTGAGGGCGCCGCGCGCGGGCCACACGGAGAAGTCGGTGCGCGTCGACGACTGCCACGCGGCGGCGGGGACGAGCGTCAGCTTGCCGGGATCCAGGGCGGCCTGGGCCGAGGGGTTCTGCGCGTACGGGGGCGCCGCCGCGCCGTCGGGGCCCCAGCCGTCGCCGGGCAGCCCGAGCAGCGCCCCGCACACCGCCACGGCGGCCGTCGCGGCGAGCGCCGCCTTCATGTGCTGGCGCCGGCGCATCAGGTCCGGCGGCCGGGCCTGCAGCGAGCACGGGTCGAACTCGGGGGACGTCAGCAGCCCGTACTTCGCCTCGATCTCGTCGGCCTCGTCAAGTGCGTCCTCCGGGTCCTCCTCGCCCGCCGCGGCCAGCACCCTGTGCACGTCCGCGTCGGACAGCCGCTCAAGACCGCGCAGGACGTAGGCGGCGCGGGCCGGGGCCGACAGGGCCGACAGCCGCTGGTCCAGGGCGAGTTCGTCGGCGCCGCCCGAGCGCGGGAAGAGCCGCAGGCCCCACACCTGGGGGAGCAGCGGCGGCAGTTGCGCCCGCTTCGGCCAGGCCCTGAACGTCAGCGGGCGGCCCGCCTCCAGCGCCGTACGCAGCACCCGCAGGCGTACGTACGCGTATCCCGGATCGGCGTCGCGGCCCTCGGCGGTCTTCTGGGCGGGGAGGACCGAGGCGTCGCCGGACGTCCGGCCCCGGGGCAGCGCGCGCTGGGTGAGCGCGTGCGCGGTGAGCACCCGGCGGTTGCGGCCGAGGCTCGGCGGCAGCACCAGATAGGCGAGCCGGACGAGCCGCGGATAGTGCTCGACGAGCGCGGCCTCGGCCTGCTCGACGTCGACGACCGGTCCGGGGCGGGGGTCCGGTGCGGGGCGCGGGGCGACATCCTGTGACTGCACGTTCAGCAAAACGAGCGAATCCGTGGTTGGTCACCTGGACTGCCCCGAGTCCGTGGGGAGTTACGCCTCCGGCTCCACGAGATCGCGGGCGTAGTTCGCCATGGACCGCTGGTAGCGCGGCAGATGAGCGGCCAGGGCGCCGAGGACGAGCGCGAGTCCCTCGCGCTCGCGGCCCAGGCTCGCCAGGCACAGCGCGAGTGTGGCGCGTACGGCGTCGTCCAACTCGTCGGAGGGCGCGACGAGTTCCGGCGTCAGCAGCTTGACGCCCTCCTCCGGCTGTCCGGTGTTCCGCAGCGAGCTGGAGAGCTGGATCTTCGCGCGCCGGCGGCGGTAGCCGTCGAGCCCGCGCGCCAGCGCCTCCCGGTACAGCGGCACGGCCCGGTCCGAGTGGCCCGTCGAGTCCCAGGCGCAGGCCCGCTCGAACGGGCCGACCGGGCTGTCGGCGGGCAGCTCGGCGACCAGCGCGTCGATCACCGCGCGGAAGTCGGCCTCCTGCGCCTCGGCGTAGTCGTCGAAGGTGGCCCAGGCGGCCGTCACTCGCTCGTCCCAGTCAGCATCGATGGTGGTCACGGGCCCACCCTCGCACAGGCGTGCCCGCGAACGACATCGGCTTTACGCGCCCGTCGACAGCCCTGTGCCCGGCCCTGTCCGACAACGGAGGGCCGCCGATGTGGCGTACGTCACTGTGATGCGTCCGGTGATGCCGTAAACACGGAGACGATTGAGCGCCGGGCGTGCGGGAGCCGTATCCGAAGGCAGAGCCTCTGACCGGGGCTCTCAACGGCGTGGGCCGGAACCGACCCGGAGGTACGTACGAATGCGTTTGACGAGGAAGAGGCTCGCGGTCGGTACGGCCGGGGCGGTAACGGCACTGCTGGCGGTGACCGGCTGCGGCTCGGACGGCGGCGGGGAGAAGAAGGTCCCCGAGACCGCGAGCGGGAGCCTGGAGCAGATCGCGAGCGAGGCGGGCTGCAAGCCGGACATGCAGACGGACGCCGACACGATCCGGCAGGCCATCTGCAAGACCTCCGGCGGCAAGTACATCCTCGCGACGTTCGCCACCGACCGCGGCCAGCGCGAGTGGCTGAACGGGGCGAAGGACTACGGCGGCTACTACCTCGTCGGCCGCAAGTGGGTCGCCGTCGGCGAGCAGAAGACGGTCACGGCACTGCGCGGCCAGCTCGGCGGGACCATGGAGGAAGGCTCCGAGCACATGAACCCCGGTGGCAGCCACAACAGTGGCGGTCACAGCAGCTGACGGACGGCATCGCCCCGCGCCGGCCACGCGGGGCCGAGGGCATTCGGTCGAAGGCATTCGGGATTCGGGGATTCGGGGACAAGCGAAAGCCGGCGGTGGGAAATCCCACCGCCGGCTCTCTTGTGCTTACTGCCTGTTGCTCACTGCCTCTGTGTTACTGGCAGTCCTGACCGCTGTTGATGCAGTCGACCACCTGGTTCATCGTGTTCCCGTCGAAGAAGTTGATGAAGTCGTTGTGGTCGGTGATCGGCTTGTGCAGCTGGTCCGGGAAGGAGTCCACCGCGAAGGCGTTCTGTACCTGACCGTTCTGGATCTGCGGGGCGTCCACGTCATAGACCAGACGGACCTGCAGCTGGGGGATGGCCTGGAAACCGTTGCCACAGGTGCCGTCCGCCTGGACGAAGGACACGTGCGTGCGGTGGTTGGCCGAGTCGATGTTCTGACCGTCCCAGCAGCTCTGGAAGTTGGTCGTCCGCACCACGGAGCTGCCCTCGGGGCAGATCGGGTACTTGTCCGTCAGCTGACGGTCCTCGAAGCCGGTGCAGCTCCAGTTGGTGTTGGCGTTGGCGAGGCCGTTCACGAAGGACTTGGCGTCACCGGTGATGATGCGAAGGGCCGTGGGCATCGCGACCACATCGCCCTTCTGGTTGCCGACGAACTTCAGCTGAGCCTCGCTGGCCTGGAGGATCGTGCCGACGTTGCCGTCCTGGCCGCCACCGGGCGCGTTCGCGTCGATGTCGTCCTGACCGTCCTGCACACGCAGCACCGGCCAGAAGTACGACGACTTGTCGCCCTGGTTCTGGCAGCTGGTGTCGGCCGCCGCCAGGTCCTGGTCGCTCGCGAAAGCGTCGTTGTCCTGGTTGCCGACGTAGTCGTGCTGGTGCTGCGCACCGTTGCTGACACCGGGAGCGACGATCACGTTGTCCGAGTTGCGGTTCTCGTTCTCGTTCGTGCCACAGTTCGTGGTGAACGTGCCCGTCGAACCGGAGTCCCCGTTCGCGGGAAGCCCGTTCGGACCGACGCCCTTCGCGCCACCGGTCGGCTGGACCTGGGTGATGTCCTGGAAGTCGGCAGCCGCGGGGCCGTTGCCGTCCTGGCCACCGTTGCCCTGGTCCTGACCCTGGTCCTGGCCATTGTCCTGGCCCTGGTCCTGACCGTTGCCCTGGTCCTGACCCTGGTCCTGGCCGTTGTCCTGGCCCTGGTCCTGACCGTTGCCGCCCTGGCCCTCACCTGCGGCGGGCTGGTCGGCCGGCACACCCTCACACCCGGCGAGCTGGTCGGCTCCCTGCGGGGCCTTGCCCCCCTTGCGCTTGATGCTGTTGTTGATCCGGTCGATCGTGGCCGTCCGCTTGGACTTCAGCGGACTGAGGATCGCGTTGTTGACGTAGCTGGAGTCCCCCGCCTGGGCCTGGCGCGTGTCGGCGAGGCGCTTGTAGGCCTCGGTGACCTGCTGGTCGAGCTTCGCCAGCTCCTTGTCGACACCGGCGCGAGCGCCCTTCGGCACATCGGTCAGCTGCTGGCCGACGTCCGGACATTTGATCGTCGCCACTCCGGCAGCCGTCGTCTGCGCGTTCTGCGTCGAGTTCTTGCCCTCGCCCGCAGAAGCGTAGATGTTGGCCGCCAGCAGACCGCCGCCACCCAGCGCGAGAGCCGCCGATGCGGCTATCGCCCGGTTGGCGAGCGTGGAGCGGCGTTTACGGTTTGTGCGTCCCATGGAACTCCTCTGGCTTCCTTGCGGGGGCATTGAGGCGCCCGACAGGAGGTGAAGCGGCTCCGTTCAATACGGAGGGGGTTCCTGAGGTGTTCAGTGGTCCAAGAAATTGGTGAGAGTTCGGGGACACAATCCCGGCGCAAGGGGCCCAGAAGCCCCTGAAACAACGGCAGTTGTGCGGGGCTTATTGAATATCATTCAGCGAAAGCGGAACTTCGGGCCCGCCTCCTGACGGGTCTCCGTACGACCGCCGCCGATCTTTCTCGATCCTCTTTCGGGACCCTTTCAGTGGTCCTGGTCCAAATAGGCGAGAACGGCCAGGACGCGACGGTTGTCGTCGTCCGAGACCTCAAGACCCAGCTTCGCGAAGATGTTGGACGTGTGCTTGGCGATCGCCCGCTCCGTGACCACCAGTTGGCCCGCGATCGCCGCATTCGACCTGCCCTGTGCCATCAGTTCCAAAACCTCCAGCTCGCGCGGAGTCACCCGACCCAGCGGCCGGTCGTCCGCCTGCCGCCGCGTCAGCAGCTGCTGGATGACCTGCGGATCCATCGCCGTACCGCCCGCCGCGACCCGCCGTACGGCGTCGATGAACTGCTCGGCGTCGAACACCCGGTCCTTGAGCAGATAGCCGACCCCGCCGGCCCCGTCGGCGAGCAGCTCGCGCGCGTACAACTGCTCCACGTGCTGCGAGAGGACCAGCACCGGCAGGCCGGGTCTCGCCCGGCGGGCCGCCAGCGCGCACTGCAGTCCCTCGTCCGTGTGCGAGGGCGGCAGACGCACGTCGACGACGGCGACGTCCGGGTTCAACTCGGCCAGAGCCCGGGTGAGTTCGGGCCCGGTCTCGACGGCCGCGGCGATCTCGAAGTCGTACGCCTCCAGCAGCCGGACCAGTCCGTCGCGCAGCAGGAACAGGTCTTCGGCTAGGACAACTCGCAAGGGATCTCCATGGTCACCATGGTGGGGCCGCCCACGGGACTGCTGACGGCCAGGACGCCGTCGAATGTACCCAGTCGCCGCTCGACTCCGGAGAGTCCCGAACCCGCGCCGATCGAGGCGCCCCCGCCGCCGTCGTCGGTGACGGCGATCCGCAGCATCCCGCCGTGCTCGGGGGAGTGGTGGATGTCGACCCAGATCCGGTCCGCCCCCGAGTGCTTGACGGCGTTGGTGAGGACCTCGCTGACGGCGAAGTACGCGGCGGCCTCCACCGGTTCGCCCGCCCGGCCCGCCAACTCCACGTCCACCTCCGTGCTGATGGGCAGCCGCAGCGCCAACGCCCGTACCGCGTCGCCGAGTCCGCGCTCCGCGAGCACGGGCGGGTGGATGCCGCGTACGAGGTCACGCAGTTCGGTGAGCGCCTCGGCGGAGGACTTGCGGGCCTGTGCGAGCAGCTGCTTGGCCTTCGCGGGGTCCTTCTCGACCAGGGCCTCGATGGTGCCGAGATCCATGCCCATCGCGACCAGCCTGGCCTGCGCCCCGTCGTGCAGGTCCCGTTCGATACGGCGCAGTTCGGCCGCCGAGGTGTCGACGGCGTCGCGCCGGGTCTCGGTGAGCACACGGACGCGCTCGGCGAGCTCGCCCTGGCCGGACCCGAGGACGGACCGGGTCAGCAGGAAGTGGGCGCGCAGCAGCAGGGGAGCGGTGTAGACACCGGTGACGAGCAGGGCCGCTCCCAGCGCGGCGGCGGCGAGGGCGCTGAGCTGCCCGCTGACCGGCACGAACCCGTACCACCAGCCGACACGCGTGCCGTCCGTGAAGACCCGCCACAGCCCGGCGCCGAGCGCGAACCCCTCGAAGGGATAGGTGAGCAGCGCGGCGGGCAGCAGCGCCGTGACGAAACCCGCGATCATGTCGACCGGCAGCCACATCAGGTCCCGCCAGGTCGCCGGATCGCCGAGCAGCCGGAAGCACCGCGTCCAGGGGTTCGCGTCCTTCGGCACCGGCCGGTACGCGGGCGGGATCCGCACCCCGCACCACTGGGCCGCCACCAGCCGCCGCCAGTTGGCGAAGCCGCGTACGCCCGCCAGCACCCACGGTGTCGTGACGATGCCGATGCCCACCGGCACGAGGACGATCGACACGACGGACAGGACGAAGAGGGTGATCGACCCGGCCAGCGCCACAACGGCCAGCACCAGGGCCCGTGCCCCGGTGAGCGCGGCGGTACGCAGCCTGCCGCCGACGCTGCCGTCCCCGTTCGTGCTGTCCTCGTTCGTGCTGTCCCCGTTCGTGTTCATGCCCTCAGTCTCGCCGAGCCCGCGCCCGCGGTCACTGGGCCGAACCACCCGGCGGGGGTGGTGCCAACGCCACCCCCGCCGGTGCTCAGCCGCCCAGGACCTTCGCCTCCACCGAGGGGTCGAGCCCGACCACCGGCCGGTCGGGGCGCTGGGGAGCGATGCCTCCTATGCCCTGGAGCCAGCTCCACGTGTCGGCCACCGTCTCGGCGACCGGCCGGCACCGCAGCCCGTCCCCTACCGCCCTGGACACATCAGCCCGGTGCATCGCGTCGTACGACTCCGAGCCGGGCGGCACCCACACCGGCAGCTGGATCCACGGCTCGATCCCGGCCGCGAGAACCACCTCGGGATCGGTCCACCGGAGCTCGGCCGGACCTTCCGCGGCCGGACTGCCTGTGGCCGGACCTTCCGCGACCTGGACGCACGCGTCGAGCAGCGCCCCCATGGTCGCGTGCCCCGACGGGCTGATGACGTTGTACGCGCCCTCCGCCCCCGCCTCCACCGCCCCGAGGGTCCACTCGGCCAGATCGCGGACGTCGACGTACTGGAGGGGGAGTTCACGGGGGCCGGGCGCGAGGACTGGCCCGCCGCGCGCCATGCGGTCCAGCCACCACGGCAGGCGCCCGATGTTCTCGTACGGGCCGAGGATCAGGCCGGCCCGTACGAGAAGCGCCCGTTCCTTGCCGAAGGCCTCCAGCACGGCCAGTTCGCCGCCCCGCTTGTCGCGCGCGTAGTCGGTCTGCTCGGCGTCCGCGGAGGCGCCCTCCACCACCGGGCTGTGCTCGTCGTACCCCGCCGCGGGCGGCCAGGCGTACACGGAACAGCTCGACACGTACACGTACCGCCGGGCGCGGCCCGCCAGCAGCCGCGCCGAGTCCCGCACTACCCGAGGTGCCGCGGACCAGGTGTCGACGACGACGTCCCACTCCTCCTCGGTCCCGGCCAGGGCCGCGAGTCCGTCGGGCGCGGTGCGGTCGCCGTACAGGGACCGCACCCCTGCCGGAGGTTCGTGGCGCCCGCGGTGGAAGACGGTCACGTCCCAGCCGCGGGCAAGGGCCGCCTCCACGACGGCCCGGCCCACGAACTCCGTACCGCCCAGCATCAGAAGTCTCATACGGGTGACTCTGCCCGGCGGCCTCGCGCGACGGAACGCGAATCTGCCGACAGACGAACCGTTCCGCCGACGGACGAATCCCCGAGCGGTACGGCTACGGGTTCGGGTACGGGGTCGGTTACCGGGTTCGGGATCAGCTCGCGGTCGGCGGCGTGTACTTGTACCCCACGCGCCGCACCGTCTGGATCGCCTCCCGGTGCTCCGCCCCGAGCTTGCGGCGCAGCCGGGCGATGTGGACGTCCACGGTCCGGCCGTCGCCCACGTGCCCGTAGCCCCACACCGTGGTGACCAGCTGGTCACGGCTGTGCACGCGGTGCGGATGCGCCACGAGATGCGCGAGCAGTTCGAACTCCAGATACGTGAGATCGAGCGGTCGCCCGCCCACCTCGGCCGTGCGCCGCACGGTGTCGACGCGTACGAGGGAGTCGTCGCCCGCGTCCTCCGGCCCCGCCGGGTCCGCGTCCGGCACGGCGACCGGCAGGAGCGACGGCTGGTCGGCCGGTACGAGGACCAGGTACCCGATCATCGGCGGCCGGCCCGGCAGCGTGGGCAGGGTGTGCGGGGGAGCGGGCAGCCAGGTGGCGCCCGGCGGGAGAAGGGCCGTGACGTCGACCACCTCGTCCCGGTCGACGGCACGCAGTCGATGGCGCGCCGAGCCCGCGGCAGGGACTGGGGAAGGTGCCGTGGAGGGGGCGGTGGCAACGGACGAGAAGGAACGGGTGTTCGCCATGAGAGGTCAGCTCTTTCGCGCGAGAGGTCGTCGGAGGACGTACGTCGTGCGCGCTGGCCGAAGGCCGGGATGTACGGCTTTAGAGGGCCCGCGCGTTCACCGCGCGACAACACACCCGGTCGAAGTCGTGATGCTGCCGGGAAGGCCAGAAGGGCTCAAGATCACGACGCCCCGTCGCGATGAACTCCTGGAAGCCGGTCATGCTCCCATTGAAGCAGAGTCCCGATCCCGACAGCACCCTTCTCTCACTGGTCGGACGCCGACCGGCCAGGGGCGCGGGGCTCCCGGCACCACCCCTGACGGAACGCGGAAGGGGTGCCCACCACGAAGGTGGGCACCCCTTCCGAAGAGCAACAGCCGAATCAGACCTGCCCGGCCTTCTCAAGGGCGGAGCAGCACGTGTCGACGATCAGCCGCGTCACCACGTACGGGTCGACGTTGGCGTTGGGCCGACGGTCCTCGATGTACCCCTTGCCGTCCTTCTCGACCTGCCACGGGATACGCACCGAGGCACCACGGTTGGACACACCGTAGGAGTACTCGTTCCACGGGGCGGTCTCGTGCAGACCGGTCAGCCGGTCGTCGATGCCGGCGCCGTAGTTCTTGACGTGGTCGAGCGGCTTGGAGCCCTCGCCCAGCGACTCGCACGCGGTGATGATCGCGTCGTAACCCTCGCGCATCGCCTTGGTGGAGAAGTTGGTGTGCGCACCGGCGCCGTTCCAGTCGCCCTTCACCGGCTTCGGGTCCAGCGTCGCGGAGACGTCGAAGTCCTCGGCGGTGCGGTAGAGCAGCCAGCGGGCCACCCACAGGTGGTCGGAGACCTCCAGCGGGGAGACCGGGCCGACCTGGAACTCCCACTGGCCGGGCATGACCTCGGCGTTGATGCCGGAGATGGCGAGACCGGCCTTGAGACAGTTGTCCAGGTGGGCCTCGACGATCTCACGGCCGAAGATCTCGTCGGCGCCGACGCCGCAGTAGTAGCCGCCCTGCGGGGCCGGGAAGCCGCCGACGGGGAAGCCGAGCGGGCGCTCGCCGTCGAAGAAGGTGTACTCCTGCTCGATGCCGAAGATCGGCTCCTGCGCGGCGAACTTCTCCGAGACCTCGGTGAGCGCGGCACGGGTGTTGGACTCGTGCGGCGTCATGTCGATGTTGAGGACCTCGCACATGACGAGTACGTCGTCGCCGCCGCGGATCGGGTCCGGGAAGGTCGCGACCGGCTTGAGCACGCGGTCGGAGGCGTGACCCTCGGCCTGGTTCGTGGAGGACCCGTCGAAGCCCCAGATCGGCAGCTCCGCACCCTTCGCGTCGTCGGCCAGTATCTTCGTCTTCGAACGGAGCTTGGCCGTCGGCTCGGTGCCGTCGATCCAGATGTACTCAGCCTTGAAGGTCACGGGCCACATCCTTCGGGGTGGGTCTCTCAGCGCAATGCGGGTGCTGCGGCGCTGCGGCAGCGGGGCGCCGCGGGGATGCCGGGAAGCCTGTCAACAGGCGATTTCCCGATCATTGCTCGAACGTGAACCCCGTGTTACCTGGTGCCTCTGTGCTGCGACTCACTCGCTGAGAGCGTTCGCGCGCCGCGCACCCGCCTCCCGAACAGCGGATTCCGCACGACGCCCGCCCCGCCCCGGATCCTCGCCCAGGTCCTCGTATGCGATGGGTTTCGCCCCGGCGGCCGGACAGTCGCACGGGCGAACGACCACCGGACTCGGCCGCGGGTCCGGATCACCCATCCGGCTCCGCGCCCGACGCCGCGCCCGACGCGGCCTCCCGTACGCCCGTCAGGAAGCCCCGGATCGCGGCCAGTTCACGCTCGTCGTACCCCCGGAGCAGTTCCACGGACCGGCCGATGAGCGGGCCGAAAAAGGCCTGGCCCAGTTCGACCGCCCGTTTCTCCACCTCGACGAGCACCCGGCGCCGGTCGCGTCCGTCCCGTACCCGCCGCGCGTGCCCCAGCCGTTCGAGCCGGTCGACGACGGCGGTGGTCCCCGCCGAGTTGAGTCCGAGCAGACCGCCGAGCCGGCCCGCCGTCATCTCGGTCCCGTCCCTGCGGGCGTCCATGAGGCAGATCAGCGCCCGGACGTCCGTGGCGTGCATGCCGTTGTCGTGTGCGAACCGGGCGCTGTGCAGGCCGAGTTCGACGGTGGCCGCGCGCAGGAGATGGACGATCTCCATCTCGGGCCCCAGGTCCTTCACACCGCGTCCCCGTCTATCATCTCGATGAGTGAGTATCTCGTTCAGCGAGATAATAGAGGGAACATGGGGGAGGGGAAGGGCAGCATGAACTTCAGCGTGGCGTACGACAAGGTCATGGCCAAGTGGCCCGCCGACCGGGAGGAGATCAGCGTCCGCACCGCCTTCGGCGAGACGGTGGTCAACGTCTGCGGTCCGCGCGACGGCGCCCCGCTCCTCCTGTTACCGGGCGGAGGCGGCGCCACCTCGGCCTCCTGGTTCGCCAACGCGGCCGAACTCGCCCGTACGCACCGGGTCCACGCCGTCGACCTGATCGGCGAACCGGGCCGCAGCGTACGCGATACCGAGAGCCCCCTGCGCACGGTCGAAGACCTCACCGCGTGGCTCGACGAACTCGTCGGCGCGCTGCTGCACGACATGGGCGCCGCCCCGGCCGCCCGGATCCACCTGGGCGGGCACTCGTACGGCGGCTGGATCGCCCTGCAGTACGCGCTGTACGCGCCGGAGCGGGTGAGCCGTCTGTTCCTCCTCGACCCGACGAAGTGCTTCTCCGGGTTCAGGGCGGCCTACCTGCTGCGTGCCGGGTCGATGATGCTGCGGCGCTCGCCCCGCCGGCTGCGCGCCTTCCTGGAGTGGGAGACCGGGGGAGTCCCGCTCGACCACGACTGGCTGCGTCTTCAGGAGGAGGCCAGCACGTTCCCGCTCGTACGGCCGGTGACGGGCCCGGCCCCCGAGCCGGAGGCCCTGCGCGCGCTCGGTCTGCCGGTCCTGGTCCTGCTGGCGGAGAGGAGCAGGGCCCATGACGCACGACGGGTGGCGGCTCGCGCCGCCACCCTGTTGCCGCGCGCGGAGGTGGCCGTCCTGCCGGACGTGTCGCACCACGCGCTGCCTCACACGGACCCCGCCGAGCTGAACCGCAGGCTGACCGGCTTCCTGGCGGCCTGAACGGTCACTCGCGGCGGGGTCTCACCGACGGGAGCCGTCCCCCGTCAGCCCACCTTCTCGATGAGGGCCCTGCGGATCAGGAACTTGCCGGGCTCGCGGACCTGCTCGAACGCCGCGTTGTTCAGGAGCGCGCAGCTGCCGGAGACCGAAGTGACCTCCACGGTCGTGGACTTGTTGTTGTCCAGGTTCGTGACCTTCAGCTTCGTACCGGCCGGGAACTGGTTGCTGGACGCCGCGGGGGCGCCGTCCTCGCCGGAGAGGGTGACGGTGGAGCCGTTGCAGACCTGCTGGCCGCCGACAGCGTTGTCATCGCCCGCGTCACCGGCGGCGGGCGATGACAACGCTGTCGAGGGCTGCTCGGCGGGGTCGGCGGCGGGCGGGGCCGACTCGGCGGGCGTCCCCTGGGGCGCGCCTGCCTGTGAGGACTCGCCGACCTCACAGCCGGAGGCCTCCTGCTGGACCTTGATCTGGGCGATCACCGCTTCGCGGTTGGCGATCCGCGCCTCGGACTGGGCGTCCGGGCTGGTGCGCTGCCCCTCGATGAACTTCTCGTTGTTGCCGAGCGCGGTGGCCAGACCGTCGCAGACCACCGAGGACTGCGCGGCCGGAGCGTTGGTGCTCGCGTTCGAGGTGGCGGCGAAGGCGAAGGCCCCGCCGCCGGCCACGGCCGCCGCGCTCACCAGCAGCGCGATCTTCTTCTTCGGGCCGAGAGTTCTCCTGCGTGACATGAACGGCTCCTGTCCCCGGCCACCCCTGGCGGTGACCGTCCGCCGCTATGTACGAGATACCGAACGGGGTTGCTCATCAGCTCACACGAGTCACCCAAGTAACAAAGATCACACGGAAGTTGAGGGATCCTCATCTTGACTTCGGCCCAGCGCGTCCCGTACAGCCTCGTCCGTACGTGCCACGACGGCGGTTCCGTCGTCCGCGGTGATGATCGGCCGCTGGATGAGCCGAGGATGCTCCGCCAGCGCCGCGACCCACCGCTCCCGCGAACCGGCGTCCCGGGCCCACTCCTTCAACCCCAGCTCCTTCGCGGCGGCCTCCTGGGTCCTGGTGATGTCCCAGGGCTCAAGCCCGAGCCGCTCCAGGACCTCCCGGATCTCGGCCTCGCTCGGCACGTCCTCCAAGTACCGCCGAACCGTGTACGCGGCCCCCTCCTCGTCCAGCAGATTGATGGCGCTGCGGCACTTCGAACATGCCGGATTGATCCAGATCTCCATACCGCACAAGGTATGCCCGGCCGCCTCGCCCCCGCCTCAAGGGCGGCGCCGCCATGTCACAGATCTCCGCCGTCCGGCGTCTCCATGCCCGAACCCCACCGGAGCGGTGGAGCGAGACGCCGAGCAACAGGAGCGTGACCCCCATGAACCTCGCGTTGTGGATCTGTGCCGGACTGCTGGCCGCGGTGGCCCTGGCCGGCGGCATCAGCAAGACGTTCGTGCCCAAGGAGACGCTGGCCGCGGCCCACGGCGGGGGATGGACCGAGGACGCCGGCGTCGGCTTCGTCAAAGGCCTCGGCGTCCTCGAACTCCTGGCCGCGGTGGGCCTGATCCTGCCCGCCGCACTCGACATCGCCCCCGTCCTGGTGCCGGTGACCGCCGTCTGCTGGGTCCTGCTGATGATCGGCGCGATGGTCACCCACGGCCGGCTCGGCGAATCCAGGTTCGTACTGCTGAACCTGGCCTATCTCGCACTCGCGGCCTTCATCGCGTGGGGCCGCTTCGGGCCCAACTCCTTCACCGGCTGACCGGCTGACCGGCTGACCGGCGGCGGCGACGGCGACCGGCCGAGCGGAGTTCGGCGCGCCGCTCAGTAGCCGGGCGGAATCCGGTCCTGCGGTCCGTCGGACACCTCCGCCGTACTGTCCTCCGCCGCACTGTCCTCCGGCGCAGCGTCCTCCGGCACGGCGTCCTCTGCTACAACGTCCTCCGTCCGCGCCCGCTCGGGCGCGGACGGATCGGTCGTGTCCGAGATCAACTCCGCGACGCGCAGGGAACACTCCCACTTCGTCAGCCTGCCTTTGATCACCACCAGGTACGACTCCTGGCCGGCGAGGCGGTACACCTGGCGCCACTGCTCGACGACGTGCTTGCTCGGCAGGTACGTGTGGACGGCGGCGCGGAGCTCCTCCAGCGCCTGTTCCTCCGTCTCCAGCCCACGCCGGATGAACTCGGTCCTGTACGTGTCGCTGTAGTACTGCACGACGACGACCCAGTTGCCCATGCACCCTCCCCCTCGACCGGATCGCCAGTCAGCCACAGCTCGGCCGCCGGGACAAGAACGACGACGGGTGAGGGGGTGGCTCTGTTCGAATTGGCGCCGCCCCACGCACATCTCGCAAACCATGTGTGACACGGCACCAATTGCCTTGCCCACCTGGGCATTTACTGGACGTCCTGGGCTCGCTGATTGTCAGTGGTGGCCGGTAAACTATAAGTAGTGTTCGAGGGGGCCGCCGGAGAGGCCGGACGGTTCCCTGACCGCGACAGGAGGATGCCTGTGCCCGCTGCCGCACTCAGCCCGCTGCCCACTCAGTCCACATCCAAGAGGGCGGTCCTGCTCGACCTGCCGTACGAGCCCGTCGAGAAGCGCCCGCTGCCACCGGGCCGCCCGCGCGACTGGTACGTGACGCACAACCGCCGTCTGAAGGCGATGCGACTCGCGATCGCCCTCCTCGACTCGGGTGTGTACGTACCGAACCAGGCCCGCAACGAGAAGATCCGCAGCACGGCCCAACTCGTCGGGATCCACCCGCCGTCGGACACCACGTGCCACATGGTCCGAGCCCTGATGAGGTACGCCCGCTGAGCTCATGCCTGGTGCGCCGCCCGTTCGTCGGGGCGGGCGGCGCACCGGGTCGTGGCCGCCCTTCGGTGTGCGACGAGTCGGGGCTGCGATGACTCCCGGCGTCAGGCCGCCGCCAACTCCCGTTCCAGCGGCGTCCGGAAGCGCGGTGTCACCCTGGTCGGGCCCACCCAGGCGTGCAGCCGCGCGGCCTCCGCCTCGATCGACGTCCGCGCCTCGCGGCCCACACCCTCGGTGTCCAGCAGCCGCCAGGCGATCTCGCCGTCGGGCCGCTGGGCCCACCCGCCGACGATCCGCCCGTCCCACCACACGGTGGGCCCGATGTTCCCGCTGCGGTCGAAGAGCGCGGACCGCAGCTCCGGCGGGCAGTACCAGTCCCGCTCCTGCCAGCCCATCGCCGTCGGATCCAGGCCGGGCAGCAGCGCGGCCCACGGCTCGACCGCCCCGACCGGCTCCACGGCGTCGGCGAGGACGTATCCGACGCCCTCGTCCACCGACACGGTCACCGCCCCGACCGCCTTGAGTGCGGCGCGTACGTCACTGACCTTCCAGCCCGTCCACCACTTCAGGTCCGCCTCCGTGGCCGGCCCGCACGCGGCGAGCCACCGCCGCACCAGCTCCGACTGGGCCTCGGCGACCGGCAGTTCGGGGGAGGGAGGGGCCACCGCCCACCGGAACTGCGTGGACGTCCACGAGCCCAGTGGCCGTCCCCGTACGACCCGGCCCTCGACGCCCAGCACCCTCCACAGCCGCGAGGAGACGGTGTGCACACCCTCGTAGCTCTTCCCCGCCGCGTAGACGAACTGTTCCCTCAACCGGGGCTCGTCCTGGGCCAGTTCGACGGCGGTGGCCTCCCCGCGGCGGGCCAGCGCGGCCAGCGCCGACGCCTCCACCTCCGCGAGCCACTCCGCGTCCGGTGCCCCCGCCTTGGCCATGTCCTTGATCAGCGCGGCCCGTGCCCGCGCGGCGACGGTGAGCCCGGTGGAGGCGTGCACGACCGGTACGAGCCCGGTGGGGAACACGAACACGGTGTGCCGCATGCCGTGCATCCGCACCAGCGTCCGGTCCTCGTACAGCGCGCGCTCCGTCTCCGGCACGGTCTTCGCCGCGTCCGCCAGGCGTGCGCCCACGGCGAGGAAGACGCTCGCGGGATCCGTCCCGTGCAGCGCCACCAGCGACTCCGCGACCTCCTCCGGCGAGTCCGCCCGCGCGGCCCCGGCCAGCCGCTGCCCGACGGCCAGCCGGGCCCGCCGCTCCGCCACCTCGATGTACCGCAACTGTCCGCTCACTCGACCCCCTGTGCCGCTCCGTAGCCCTGCCCTGCCGCGCCTTGCACTGTCCTGTCCCGGAGTCCTGTCCCGGCCCCACCCCAGGATTCTCGCTCCGAGTGCCGATTTTGTTCGACTTCAGGAGTTCTGTGAGCGTTGGCCCTCGAAGGCTGGCGTTATTCGTTTCCGTCGGACAGGCATCACCCGGCATCCTGAGGGCTACTCTCAACGCACCGACGGACGGGTGCCCGCCCCCAGCGCCGCGTCGGACATCTCAAGGTCCCACCACCCACGCACAAGGAGACCCATCATGGGTACCTTGATCATTTTGGCGATCCTCGCTCTGGTCGTCCTCGGTTTCAACAACCCGCTCTGGTGGTTCGCCGGGGCCGCCCTGCTGTACCTGCACTTCCGCTACGGCCGCACCGGCCAGGGGACGACGGGCTCCTCGTCGCCCCGCGGCCCCTCGGGTCCGGCCGGCTCGTCGGGTTCGTCGGCGCGCGGCGACAACGACTACCGCGCGTACCGCCAGCGCCGTGACCAGCAGGCCAGGTGGGAGCGCCGCTACCGCCGCGAGCGTCCCTGGATGACCCGCCAGAAGCGGAACTAGCGGAACTGGCCCGACGGGAGGAGCGGCTAGCCCAGGCCCGGCGCTCCCCACAGCGGGAACCATCGGCCCAGGTCCTGCTCCACCCGCAGGTCGTTCCCGAGGGCGGCCCTGACCTGCAGCTCCAGCGCGTTGTCGCGCCGCTGGCCGTCACCGGGCAGCGGCGCGAACGGGTAGAAGGTCCCGCGCTTGTAGAGATAGACGAGCCCGAGCCGCCGCCCGTCGCCGTGGTGGAACCCGACCACCGAGCACAGCAGTTGCGGGCCGAAACCGCTGCCCTCCAGCGTGCTGTTCACCGCGTGCAGATCACCGACGAGCGCGGGCAGATCGTCCGGCTCCCGCCGCGACACCAGCCAGGTGTACCCGTAGTCGTCCCGGCTCACCTCCACCGGCGGCTCCGAGTCCGCGTCGATCAGCTCCCGCACTTCCTCCCGTACGTCGTCGAAGGCGGCCCCCTCGACGGACGCGAAGCACACCGAGCCGTGCCCGGTCGGTGTGAACCCGGCCACCGCCTCCAGCGTCACGGCGGCCGACGGCAGCCCGAAGAGCTGGTCGAGATCGGGCGCGACGGGCCTGCTGCGGCCGAGGAGGATGTCGAGGAACCCCATGCTCAGCCCGCCTTCCCGGGGGCCGGCGCCTCGCCCAACTCGCTGGAGATACGGCCGAGTTGATCAAGCCGGTCCTCCAGGCTCGGGTGCGTCGACAGCAGGGACGAGAAGTACCGCTGGGCACCCGGCGCGGCACCGAACGCGGGCGTGAAGTAGAAGGCGTTGAAGGCCTGCGCGGTCCGCAGATCACGCGTGGGGATCTTCGCGATGTCCCCGGTCAGCTTGGTCAGCGCGGAGGCCAGCGCCGAAGGACGCCCTGTGAGCATGGCCCCGGCCCGGTCGGCGGCCATCTCGCGGTACCGGGACAGGGCCCGGATCAGCAGGAAGCTGAGCGCGTAGACGGCCGCGGACACCGCCATCACCGTCATCAGGACGACGACCGTGTTCTGGTCCTTGCGCCCCCGCCCGCCGAACACCTGCGAGTAGAGGGTGAAGCGCACGACCAACCCGGCGAGCACGCCCAGGAACGAGGCCACCGTGATCACCGCGACATCGCGGTGCGCCACATGCGACAGCTCATGGGCGAGTACGCCCTCCAGCTCGGCCGGGTCGAGGCGGCGCAGCAGCCCGGTCGTGACGCAGATGGCGGCGTGGTCGGCGTTGCGCCCGGTGGCGAAGGCGTTCGGCATCTCCATGTCGGAGACGGCGACCACGGGCTTCGGCATGTCGGCGGTCGCGCAGAGCCGGTCGATGACCCCGTGCAGCTGCGGATACTCCTCGCGCTCGACGACCCGCCCGTGCATCGCGTACAGCGCGATCCGGTCCGAGAACCAGTACTGCGCGCCGAGCAGCGCCGCGGCGATGACCACGACCAGCACCCAGGACTTCAGCAGCACGATCAGCACGGCCACGAAGGCCACGTACAGCAGCCCGAGCAGGAACAACGTGATGCCCATCCGCGCGGTCAGTCCCCGGTCGGCCCGGAAGCGGCTCTGCATATCGATCACCTCGAAATCGGGCACTCGTCCCGATTCCAGTGTGCACCCGGGCCTTTCCACGAATTGATCTGGATCGGCCCTCCACCAGGCAAAGAACGACAAAGCCCTGTCACTGCCCGAGGGCGGTGACAGGGCTTCGTTCGTCAGCTGTTCGTCAGCCGTGACGCGCTACGCGTACGTGTCGGTCACGGAGTCGATCACACGTCGTAGTACAGCTCGAACTCGTGCGGGTGCGGACGCAGCTGCAGCGGAGCGATCTCGTTCGTGCGCTTGTAGTCGATCCACGTCTCGATCAGGTCCGGCGTGAAGACGTCGCCCGCGAGCAGGAACTCGTGGTCGGCCTCGAGGCGGTCCAGGACGGCCGGGAGGGAGGTCGGGACCTGGGCGACGCCCGCGTGCTCCTCGGGGGCCAGCTCGTAGAGGTCCTTGTCGATCGGCTCGGCCGGCTCGACCTTGTTCTTGATGCCGTCGAGGCCCGCGAGCAGCAGCGCCGAGAAGGCGAGGTACGGGTTGCCGGAGGAGTCGGGCGCGCGGAACTCGACGCGCTTGGCCTTCGGGTTCGAGCCCGTGATCGGGATACGCATGGCCGCGGAGCGGTTGCGCTGCGAGTAGACCAGGTTGATCGGGGCCTCGAAGCCCGGGACCAGGCGGTGGTAGGAGTTCACCGTCGGGTTGGTGAAGGCCAGCAGCGACGGGGCGTGCTTGAGGATGCCGCCGATGTAGTAGCGGGCGGTGTCCGACAGGCCCGCGTAACCGGCCTCGTCGTAGAACAGCGGGTCGCCGTTCGTCCACAGCGACTGGTGGACGTGCATGCCCGAGCCGTTGTCACCGAAGATCGGCTTCGGCATGAAGGTCGCGGTCTTGCCGTTGCGCCAGGCGACGTTCTTCACGATGTACTTGAAGAGCTGGAGGTCGTCGGCCGCGGCGAGCAGCGTGTTGAACTTGTAGTTGATCTCGGCCTGGCCGGCGGTTCCCACCTCGTGGTGCTGGCGCTCGACCTGGAGGCCGGACTTGGCCAGCTCCAGGGAGATCTCGGCACGAAGGTCGGCGAAGTGGTCGACCGGCGGGGTCGGGAAGTAACCGCCCTTGTAGCGGACCTTGTAGCCGCGGTTGTCCTCACGCGCACCGGTGTTCCAGGCGCCCGCCTCGGAGTCGATGTGGTAGAAGGCCTCGTTCGACTTGGTCTCGAAGCGCACGCTGTCGAAGACGTAGAACTCGGCCTCGGGGCCGAAGTACGCGGTGTCGGCGATGCCGGTCGACGCGAGGTACGCCTCCGCCTTCTTCGCCACGTTGCGCGGGTCACGGGAGTACTGCTCGCCCGTGATCGGGTCGTGGATGAAGAAGTTGATGTTGACCGTCTTGTCGCGGCGGAAGGGGTCGACGCGCGCGGTGGACAGGTCGGCGCGGAGCGCCATGTCGGACTCGTGGATGGCCTGGAAGCCGCGGATGGAGGAGCCGTCGAAGGCCAGTTCCTCGGTCGGGTCGAAGGCCTCTGCCGGCAGGGTGAAGTGCTGCATCACACCCGGCAGGTCACAGAAGCGGACGTCGACGAACTTGACGTCTTCGTCCTTGATGAACTTCTTGGCCTCGTCGGCGTTCTGGAACATCCAGCTCCTCCTACTCCCGCTCACTGTGGACCGGGGTGGTAGTTCGTTCGTGCGGCCAGTGCGGTGGCACACGCTGAGCCCGACCTTAGGGACGGGTGATTTCTCAAGCGTGACCCATTTGTTTCGCCCAAGTTAACCGGACCGGGCCGGGAACACCCCACCTGTACGCGTGCCAAAACGGGCGCAGTACCGTGGACGGGTGGACAACAGGCAAGCAATCGGATCGTGGCTCTCCGGACCCCGCGCAGCCGCGGAAGAAGCCGGTGCCGACTTCGGATACCGCGGCGAGCAGCTGGGTCTGCCCGAGTCGGGCCCCGGCTCGATCGCCCGCCCGGGGAGGCGTCTGGGCGCCCTCGCCGTCGACTGGGGCCTTTGCCTCTTGATCGCATACGGCCTGATCACCGACGGCTACGGCCAGGCGACGGGCAACTGGGCGCTGGCAGTCTTCTTCGTCGTGAGCGTCCTGACCGTCGGCACGCTCGGCTTCACCCCGGGCAAGCGGCTGTTCGGCCTCCGGGTGCTCGCCCTGGACACCGGCACGGTCAACCCGCTCCGCGCCCTCCTGCGCACGGCCCTCCTGTGCGTCGCCCTCCCGGCCCTGATCTGGGACCGCGACGGCAGGGGCCTGCACGACCGCCTGGCCCGCACGGTCGAGGTCAGGATCTGACGGATCCCGGCCGATGGCTCTGACAGGTCCCGGCCGGTAGATCTGACGGATCCCGGTCCGTACGACGATGGGGGCGCCCCCATCGTCGTACGCGGAGTGCGTCTTCGTCGTACGGGAGTGTGTCAGCGCATCTTGGGGCCGCCGCGCGGCATCCGCATTCCCTTGGGCATCGGGCCCTTCGGGAGGGGCATGTTCGACATGAGGTCGCCGAGTGCGCGCAGCCGGTCGTTGGTCGCGGTGACCTGGGGGCCGGACAGGACGCGGGGCAGCTTCAGCATCGTCGTGCGGAGCTTCTTGAGCTCGACCTGGCCCTCGCCCGTGCCGACGAGGATGTCGTGCACTGGCACGTCCGCGACGATGCGGGCCATCTTCTTCTTCTCGGCGGCCAGCAGGCTCTTCACCCGGTTCGGGTTGCCCTCGGCGACCAGGACGATGCCGGCCTTGCCGACGGCCCGGTGGACCACGTCCTGGCTGCGGTTCATCGCCACGGCCGGGGTGGTCGTCCAGCCGCGTCCGACGTTGTCGAGCACCGCGGCGGCTGCACCCGGCTGGCCCTCCATCTGCCCGAACGCCGCACGCTCGGCCCGGCGTCCGAAGACGATCGCCGACGCGAGGAAGGCGAGCAGGAGGCCGAGAATGCCGAGATAGATCGGGTGACCGATCAAGAAGCCGATCGCGAGAAAGACACCGAGGGTGCCGATTCCGACAGCCGCGAGTACAAGACCGATCATCTTGTCGGCCTTGCGGGTCATCTTGTAAGTCAGGGCGATCTGCTTGAGTCGCCCGGGGTTCGCAGCGTCCGCTGCGGATTCCTTCCTCGCCATGCCGTGAAGTCTACGTGGCGTGGGAAGTGCCGACGACGGCGGTGCCGGGTCGGCGGCTCAGTGACGGCCGCTGAGGCTCTTCTCGATGACGAGCTGTGCCTCGACGCGGTCCTTGGCGCGGCGGCGGTCCTCCAGGACGGAGGTCCAGGCGTTGCGGCGGGCGGTGCGCTGGCCGCTGCTCAGGAGCAGCGACTCGACGGCACGGAGTGCATCGCCGAACGACGGAATCGGTGTGGCGCGTACGGGTGCGGTCTGCATGGTGGAGGTCCCCCCTCGGGATGGCGGCTCTGGCTAGGGCTCTACGTGGCGTAAGACCAGGGTCACTGAATGGTGTTACCAGGGCGTGACCGACCGGTCAAACGCCAATGAAGCCTTGATGCGCGGGCCGAAAACACTGACGCGGCCCTGATGGGGTCCCCATCTGCGGGGACGGTCAGGACCGCGTCGTATGGGCCACTACCGGTGGGTAGTTGCTTGTGCTCGGATTCACACGCCGAGGGTGGCACTGCGTGCCATCCCGCAGGTCGCGCAACGTGTCGCGCGACCCCCTCCCGCCTCGCCTCAGACGGCCTGCGAGGCGACGTACGAGCCGCGCTTCTCGATCGCCATCTGGTACAGGCGGCCCGCGCGGTACGAGGAGCGGACCAGCGGGCCCGACATGACTCCGGAGAAGCCGATCTGGTCGGCCTCCTCCTTCAGCTCGACGAACTCGTGCGGCTTGACCCAGCGCTCCACGGGGTGGTGGCGCACGGTGGGCCGCAGGTACTGCGTGATGGTGACGAGCTCGCAGCCGGCCTCGTGGAGCTGGCGCAGGGCCTCGCTGACCTCTTCGCGGGTCTCGCCCATGCCGAGGATCAGGTTCGACTTCGTGACCAGACCGTAGTCGCGGGCGTCCGTGATGACCTTCAGCGAGCGCTCGTAGCGGAAGCCCGGGCGGATGCGCTTGAAGATGCGCGGGACCGTCTCGACGTTGTGCGCGAACACCTCCGGCCGGGAGGAGAAGACCTCGGCCAGCTGCTCGGGGACCGCGTTGAAGTCCGGGGCGAGGAGCTCGACCTTGGTGGGGCCGCTCTCGCGGTTCGCCGTCTGCGCGTGGATCTGGCGCACGGTCTCGGCGTACAGCCAGGCGCCGCCGTCCTCCAGGTCGTCGCGCGCGACGCCCGTGATGGTCGCGTAGTTGAGGTCCATGGTGACCACGGACTCGCCCACGCGGCGGGGCTCGTCGCGGTCCAGGGCCTCGGGCTTGCCCGTGTCGATCTGGCAGAAGTCGCAGCGCCTCGTGCACTGGTCGCCGCCGATGAGGAACGTGGCCTCGCGGTCTTCCCAGCACTCGTAGATGTTGGGACAGCCCGCTTCCTGGCAGACCGTGTGCAGGCCCTCGCTCTTCACGAGGTTCTGCATCTTCGTGTACTCGGGGCCCATTTTCGCCCGGGTCTTGATCCACTCGGGCTTGCGCTCGATGGGGGTCTGGGCGTTCCGGACCTCCAGGCGCAGCATCTTGCGTCCGTCGGGTGCGACTGCGGACACATCGGCTCCCTGTAGCTTCGATTCTTCGGCGTACACCAGGGTACGCCCGTTCGCTTCTCGGCCCCCGGGGTGGGCAACCTTCGGGAACGGGGGTGCATTCCCGGGGGTTTCTTCGCCCCCGCCGCCCCTACCCGTCCCATCCCGTTCCTG
>NZ_LIQZ01000359.1 GCF_001418655.1 Streptomyces phaeochromogenes | reverse complement strand
CCTGCACCCTCACCCCCGCCCTCCGACCCCCACGCCGAGATCACCGCCGCCGTCGAGAGCGGCAGGCACGCCGAGGCCGCGGAGCTGGCCGGGCGGCAGGAGCGGGAAGCACTGCGGGCGCACGGGCCCGGGGCCGACGAGGTCGTGCACTGGATGGAAGTACGGGCAGATCTGGCCATGTTCGCGGGCGACGCGGAGCTCAGCTGCCGGATCTGGCTGGCGGTGGCCGACGTACGGCTGGCCGCGGGACAGGAGCCGGGCGCGCCCGGTGTAGAGGCGGCCGTGGACCGGGCGCATCACCAGTGGGGCCGTATCGACGACTCCGCGCGGGCCCGTGAGCTCGGGCCCGCGCTGGCCGGCCTGCGCCTGCGCGTTCCGGGGCGTCGGCAGGGGGCGCTGGACGATGTCCAGCGGCACCTCAGCCGGCTTCAGGCACAGGTCTGACGAGGCTGAGCCTTTCCTCGTCGCCGGAAGACGCCGGGGAGCGCGCTTCCGAGAAACAAGTGAATCAAGCCAAGATCACGAATGGGTCTGGGCCTGATCAGAGTTCCCTCAGAAATCCCTATGCGAGTAGACGCGTGGCGACGGGGCCGGCAGCCGCACCCTGAACCGGGCCCCTTGGCCGGACGGTTCAGGATCCGGCGGCCGGGTTCAGTCCGCGCACAGCAGATAGCCCGTGCCGCGCACGGTCCGTATGAGCGACTGGCCGGGGCTGCCCAGTTTGCGTCGCAGGTAGTAGACGTATGTGTCGACGCTGCCCGAGCCCTCGGTGCGGTGGTTCCAGACGCGTTCCTGGATCTGGGCTCGGGTCAGTACCCGGCCGGGGTTCTCCATCAGGTAGCGCAGCAGGGCGAATTCGGTGGTCGTCAGGCTCACCGGCCGCCCGCCGGACCAGACTTCGTAGGTGTCGGCGTCCAGTCGTACGTCGCCGGCCAGCAGGCTGCGGCGTTCGGCCGAGCGGACCGAGGTGCGGCGCAGGAGCGCCCGGACCCGGGCCGCGAGTTCCCTGAGCTCGAAGGGCTTGGCGACGAAGTCGTCGCCGCCCAGGTCGAGTCCGCGGACGCGCTCGTCGACGGTGTCGTGGCCGGTGAGGAACATCACCGGCATGGTGTGCCCCCGCGTACGCATCGTCCGGCAGACCTCGAAGCCGTCGATGCCGGGGAGGCCGACGTCGAGCAGGACGAGATCGGGGCTGTGGCGGGAGAGCGCCTCCAGCGCCTGGCGGCCCGTGGCGGCGCCGGTCACCCGGAAGCCGAGGAACTCCATCGCCGTGGTGAGCAGGGCGCGCACGTTCTCCTCGTCGTCCACGACGAGGAGATGGGCGGGGGCAGGGGAGACAGGGGTGGTCATGTCCTGTTCCTTCGCTGTGCCGACCGTGAAGGTGGGGGGTTATTGAGGATTCAATCTCGGGGGGCCCACATCGTCACACGTACCGCTCGGTAGCGGGTAACACGTGTTACCGAGCAAACATCTCCAACGCCCCCGACACCAGCGTCCGTACGCCCGGCCCGACCGTCGCCAGGTCGGGTGCGAAGTGCGGGCTGTGGTTGCTGGGCACGGCCGCGAGCTGTTCCATCAGGTCGCCCCCGGCCGCGCTCCCCGCCGCGTCCCACACCTCGGCGGGCGTGCTCGTCACGAACCAGTACGCGTACGGGAGTCCGCCGTCGGCGAGCAGCGGGAAGTCCTCGCTGCCCATGACGGGCCCGAAGTCGAGGACCGTGCCCGCGCCGAACACCTCGCCGTGCACGGCGGCCACCCGGCGGTCGGTGTCGGCGTCGTTCACGGTGACCGGGAAACTGCCGCCGACCGTCATCGTGGGCTCGCGCCGGCAGCCCGCCGCCGCGCACTCGCCCGCCACGATCCGCCGGATCGCGGCCAGCATCCGCTCCCGCACCTCGGCGGACTGCGTACGGAGGTTGAGGGCGATGTGCGCCTCGGACGGGATGATGTTGTGCCGCGTGCCCGCCTCGATCCGGCCGACCGTCAGCACGGCGGATTCGCGGGCCGCTATCTCCCGCGAGACGACCGTCTGCAGCCTCGTCACGATGTACGCGGCCGTCACCACCGGGTCCACGGTCGCCTCCGGCCGCGAGCCGTGCCCGCCCACCCCGTGCACGACGATGTCGACGTCCGTCGAGGCCGACATGATCAGTCCGGGCGAGTGCGCGTACAGCCCGGCGGGGCCGGGGGCCGCGTGCTGGGCGAGCAGGACGTCGGGGCGCGGAAAACGTTCGTACAGGCCGTCGTTCACCATCGCGGCGGCGCCCTCGCCGGTCTCCTCGGCGGGCTGGCCGACGACCAGCAGCGTGCCGTTCCAGGTGTCGCGCCCGGCGGCGAGTGCGTCGGCGGCGCCGGTCAGCCAGGTGACGTGCAGGTCGTGACCGCAGGCGTGCATGACCCCGGGCGTCCCCGACGCGTACGGCAGTCCGGTCTCCTCGGCGACCGGCAGCGCGTCCATGTCCCCGCGCAGCAGGACGGTCGGCCCGTCGCCGTTGCGCAGCATCCCGACGACTCCGGTGCCGCCGATGCCGTCCACCGTCTCGTACCCGGCCTCGGTGAGGCGCTCGGCCAGTCTCGCGGCCGTCCGGTGCTCCCGCCCCGACAGTTCGGGATGGCGATGCAGGTCCCGGTAGAGGTCCTCAAGGGCGGGGACCGGCAGGTCTGCGGTGAGGTCCAGCGCGGTGCGTGCGGCGGGTGAGGTCACCGGGCCAGCGTATGTCCGTACGCCGTCCCGCGGGCCGGGACGGGAACGTCCGCCGACGGGAGGAGGAGTGGCAGTCGCGGCCCGGCCGGTTGCGGGTGCTGCCGCCGCATGACGCTCGGCGGGACGCGGTCGGCGCGACGCGGTCGTCGTCATGCCGGCGTGACGACGTCGTCGTGACGTGTTTCTTCAAGACCGGTGTGCGTGGGCGCTCCTAGACTCCGGGCATGGATGAGATCGAGCTGCTTTCGGGTGTTATGTCCAAGACCGGTGACCTCATCGAGGGCGTCGAGCCCGGGCGGCTGGGTGCTCCGACGCCCTGCGAGGACTATGACGTCGAGACGCTGGTCAACCATCTCGTCGGCTGGCTGCTGCTGTTCGAGGCCCGCTGTCACGGCCGCGC
Organism: Streptomyces phaeochromogenes; assembly: GCF_001418655.1. Classification (GTDB taxonomy): domain Bacteria; phylum Actinomycetota; class Actinomycetes; order Streptomycetales; family Streptomycetaceae; genus Streptomyces; species Streptomyces phaeochromogenes. The sequence goes on along the minus strand of NZ_LIQZ01000359.1, from coordinate 7,294 downwards.
GTACGATGCCGACCCCGCGCGGTACCGGTCGGGGGCGGACCCCGCCGGTGAGTTCCGGGCCGCGGCGGCCGGACTGGTCGCCGGATGGCAGAAGTACGGCTTCGACCGCGAGGTGGGTGTGACCGGTGACGCCCAACTGCCCGCCGCCATGGTGCTCAACATGACTCTCATGGAGTTCACGGTCCACGGCTGGGACCTGGCGGTGGCCACGGGTCAGCCGGTTCCCTTCACGGAGGAGGAGGCGGCGGAGATTCTGACCCGCGCGGAGGCCACCCTCCCGCCGCAGTACCGGGGCGAGGGCATGCCTTTCGGCGACATCGTCCCGGTGGCCGAGGGCGCCCCGTCCACAGACCGCCTGGCAGGTTTCCTAGGCCGAGACCCAGCACGCTTTTAGCCGAGACCCAGCACGCTTTTAGGGGCGCGAGGAACCGCGCACCTGGCCACGACAAACCCGCACGTGAAAACTTGCCCCCCCCCCGCGGAGCGGATCAGGCTCTCGTCACAGCGGCGGGTGCGCCGGCGCCGGCCCAAGTGTCGTGGTGCCCGGGGCAGTCCGGTGCCCCAGCCCCGTGCGGTACGCGTCCAAGGCCGCCTCGATCCGCCCCGTACGCCGCAGCAGGTCCCCCAGCAACCGGCACAGGTCGGCCAGGTCGCCCGCCGCACCGGCCCGTTCGAGGAGGCTGAGCGCGCGTACGTAGTGCTCCTCGGCGGTCTCCGTGTCCCGGGCGTCCTCCGCGATGATGCCGAGCAGCCGGTGCGCAGCCGCGGAGTGGACGGCCCCGCGCTCCGAACTCAGGTCCCCGAGCACGTCGTGGAGCAGGGCCGCCGCCTCGTCCGACTTCCCGCGCCGGTGCAGCACGTCCGCCAGTTCCACGGCGACCTGGCTGGTGTAGAGGGTGGCGCGCTGGGCGGAGTGCATGGCCTGCGCCTCGCGCAACTCGCCCTCCGCGCGCTCCATGTCGCCGTTCTGCGCGTGCATGTACCCGCGCATCCAGTGGCAGTTGGCGAGTTCCGTACGGATCTGGAGCTGGCGGTACAGCTCCGCCGCCTTGCCCAGGGACGCGTCCGCCTCGGCGATGCGGCCCTCGGCGATCATCGTGCGGGCGACGGACCGGTGCATTCGGGCCAGCAGCGCGGGGTCGCCGACCTGGGGGGCCAGCGCGAGTGCGTACTCCGCTGCCTGCGCGGCCCGTGCGTGCGCTCCCATGTCCATGTACGGGGCGATGACCGCCGCGTAGAGCAGCAGCAGGGCGTCCGGATCGTGCAGGCCTCCACGGTTCAGCTCGTCGATCGTGGATTCCAGCAGGTAGCAGGAGTACCGGAGTTCGCCTGCGAGGTAGTGCGAGACGGCCCGGCCGCGCAGGGCCGGGACCCGGACGGGCAGCGGGGCGTCGGCGAGCCGCTTCTCCGACTCCTCGAAACGCAGCCGGGCCGTTCCCAGATCCCCGGTGGACAGGGCGCATTCGCCGAGGCCGAGGAGCGCGGCGGCGCACTCGGCGTTCAGCCCGTGCGACTCGGCTTCGGCGAGCAGCGCGGTGTACTGCTCGGCGGCCACCTCCGCCTCGCCGGTCGCCAGCGTCCGCTGGGCGTCGGTGAGCCGCAGCCGCAGGTCCGTGGCGAGGTGTGCGGGCCGCCCGGTGGCGAGCTCCTCGTAGGCGACGCCGAGGCGCTCCGCGATGTGCCGCAGCGCCTCCTCGGAGGGCCGTACGCGGCCCGCCTCCAGCGTGGAGACGTACGCGGGTGTGTAGGCGGGTTCCGCCAACTGCTTCTGTGTCAGCCCGCGTTCCGTACGCAGCTGCTGCACTCTGCGCCCGATGATTCCCGGGTCGTCGCGCTCGGCCATGGCGTAAGCATGCCAGTAAGTCGACTTACACCTGCACGCTATTCAACTTCCCGTTGCAAGAGGGCAGTTAGGGCGGGCGGGCAGGGCGCCGATCGGCTCAATGCGGCCCTTGCCCCGGAGGCGAACACGCCCTAGGTTAAGCGGCGCGTTAAGCGCACGATGACGCAGACTTAATACGCTGGCCTACGTTGACGATGCGAGGTTGTCGCCGTGTTCCGACGCATTGCCACTCGCTTCTTCCCCGCCCGGTTCCTGACCGCGCTGGGGGCCGCCGTGATCGCTTTCGCAGCGCTGATCAGTGCGGCGGAGGCGGGGCCCCACTAGGGCCCGCCTCTTGTGTTGTGGGCCCCACTAGGGCCCGCCTCTTGTGTTGTTGTTCGTTGGGTGCGGGCCGGTGGGGCTGGTTGCGCAGTTCCCCGCGCCCCTGAAAAACAGAGGCTGCGCCCCCGAAGGCTGAAGAGACGGGGCTGTGCCCCTGTCCTTCAGCCCCCACCGGCCCGCCGTGTCAGCCGGTCAGCACTCGCCTCGCCAGACCACTCGGGTGATGGTGAGGCCTGCCTCGGCGTTGGCCTTGTACTTGCCGGGGCCGGGGTTGTAGTGGAAGCAGTCGGTCGACGGCTGGCCGCCCAGGTACGACGTCACGTCCACGTGGTCCGCGCCCGGGAAGACGGTTCCGTTGTTGAAGATGGAGCCGACGGACAGGTTGCCCGACCAGTTGCCCGCGACCTTCAGGACGAGCCGGCCGGTCTGGTTGGGGCCGCTGTAGGCGCAGAAGTTGCCCTTCCCGCAGCCGGGCGGGTTCGCCTCCGCCGACGCGGTCGGGGACACGGCGAGGACACCGAGGAAGGCCGCCGCGACGGTCCCGGCGCCCAGGGTGACGAGTCGCTTTCCGGTCAGCATGATGAGGACTCCTCCGTGGTCAGCGCGTGTGTACTCAGCGCGCGTGTGGTCAGCACTCGCGTTGTCGGCATTCGCGTCGTCAGCACTCGCCGCGCCACACGACCTTGGTGATGTGGACGCCGGCGACCGCGTTCACCTTGTAGGCGCCGGGGCCCGGGTTGTAGTGCAGACAGGCCGTCTCCCCGCCGCCGCCGGGCGACGTGTACGTCACGTCGACGTGGTCGGCGCCCGGGAAGGCGACCCCGTTGTTGAACACCGAGCGGATGGCGACGTTCCCGGACCAGTTCCCCTTGGTCTTGAGGACGAGCTGGCCGGTCTGGTTCTCTCCGCTGTAGGCGCAGAAGTACTCCTTCGCGCACCCGGGCGGATTGGCTTCGGCCGAAGCGCTCGGCGCGGTGGCCAGCACGGCAGTGAAAGCCGCGGCTGCCACCGCCCCGAAAGCGGCACGTTTGCGCATGTCGTTCTTCCCCCTTGGCCGTTGTGAAGATCTTGGTCGCGTACGTCTTTCAGGCTGCCCGGTGCCGACTGTTCCTGCCAGGTGTTTCGGCGCGCGCCGAAAAGGGCTGGTGGAGTGCTGGATCGGTGGTGCGCACGACGGTCCTCGTGGCCGTGTGGCGTGCGGCGATCCGGGGAATGGTGGTGGCGAGTTGGCGCGAAAGGATATTTCGTGATCTTTGAATCCAAGGGAACATTTCACGCCGATGCCTGAGTCGATCGCCCCACCGACTGTGAGAGTTTGCCGTGCTCCGAGTGCATTTCACGTGCGAAGACCTGCTCAGAACCCGGGTGGCCGCCGCGCCGGACCCGTTGTGGGAGACCGTGCTCAGCGCGAACCTGCTGGCGACGCGGCAGGGCCGGGCCGTCTTCGGCGCGTGGCGCGCGCAGGCGAGGGCCGGGCTGCGGCGGCTGCCCCGTCACCAGCTGCACCTGGTAAGGACCTTGGCACCGCCCCGGGGCAGCTTCCCCGACTTCCTCAATCCGGCGGAAGCCGCCCAGGGGCTGTCGGAGGGCGTCCGGGCGATCCTGTCCACGCCGCGCCGGCGGCTGGCCGAGGAGATGAACGTACTCACCGAGGCGCCGTCGTGGCTGCGTCCCCTCGCGGACGGTGAGCCCGCGGCGCTGGAGAACCTCGGGCAGGCGCTGCACGGCTACTTCCACGCGGCCCTGACCCCGTACTGGTCCGCCGTGCGGGCGCAGATCGAGGCCGACCGGGCGGTGCGGGCGCGGGAGATGCTGAGCGGCGGAGTCGAGGCGCTGCTGTCGAGCCTGGGTCCGTCACTTCGCTGGCGACCGCCCCATCTGGAGGCGGAGTACCCGTTCGACCGTGAACTGCGGCTCGACGGAAGGGGGTTGCTCCTGGTGCCGTCCGTCTTCTGCTGGCAGGCGCCGATCACCCTGACCGACCCGGGCCTGCCGCCCGTACTGGTCTATCCGGTCGCCCGGACCCACCACTGGTGGCTGCCCCAGCAGTCGGGCGCCGGGCCCCGCACGCTCGGCAGACTCATCGGGCAGGGGCGGGCCGCCGTCCTCCAGGCCCTGGAGGACGGCGGCACGACGAGCGAGGTGGCCCGGCGCGCGGGCGTGACCTCCGCGACGGTCAGCGAACACGTCAGGATCCTGCGGGAGGCGGGCCTGACCGCGTCGGTCCGCGACCGGAACACCGTGCTGCACGTCCCCACTCCGCTGGGCATCAGCCTGCTGACGGCGAACCGGCGAACGTGAACCGGCGGACGTGAACCGGCGGACGTGAACCGGCGGACGTGAATCGAGGTGCAGCCGTGCCCCGAAGGGTCCCCGCGGAGCGCTCAGTTCTCCAGGCGTACCGGCATCAGGAGCGAGAAGGTGTCCTCGGCGTCGGGCCGTCGGACAGCAAGGGGCGCCGTGGGAGCGCCGAACTCCAGCACCAGCCGGTCGCGGGCCCCGGCGGCGAGCGCGTCCAGCAGGAACTCACGGTTGACGGCGACGTGGTTCTGATCGTCCGCGTCCCCCTCGCCGTCGGCGCAGACGGTCACCGTGCCGTCGGCCGCGGGCCTGAGCACGCTGAGGTCGCAGGGCGTGCCGTCCGGCCCGGGCGTCTCGCTCGTACGGACGGGCCCGGTCTCCAGCGCCTCGCGGAACGCCGGTACGTCGACGACCGCGCGGCGTCCGGCGGGCAGGCGGACGAGACGACGGTAGTCGGGGAAGTCGTGGTCCAGGCGCTGCCCGGACGCCTGCCGGTCCCCGGCCTCCAGCGTCACGCGGTCACCGTCCACGGAGAGCCGGACGGGTCCGTCTCCGTCCTCGCCGCTCAGCAGCGCCCGCATCGCGTCGGCCAGCGGGGCGGGCACGATGACCTGTTCGCGGACCCCGTCGTGCCCGGTGGCGCGGGCCCCCGCGACGGCCATCCGGTACCGGTCGGTGGCGACGACCCGAAGTGCCTCGCCCTCGATGTCGAACAGGACGCCGCCGAGCATCGGCAGCTCCGGATCCGTACCGGCGGCGAAGCGGACGGCGTCCAGCGCGGCGGCCAGTTCGGCCGCGGGGACGGTCAGCCGTACGGCGGCGGTGCGGAGCGATGTCATGGGTTTCTCCCTGCCTTCGAGTAGCGCTCGGACCGCGGAGAACTCGCTGCGGGCATCGGACAGCCCCAGTTCGAGCCGGCGCAGATGCGCCTGAAGCAGCTTCCGTACGAGGTCGGTGTCCGCGCCGGACCAGCCGGCCAGCACCAGCCGGATGTCGGGCAGGGGCATACCGGCCCGGCGCAGCCGCGTCAGCAGGCGGGCCTCCTCGCACTGCTCGGGGCCGTACCAGCGGTAGCCGCTCACCGGATCCACCCAGGCGGGGACCAGCACCCCGGCACGGTCGTAGAACCGCAGCGCACTCACACTCAGCCCGCTGTCCCGGGCCATCTCCCCGATACTGCGCATCTCGCTCTCCACATCCGGAACTCTGGGCCCTGCACAAGGTCGAGGGTCAACAACCCCGGACGGCCGGCCCGGCGGTGCCGCTCGGCTGACAGCCCGCTCCGGGCGAAAACGCAGACCCCGCACAGAACCACCGGTTAGCCTGCGCGAACGTACGACGGGTGAGGCGGGGACGGGAAGCAAGGCGCGTGGAGACAAGGGGCGTGGAGACGCGGGGCACGGACCCCGGCGGCGCGGACACGAGTGGTGCCGAGAGCCGGTCCAGGGTGGCCGACGGGGCACGGCTGGTGGTCCGGGCGCTGGTGTACGTGGTGGTCGGCGGGGTCGCGCTGGTCGTCATCGCCACCGTCGGGTCCGTACTCGGTCCGATGTTCGCGCTCGACATCGCGACGCCTGCCATGGCGGCCTGGTGGACCGTGTTCACGGCGGTCGCCGTGCAGGGCATCCCCTTCCTCCTCCTTGGCACGGTGGTGTCGGCGGCGATCGGGGCGTTCGTTCCGGAGCGGGTCTTCAGACGCGTACTGCCGAAGAACCCGGCGCTCGCCGTGCCCGTCGCGGGGGCGGCCGGGGCCGTGCTGCCCGGGTGCGAGTGCGCGTCGGTCCCCGTGGCCGACAGCCTGATGCGACGAGGAGTCGCACCGGCGGCGGCGCTGGCCTTTCTCCTCTCGGCCCCCGCGATCAACCCGGTGGTGCTCGTCGCCACCTCCATCGCCTTCCCGGGCAACCCGGCCATGGTCGGCGCCCGCCTCGTCGCCTCGCTCGCCACCGCCGTGGTGATGGGGTGGCTGTGGGTGCGGTTCGGGAGGGAGGAGTGGCTGCCGACGCGGCGTACGCCGGAGGTGGGAGCCGGAGCGGCCACCGGTGGCTGGCGGGGTTTCCGGGACGGGCTGCAGCACGACTTCCTGCACGCCGGAGGCTTTCTCGTGCTGGGCGCGGCGGCTGCGGCGACGTTCAACATCCTGGTGCCGCGGTCCCTGCTGGACGTGTTCACCGGTTCGCCCTGGCTCTCCGTCCTGCTGCTCGCCGTCCTCGCCGTGGTGCTGTGCGTGTGTTCCGAGGCGGACGCCTTCGTGGCCGCCTCCCTGACCGGTTTCTCGCCGACGGCCCGGCTCGCCTTCATGGTCGTCGGCCCGATGGTCGACCTGAAACTCATCGCCCTCCAGGCGGGGACCTTCGGGCGGGCGTTCGCGGTGCGCTTCTCGGCCGTCACATGGGTGGTGGCCGTGGTGAGCAGTGGGGTGGTGGGCTGGTGGCTGCTGTGACGACCGGACCGCGTACGCGCCTGAGGCTGCGTCCGCAGGGGGTGCTCCTCATCCTGTGCGGCGCCGCCCTCCTCCGGATCGCCCTCTTCAGCGAGCTGTACCTGCGCTACGTGAAGGAGGGCCTGCGCCCGTACCTGGTGATCTCGGGCGTGGCCCTGATCGCGCTGGGCCTGGTGGGCATGATCAGCCGAGGTAAGGAAGAGCACGAGTACGAGCAGGAGCACGAGTACGAGGCCCATGACGAGGACGCCCACGAGGCGCACGCCGGGCATGGCCGGGACACCCACGCCGGCCACGGCCACGACCACACCCGCAACCCCCGCATAGCCTGGCTCCTCACCGCCCCCGCCCCTGTCCCTTAAACAAATTTCACGCTGCCCACGAAT
>NZ_LIQZ01000358.1 GCF_001418655.1 Streptomyces phaeochromogenes | reverse complement strand
GTGAGGGGACCACCGGGTGGGCGGGAAGGAAGCCGAGCAGCGGGCGGTCGCCGAGGAAGTGGGACGTGTCGGGATCCCAGTCCGCGAGGGTGGCGAGTTCGACGTCGATGTCGGCCTCGTCCCAGCGGGGGTTGAGCCGGGCGATGTGCTCGCGGGTCGCGTGCTTGCCCTCGACGAACGCGGCAGCGTTCACCCGCCGGTCGGGCGCGGACGTCGCCCAGACCGGGTCGCAGTACACCGCCCGGCACGGCCGCAGCCGGTCGACGGCCAGCGAGAGGGCGAGTCCGCCCAGGGAGTGCCCGATGGCCACATCGGCCCGCTCGGTCAGCGTGTCCACGAGGTCGCGGGCGAAGAGCGCGGGGCTGTACTCGCCGCGAGGCGAAGCGCCGTGCCCGCGCAGATCCACCGCGACCACCCGGTACCCGCGCTCGGCCAGCGCCGGTCCGACCCGCCGCCAGGTGCGGGAGCCGGACATGATGCCGTGGACGAGCACGGCGCTCTTGTCGCCGGATCCCCACGTACGGGTGTTGAGCTGCACGTTGATGCCCTTCTCGGTCCGAGGTCCCAGGCCGCGGCGCGGTCAACGGCAGCCGTTCCCGCCGCCGGCTCACATCATCCGGCGGCCCGGGCCCGGGCCACGAACTCCCAGCCGCCGTGCGCCACTTCATACACCACGAACCCCGGCTCCACCCGCACGAATTCCGCCCCGCCCGGCGCCTTCACGGCCGAGCGACTCGCGGAGGGCACGTACACCTCGGCCGTCGAACCCACCGGCACCCGCACGGACAGACGTGTCGAACCGTCCACGACCGACCACGCCGCCGAGGCCTCGCCACGCACCGTGCGGACCGAGGTGCGGGCCCAGTTCACGCCCGTACGGCCGTCCGGGCGGACCGTGAAGGTCCGGTAGCCCGCGTCTCCGGGACGCAGCCCGGCCACGTTCTCGTACAACCACTGCACGACCGTGCCCTGGAAGTAGTGGTCGCGGGAGCGCGAGTCGAGCGGCCACATCTCCCACATGGTGTCGGCGCCGTTGTCGAACCAGTAGCCCCAACTCGGGTACGTGCGCTGGGTGGCGATCGCGTGGGCCACCTCGGAATGGCCCTGCGCGGACAGCTGCCGCAACAGCACACTCGTGCCGAGCGCGCCGGTGTTGAGATGGTTGCCGCGCCGCTTGATGTCGGCGAGGAGCGAGTCGACGACCGTGGCCCGGGCGCCCGGCGGGACCAGCCCGAAGGCGAGCGGAATGCAGTTGTTGGTCTGGCGGTAGTCGGGGTCCTTCGCCGTGCGGTAGTGGCCGTCCGGGCCCAGGAAGGCCGTGTTGAACGCCTCCTTGAGCCCGGCGGCGGCCCTGCGGTAGCGGTCCGCGACCTCGGCGTCGCGCAGCAGATCCGCCAGTTCCGCCGTGCCCGTGAGTGCCCGGTGCAGATACGCCGTCGCGGTCAGCCGGGTGTCCTCGGGCGGGTTGCCGCCGTACCCCGGCGGGAGATAGTCGCCCAGGGCGGTCACCGCGAGGCCGTCCTTGAGCCGGGAGATCTCCCAGTCCAGGTAGCGGGTCAGCGGCGTCCAGTGGTCGCGGGCCAGCCGCTCGTCCCCGTAGACGCGGTACATCTCCCGCAGCAGGAAGGGGTACACCGTCGTCCACTCCGGCGACGGACCGAGGTCGCCGTATCCCCAGCCGCCGCTCGGCACGATCACCGGCAGCTGCCCGTCGGGGTTCTGACTGTCCTTCAGGTCACCGAGCCACTTCGACAGGAAGCGGTGCACGCCTAGCGCGTACGTCATCACGGGCGCGCCCAGCTGCGCGTCACCGGTCCAGCCGTTCTTCTCGTACATCGGCGTGTCCGTCGGGATGCCGTGCAGGTTGTTGAGGACCGTGCGCCGCATCGCCGCCTCCAACCGCTCGTAGAACGGCTCGGAGCAGGCGAAGGTACCCGTCTCCGCCACGCGCGTATGGACGACCCGGCCCAGCACCTGAGACGGTTCCGGCTTCGCGGGCAGCCCGCTGATCTGCACGTAACGGAAGCCCTTGTAAGAGAACTTGGGCTCCCACACCTCGTCGGCGCCGCCGCCCGCGCACACGTACTCGTCGGTCTGGAACCGGCCCGGCACGTGCCCGGTCTCGGCGTGGACGCTCCCGTCGGACTTCAGCTTCTCTCCGTGGATCAGGCGCACGGTCGTCCCGGCAGCGGCCCGCACGGTCAGCCGCGTCCAGCCTGCTGTCGTGCGGCCCATGTCGACGACGTACACGCCCTCGCTCAACTCCTTGACGGCGACCGGGCGTACGGTCTCGATGATCTCGATCGGATCGTGCGGCTGGGCGTGCAGGGTGCCCTTCGGGGCCTCCTGGCGCTTGACCTTCCGCCAGCCGCTGTCGTCGAATCCGGGGCGGGACCAGGCCGCTCCGGGCGACTTGCGCGCGTCGTAACTCTCGCCCGCGTAGAGGGAGTTGGAGAGGGTCGGACCCTCGGTGATCCGCCACCGGTCGTCCGTGGCGATCGTGGTGCGGGAGCCGTCCAGGTGGTCGATCTCCAGCTGGCCGAGGAGGCGCGGCTCGCCGTGCCACGGAGGGAGGTGCCAGTTCCACACGTTCGGTGTCGTCATGCCGAAGAAGCCGCGGCCGAGGGTCACCCCGATCGCGTTGGTGCCCCGACGGAGGTGGTCCGTCACGTCGTGGACCGCGTACAGCACGGTCTCGTCGTAGTCGGTGAAGCCCGGGTCGAGGACCTGGCGGCCGACACGTCTGCCGTTGATCTCCGCGTCGTAGTAGGCGAGTCCGCTGATGTAGAGCCGGGCGCGCGCCACGGGCTTCGGCACGGCGAACTCGCGTCGCAGCAGCGGAGCCGGCTGCTCGGTCGCCGCGATCGACACACCGTTGCCCCAAGGCCCTTGGCCGTACGCCGCGAGCACGGCCGCCTCGGGCCACCCGCTGTCGTCGAACTCCGGTCGCTGCCAGCCCTCTTGCTCACTCTCGGCAGAGCGCCACCCCTCACCCGTGACCAGTTCGACCGTGTCCGATCCGGTCTCCACGATGAGCCGTACGAGCAGTCCTCCGGGGTTGACGGAGGCGTTGCCGCGGTTCGTCGCCAGCGCGGCGACCACGATCGGCCCGGACCCGGCGGCCCGCACCTGTTCGGTGACGTCGACGAGATGGCCCTGCCGCCAGGCATCGGTCTGCTCGGGCTGGTGCGCCACCCGCTCGCCGTCGAGATACAGGGTGAAGTCGTCGTCGGCCGTGGCGAGCAGCGTCGCCTTCCGGATCTCCGCGCCCGCGGCCGGCGTCAGCGAGCCGCGGAACCAACGGGGCCCGGCGGGCGCGCTGTTGGAGGTCGAACCGGGCGACCAGATCCAGGACGCACCGGTGAACTTCGGCGGCTCCGGCGCCGCCTCCGCGCCGATCCAGAACCCCTCCCAGGCATCCTTCGACAACGTTGTCTCCCACCAGCGCGGCGCGCTCCACGCCGACGGCCGGCCCTCGCCGTCCCAGACCCTGACGTGCCAGTGGTAGCGGGTGCGCGGATGGAGAGCCGGGCCGTCGTACACGATCCCGACCGTACGGTCCGACGTGACCCGCCCCGAGTCCCAGACCGTGCGCCGCCCCTGGCGCAGACCCTTCTCGCTCAGCGCCACTCTCACCTGGTACGCGGTCTGCCGGGCCCCGCGCCCCTCGGCAGCCAACTCCCAGGTGAGTCTGGGCTTTTCCACCTCGGTGCCGAGCAGCGTCTCGGCGTACTCGACGGTCGTGCGCTCGATCCGCAGCCGGCTCGCTCCTGAGGCGTCGGCCGCCGTTCCCGCCGACGCGGTGGCGGTGTCGACGGTCCCGGAACCCAGAGCGGCTGAGGCGCCTGCTCCGGCGACGGAGGTGCGGAGGAAGGCGCGGCGGTTCCAACCCTTGGTCATCTGGGGCCCCTTGGTTGCGTACAGGCGTGCACGGATGCGGGTGACGAAGTGATGAGGGTGTTTGAAACGATTCATTCGACTGTGGACGATCCTATGCAGTGCGGCTGTCGGGCTTCAAGAGGCGTGCACGGTGTGGCCGTCGATGCGGAAGGGAGTGGTGAGGTCGCGGATCGGTCTCTCCGGTCGGGCGGGAAGGCACCGCCGGTCGCGTCCCCGCGCGGTTCAGGTGGGTCGCGACCGACCGGAACGGCCCGGCGCGTGCCAGAATCACAGAGTGGATTGGGGGATCCTCGAACGAGACGACGAGCTGGATCAGCTGGCCGTCGCCGCGCGGGACGCGGCCGACGGAGCCGGTTCGGTGGCGCTCGTCTTCGGCGAGGCCGGTATCGGCAAGTCGAGCCTGGTGAAGGCCATGCCGGCCGTGCTGCCGGAGAAGGCACGCGTCCTGGTGGGGGAGTGCGACGACCTCGCGACGCGACGGCCGCTCGGCCCCTTCCGCGACCTCGTCGGCAGCGTCGGCGCCGAACTTGCCCGGGCTCTCACGGCGGGCGGCGACCGGCCCCGGGTGTACGACGCCCTGCGGGCCGAGCTGACTGCAGCCCCGCACCCGGCCGTCCTCGTCGTCGAGGACGTGCACTGGGCCGACGAGGCCTCGCTCGACGCCCTGCGGTTCCTGGTGCACCGGGTGGAACGCCTCCCGGCCCTCCTCGTCCTCACCTACCGCGACGACGAACTGGACCGCCGCCACCCCCTGCACCACCTCCTGGGCCAGGTCTCCAGGGCCGAACGCGTGCACCGCCTCCCCCTGTCCCGCCTCTCCGCGGGCGCCGTGCGGGAGCTGAGCGCGGTGAGCCGCCTGGACCCGGCGGAGGTGTACGAGGTGACCTCGGGCAACCCGTTCTTCGTCGCCGAAGTCGTGGCGGCGGGCGGAACCGGCGGGGTCCCGCCGACCGTGGTCGACGCCGTGCTGGCCCGGCTGCGCGGCCTGGACGACCGCACCCGCGACGCCCTGGAACAGCTCGCCGTCGTCCCGTCCGCCGTCGAACGGTCCCTCGTCGACGCGCTGTTCACGGATGGCGTGGCAGAGCTGGCCGCCGCCGAACAGCGCGGACTGCTCACCGTGACACCCGAACGGGCCGGATTCCGCCACGAGTTGATCCGCCGTGCCATCGCGGACTCGCTGCCCGCCGCACGACGTATCGAGCTCAACCGCCAGGTCCTGGCCGCGCTGGTCGCGAAGTCCGGCTCCGATCCGGCCCGCGTCGTTCACCACGCGGCGGAGGCCGGCGACCAGGAGGCCATCGCGAGGTACGGTCCCGACGCCGCCCGGGACGCCTCCGGGGCGGGCGCGCACCGGGAGGCCGCTGCCCATCTGCGGCTCGTCCTGCGACAGCGCGACCGGTTCGAGGCCGCCGAACTGGCCGACCTGCTGGAGCGGTTCGCCGTCGAGAGCTACACCATCGCCGACTCCGCGGCAGCCGTCGACGCCGAACAAGACGCGGTCGCGCTGCGCCGGTTCCTCGGCGACACCCGCGCGCTCGGCGCCGACCTGCGCTGGCTGTCCCGTATCCACTGGTGGGCGGGCAACGCCGACGAGGCCCAGCGTGCCGCGCGCGAGGCCATCGCCGTGCTGGAGGACGCGGGCGACGACCGGCTGCTCGCGCTCGCCCTCAGCAACACCTCCCAGCTCCACATGCTCTCCGAACGCACCGCCCTGGCCATCGACTTCGGCGAGCGCGCCATCGCCCTGGCCCGCCGCACCGGCGACGACGCTATCCTCGCGCACGCCCTCAACAACGTCGGCTCCGCCCGCTGGCGCGACGGCGACCCGCAGGGCCGCGCCCAGTTGGAGGAGAGCCTGAAGGTCGCGCTGGCCGCGGGCGAGGTCGAGCACGCCTGCCGCTCGTACGCCAACCTCATCTGGACCCTGCTCCAACGCCTTGAGTTCACCGAGGCCGACCGGTTCCTGGCACCCGGGATGGCGCTGGCGGACCGGGCGGAACACGTCGGGTTCCTGAGCTATCTCCATGTCGCGATGGGGCTGCGCCGGTTCGCCGCCGCGGCCTGGGACGACGCCGAGCGGCACGCCGAGATCGGCGCCCACGACTTCGTGCCCGCCCGCTGTCCCGCGCTGACCGTGCTGGCGCGGGTCCGCGTCCGCCGCGGACGGGACGGCGGGGAGGAACTCCTCGACGAGGCCTGGGAGATCGCCGTACGCACCCGTGAACTGCAGCGCACCGGGCCGGTCGCGGTCGCCCGGGCGGAGGCTGCCTGGCTCCGGGGCGATCACGCGGCGGTCGTCGCGGTCGCCGGTGAGGTCTTCGAGGAGGCACGCCGCCTGTCCGCCATGCCGCACGTGGCCGAGCTCGGCTACTGGCTCACCAAGGCCGGAAGCCCCGTACCCGCAGGGGACAGCTGGGACCATCCGTACGCGCTCCAGGCCGCCGGACGCTGGCGCGAGGCGGCGGAGGTCTGGCGCGCGGCCGGCTGCCCGTACGAGGATGCCGCCGCCCTCGCCGAGAGCCCGGACCCGGACGACAAGCTCACCGCCCTCGCCGCTCTGGACGCGCTCGGTGCGGAGCCCCTGGCCCGCCTGGTCCGCGGCGAACTGCGGCAGCTGGGCGTGCGCCACATCCCGCGCGGCCCGCTCGCCGCGACCCGGGACAACCCCGCGGGCCTCACCGAACGCCAGCTCCAGGTCATGCGGCTGCTGGCCCAGGGGCTGACCAACCCCGAGATCGCCGAGCGGCTCGTGGTGTCGGTCCGTACGGTCGACAACCACGTCTCCGCCGTACTGGACAAGCTCGGTGCCCGTTCCCGGCGCCAGGCCACCGCCCGCGCCACGGAGCTGGGACTGGTGCCCGGACGCGAGACCTAGGTAGCCGCCGACGCCGAGCTGAGTGACCGGCACGGATATCTGCGCACGGGGGACGGGACTAGAAACAGGGCCATGGAAGGGGCCCCGGAAGCAGGGTCCCGGATCGGGGGATGCACATGTCCGTCACACCAGCACAAGCGGCCCGGCAGGAACTCACCCAGTTCAAGGGCCAGTTGATCGGGCCGGACGACTCCGGCTACGCCGAGGCCAGTCCCGTCTACAACGCGATGATCGAACGTCGGCCCGCCCTGGTGGCGCGCTGTACGAGCGCCGAGGACGTCACGCACGCCGTCGGCTTCGCCCGCGCCCACGGCCTGCCGCTCGCCGTACGCGGCGGCGGGCACCACGGCGCGGGACTCGGGACCTGCGACGACGGCGTGGTCGTCGACCTGTCCCCGCTCAAGGACATCCAGGTCGACCCCGAGGCCAGGACGGTACGCGTCGGCGGCGGCTGCGTCTGGGGAGAGGTGGACCAGGCCACCAACGCGCACGGTCTGGCCACCCCGAGCGGCATCATCTCCACGACCGGCGTCGGGGGCCTCACACTGGGCGGCGGCCTCGGCCATCTCACCCGCAAGTGCGGGCTGGCCATCGACAACCTCCTGGAGGCCGAGCTCGTCCTTGCCGACGGCCGCCACGTGCGCGCGAGCGCCGACGAGAACCCGGACCTGTTCTGGGCGATCCGCGGCGGAGGCGGCAACTTCGGTGTCGTCACCTCGTTCCTGTTCCGGCTGCACGAGGTGAGCACGGTCGTGGCGGGTCCCACGTTCTGGCCCGTCGAGCAGTGCGCCGAAGTACTCGCCGCCTACCGCGACTTCATCCCGCACGCGCCCCGCGAACTGAACGGCTTCTTCCTGATCGGCGCCGTCCCGCCCGCCCCGCCGTTCCCCGAGGAACTGCATGGACGCAAGGCCTGCGGTGTCGTGTGGTGCTACGCCGGAGAGGACACGGACGCGGCGGCCCGCGCGATG
The DNA here is from genome assembly GCF_001418655.1 of Streptomyces phaeochromogenes. Taxonomy (GTDB): domain Bacteria; phylum Actinomycetota; class Actinomycetes; order Streptomycetales; family Streptomycetaceae; genus Streptomyces; species Streptomyces phaeochromogenes. The sequence goes on along the minus strand of NZ_LIQZ01000358.1, from coordinate 6,770 downwards.
GCGCCCCTGCTCGACGCCCTGCCGGAGCCGATGCTGCACGGCCCCGCGCCGATGCCGCATCCCATGATCCAGGGTGCCTTCGACGGCCTCTACCCGCCCGGCGACCAGTGGTACTGGCGTGCCGACTTCGTCAACGAGATCCCCGCCGAGGCGATCGACCTGCATGCCAAGTTCGGTGCCGAACTGCCCACCATGAAGTCGACGATGCACCTGTACCCGATCGACGGCGCCGTCCACGACCACGCGCCGACGGACACCGCCTGGAGCTACCGCGACGCGCGCTGGGCCTCCGTCTTCGCGGGCGTGGACCCCGACCCGGCCAACGCCGACGACATCAAGCGGTGGACCGTCGACTACTTCGAGGCCCTCCACCCGTACTCGGCGGGCGGCGCGTACGTCAACATGATGATGGACGAGGGCCAGGAGCGCGTACGGGCCAGCTACCGCGACAACTACGCCCGGCTGGCCCGGATCAAGGCCGAGTACGACCCGGGCAACCTGTTCCGGCTCAACCAGAACATCGAGCCGGCCGCACGGCCCTGACCGGCGGGACCTGGGATGGTCCCTGGCGCCAACGGGGGGCGTCAGGGACCACGGCTCACGTCGTCTGAGGGCTCGCGCTTGAAGCGCTCACGCTTCAGGACTTGCGGGCGACGCCCCCGTACACGTCCGTCGCCTCCGGAGTGGTGCCCGGCTCGGGGCGCCACAGCGGGCAGGAGACGATGCCGGGCTCCAGCAGTTCCAGACCGTCGTAGTAGACGGAGATCTCCCGCGGGCTGCGCAGCACGTACGGGACGGCGCCGGTGTCGTCGTAGCCCTCCTGGGCCCGCTTGAGTTCGGCGTCCGTGTCCGTGCTGTCGTAGTGCACGAAGTAGCTGCCCGGCGGCAGGGCGGCCTGGAGACGGCGGACGATCGACTGGGCCTCTTCGTAGTCCTGGATGTGGCCCAGGATGCCCATCAGCATCAGCGCGACGGGCTTGTTGAAGTCCAGGATCTTGCCCGCGGCCTCGATGATCTGCTCGGGCTCGTGCAGGTCCGCGTCGATGTAGTCGGTGACGCCCTCGGGGGTGCTGGTGAGCAGCGCCTGGGCGTGCCGCAGGACCAGCGGGTCGTTGTCCACGTAGACGATCCGCGACTCGGGCGCCACGCGCTGGGCGACCTGGTGGGTGTTGTCGTACGTGGGCAGGCCCGTGCCGATGTCCAGGAACTGGCGGATGCCCAGCTCACCGGCGACGAACGTCACGGTACGGATCAGATAGCCGCGGGAGGCGCGGGCCATCGTCTCGATGTTCGGGGCGATCTCGCGGTAGGCGTCGCCCGCCTCCCGGTCGACCTCGTAGTTGTCCTTGCCGCCCATCCAGTAGTTCCAGATGCGGGCCGAATGCGGCACCGTGGTGTCGATCTTGGACAAAGCGTCCTGGTCGGGAGTGGACTGGCCGTCTGCCATGCGAGATCTCCTGCCGTGCGTCACGCGGTCTGCTTCCAACCTACCGTCAACTGCCCTTTGCAACGCCCCAGTTGAAGATGGGGAGCGGATGGCGCACGGATGGGAGGGCCGGGGCCGCCGACGTCCAGAGTGACGACGGGGACGTGCTGGGCGAGGGTGCGGAACACCCGGCGGTAGGCGTCGGCAGCCTCGGCGCCCTCGGTGTCCGGGCGGCGTCCGGAGTCCGTCAGATGGAGAAGCGCGCCGTCCCGTTCGGCCACGGACTCGGCGAAGTCGAGCGCCTGGATCCAGGTCACCCGGGAGTGTCCGCGGCGCAGCGGCCCGTAGACGAGTTCGTGGACGATGCCGCCGTCGACCGCCAGGCGGCCGGGGGCGGCGAGGAGTTCGCGGTACGGACGCGTCGGGTCCACGTGGTGCAGATGGCTCCGTGAGCGTCTGATCGTGAATCCGCCTCGGACCAGTTCGGCGAGCAGCCCGCTTCTGACGATGCCGTCGGGGCCCTCGACGACCAGTGTCCGGCACCGGTCGACGGCCTCATGGAGCGTGCGCATACCACTCCCTCCGGACGACCGACTTCCTCAGTGTGACCGGGCGACCCGCACGGCGGGAGTGCGCGTGCGGGTTGTCCGGTTGTGCGGCCGTAGTGGTGGATGGTTGTGCGGGCGTAGTGGTGCCGTCCGGTCCGGGCGGGCGAGGGCGTCGGAGCACGGGCTCCCGACGCGGGAGTTCTAGCGGGTTGTGGGGCGACTGGAGATGCCGGGCGACCAGGGATGCCGGGCGACGAGAGGCGTCAGGCGATGAGGAAGTCGGCCTGGCCGGACTTCGCGCCCTCCAGGAACGAGATCATCTCGTCCCGGGTGTAGATCAGCGCGGGCCCCTCCGGGTCCTTGGACTGGCGGAACGCGACGCTGCCGTCGGGCAGTCGCTTGGCCTCGACGCAGCTGCCGCCGTTGGTGCCGCTCCAGGGCTTGTGCCAGCCCTCGGTACCCAGATCGATGGCGGGCATACCGCTGTGGATGGGGTCCATGGAAGTCATGGCTCACAACTCCTTACGCAGTTCAGCCAGGATGGCCCTGGTCCGAGCGACCGGTTCCGCCTGCACGGACATCCGGTCCATTACTTCGAGGTACGTCACGACGTCGGCCGGCTGGTCGACGTAGACCGAGCCGACGAGGCTCTCGGTGTAGACGACGTCGGGAAGTTCGGAGAAGCCGAAGCGGAAGTGGTGGAAGGGGCCGAACGCGCCCGGGTGGGCTCCCACGGAGTAGCGCAGTATCTGGATCCGGACCTTCGGCATGTCCAGGGCCTCGTTCAGCCGGTCGATCTGGGCCCGCATCACCTCGGCCCCGCCCACCGGGCGGCGCAGCACCGTCTCGTCCAGGATGGCCCAGACGGCCGGTGCCTCGGACTTCGAGAGCAGGTCCTGGCGCTTGAGGCGCAGGGCGACACGGCGGTCGATGTCCTCCTTCGTCTCGTTGGGAAAGCCGATGTGCATGAGCGCCGCCACGTAGTCGTGCGTCTGCAACAGGCCCGGGACGTAGTGGGGTTCGTAGAGACGGATGACGCTGGCTTCGCTCTCCAGGCTCACGTAGGCGCTGAACCAGTCCGGCAGCACATCGCGGTACGAGTACCACCAGCCGGGCTGGTTGGCCTCCCTGGCCAGCGAGAGGAAGTCCTCGACCTCGGACTCCGGGACTCCGTAGGTGTGCAGCAACTCCCTCACGTAGGGGATACGGAGGCCGACCTCGGCCTTTTCGATCCGGCGGACCGTCAGAGGCGTGACCTCGATCGCCCGCGTGGCGTCCTCGAAGGAGACTCCGGCCTGTTCCCGCAGTTGCCGGAGCCGCTTGCCGAGAACCATCCGCAGGACGGTCGGTGCACTGCCGCCCGAGCGGTTGTCGCTCACGTCCTACCTCCCGGAACGGCCGTCACAGCGTGCAGTGTGCCACGAGGTCGCTGACACAGACAGAGCGATGAGGATCGTTCTGAAATTATCAGAACGCTTGTTGCGGGTTGTGTGTGTCGGCCATCATAGTGATCGAGTGACCTGCCGCACAGTCCGGCGGCGACGGCGCACAACAGCGCATCGCCTTCCCGGACTTGACGCCCCGGCAGGGAGGGCAGACCGCAGCACCGCGATGCGACACCTGGATGGCCACCGTGAGCGACGGACAACCGAGGAGCCCGGGCAAGGGTCCCGCCGGGGCCAACAAGGCGCTGTCGGCTGCCCTCAGAGACGCCGGGTGCTCCTATGCCTCGCTCGCCCTCCGGGTCAACGAACTGGGGCGCAGACAGGGCACGGACTCCAACTACGACAAGGCGTCGGTCACCCGCTGGCTGAACGGCCAGCAACCCCGGGGAAACACCCCCGAGTCGATCGCCGCCGTCCTGTCCGAGCGACTCGGCCACGCCGTCTCGCCGACGGACCTCGGCTTTCTGCCCGACCAGCAACGACCGGTCGTCGGCAGGGCACTCGTGTACCGCGAAGACCTGGCAGACACCTTGCACACCTTGGCCGAACTGGGTTCCACCGACATCTCCCGCCGCAGCCTCCTCGGCGCGGTCCCCTTCGTCGCCGGCGCCCTGACGAACCCTCAGCGGGATTGGCTGCTCTGGCTGGTGGAGCACGCCGGGGACCACGACGTCACCCACCTCGCGCCGGTGACCGACGGGGGACCCGTCGAGCAGGTCCACGCCATGATCAGCATGTTCGACCAGATGGACAACCACTTCGGCGGCGGCGGAGTGCGCACGAGCATCGTGCACTACCTGTGCACCGAGGTCGTCCCCATGCTCCAGCGCCGCGGCACACCCCCGCACCAGCAGCGCCTGCTGTACGCGGCTGCCGCCCGCCTCGCCGCGATGGCGGGCTGGAGCTCGTACGACGCGGGGGAGTACGGACTCGCACAGCGCTACATGACCCAGGGGCTGCGCCTCTGTGCCGAGGGCCGTGACCGCGTCCTGGGCGGGCAGATCCTGGCCGGTCTCTCCCACCTCGCCACCAACCTCGGCCGCCCGGACGAGGGCGTGGCCCTGGCGAGGGCCGGCATCGCGACCGCGAAGGACTCCGGCAGCCCGCTCGGCCTGATGCGTCTGTACGCCATGTCGGCGCGCGGACACGCGGCGCGGGGCCGCTCCGGTGAGACGGCCGAGGCGCTGAAGCTCGCGGAACAGCAGCTGGACGCGAGCCGGGGAGCCGCGCAGGAGTCCGTGTGGGTGCGCTTCCTCGACCACCACTATCTGCAGGCCGAGTCCGCCCTGTGCTTCCGCGACCTCGGCCTGGCCGCACAGGCGGAGCGCACCGCCGGTGAGTCGGTCGACGCCAACGCCGACCGGCGCAGGCGCCAGGCCATCAGCCGTTCCGTACTGGCGACCGCGCACCTCCAGCAGAACCGCCTCGATGAGGCGATCGGTACGGCCACCAAGGCCCTCGACACCCTCAGTGCGGTGCACAGCGAGCGGTCCATCCAGGCCCTGCGTGACTTCCGCAAGAGGCTGGAGCCCCGCAGCCACGAGCCGCTGGTCCAGGAGTTCGAGCGCAGGTCCCGACCGGTGCTGGGGGCGGTGGCATGACCATCGGCCCCGGCACGACCGGCCTGCCCGACGGCTTAGTAACCGTCGGGCGAGGGGGAGTTCTGGGCGCGGTCGACGGGCAGATTGGCCCCGGAGATCCCGCTCGACCAGTCCGACAGCAGGAACGCCACCACGCGAGCCACCTCCTGCGGCGCGACCGGCTCTCCGCCCGGCAGCTCGGCCGCCGCGAACGCGGCGAAGGCCTCGGGTTCCTCCCTGCGCATCCGGTCCCAGCGCCGTCCCGGGATGAGCATCGACCCCGGCGAGACGGAGTTCACCCGGATCCCGTCCGGGCCGAGCTCGCGGGCCAGCGAGGCGGCCAGATGGATCTGCGCGGACTTCGCGGTTCCGTACTGCGCGTTGGGCCCCGGCTTCCAGCCGGAGATCGACGAGATGACCACGACCGAGCCACCGCCCGCCGTCCGCAGATACGGCACGGCGGCCCGTACCAGCCGCGCGGTGTGTCCGACGTTCAGTTCCCAGGTCGCGGCCCAGTCCCCGGCGTCCGTCTGTTCGAGGCCGCGCCCGCGGGAACCTCCCGCGCAGGCCACCACACCGTCCAGGCCGCCGAAACGACCGGCCGAGGCCGTGACGAACGCCTCCAGCCGCTCCGGTTCGGTGACATCGAGGGCCCGGGTGAACAACCCGTCGGGCGCCGCGGCGTCGACCGTGCCTCTCAGCGTCTCCAGGTCCCGTGCCGTACGGGCACATGTCGCGACCCGGGCGCCCTCGGCGGCCAGCAGCCGCACGATCTGCTCGCCGAGGCCTCGTGTGCCGCCGGTGACGAGCACGCGCTTGCCGCTCACGCCGGACCAGCCGCGGGCACCCTGCCCGCTGTCGACCGCCCGGTCCTCGCTCACGTTGCTCACGCTTTCGAACATACATGCCACACCACTACGCGCCTGCAACCGGACAACCCCCGTACCCCCTGGTCCGCCGCCGCTCCGGCCGGTTGGCTGCACGGGCAGCCACCGAGACCGTCCCCCACCCGTGCTGCACTCGAAGGAGGCACGATGACGGCACCCAGGGCACACCGCCGTCGGCCGTCGCCCTCGCTGACGCGCGGCGCGGACCATGACTCGCCCACCGGTCGGCCCTGGCCCGGTGAGAGCGCCCGGACCGCCCCGGTCACGTCCGCGGCTCCGGCCGAGCCCGTCCCCGTGAGCGCGGCGCGTTCCCTTCGCGTCGTGGTCCCCGCGCAGCCCTCGCGCGCCTCGGGCGTACGGCGCATGGTCGCCGAGCAGCTGTCGTACCTGCGGTTGCCGGCCGAGGAGCTCGACAACGCCGTCCTGGCCACCGACGAACTCTTCGCCAACGCCGTCAGGCACGGCAGCCCCGACGCCGGTGACATGGTCACCGTCAGCGTCGAATGCACCGACCACGAAGTGCGGGTGACGGTCGCCGACCACTCGCCCGACCTGCCGCGCCACCGCACGGCGGACGACGCCGACGAGTCCGGACGCGGGCTCGCCATCGTGGCCGCGCTGGTCGACGACTGGGGCATCGCACCGCCCGACCCCGGCGAGACGGGGAAGCGGGTGTGGTTCTCATTGGAAATCCAGGGGGCGTCATGAGCGGTTCCGGCATGCCGGGCCACGTCGCGCACGACACGGCGCGAGAGGGGCGTACGGGGGTCGCCCCCCGCCCGGGTCGCGACGGGCCCATGGAGCCGGCGGGTGCCCCGGGCGGTGACCCGGGGCACCCGTGCCGGGACGGGCACGGGGGGCGAGTGCATGACACGGCGGGGGAG
>NZ_LIQZ01000357.1 GCF_001418655.1 Streptomyces phaeochromogenes | reverse complement strand
GCCGAAGGGGCCGTACGGCGGGGTGTGGACGCGGGTGCCGAAGGCCGCCGGGACGGGCCGATCATCTCCAGGGCCTCCCGGGCCGGCGCCTGCACGATCTGGGGCTCGGCCCTGCCGTCCGGGTGGGGCTCCGAGGCCGGAGGGGGCGCGGACGGGGCGCCGGGAGCGAGCGGTCGCTGGACGGTCACGCAGCCGGAGACGGCCGAGACGGCCACGGTGACCAGGAGCGTTGCGGTGGTCGCGGTTCGATGCACCCGCGCAACTCTGCTGTGTCCGCCCCCATTTGGGGAGCTGACAAGCGGAGGATGCCCCGCATGGGTGAACGACCGACGCCCGAGCCCCGGCAGCCGGGCCTGACGACCAACGGCCCCGGCGACCCGTACGCGCCTCGGCCGCCCGGGACCCCGTCGACCCGCGCGTACGTCAGTCGCCCGTGACCCCGTCGATCCGCTCGCGGATCAGGTCGGCGTGACCGTTGTGGCGCGCGTACTCCTCGATCATGTGGGTGTAGATCCACCGCAGGTTGAAGGGCTTGTCGGTGAACCTGCTCCTGCCGTCGGACAGGTCGTCGAGCGCGAAGCGCGCCGCGTTCTGCCGGGCGGCCTCGATCTCCCGCTGCCAGGTGCCGTACGCCTCCTCCCAGGTGTCGTTCTTGGTGAGGTGGAACTCGCCGTCGCGGTCCTCGTCGCTGTAGTAGATCGGGCCGGCATCGTCGCCGGCCAGCACTCTGCGGAACCAGCTCCGCTCCACCTCCGCCATGTGCCGGACGAGCCCCATCAGGGAGAGCTCGGACGGCGGCACCGAGGCGGTCCTGAGCTGGGCGTCGTCCAGGTCCTGGCACTTCCACGCGAGGGTTTCGCGGTGATAGTCGAGCCAGCCCTCCAGCATGGCTCGTTCGCCGGCATCGATCGCGGGTTCACTGCGTTCCATGGTCATGCCCGCATCATCGCGGAGGGCCGACCGACGGCCTAACCCTTTCTAGGCCGTGCCGACGGCGTGAGCGATCAGCTCCGCAGCATGCCGTCCAGGACCTCCACAGCTCCGGCCGCCGCAGGCGCCGTATGCTTCCGAGGAGACACGGGTGCGCACGCCCTGGACATGTCGGTTCCCCGGAGGAGACCCCTGTGAAGGTCGGCTGCATCGGACTCGGAGACATCGCGCAGAAGGCATATCTGCCGGTGCTCGCCACCCGGCCGGGGCTCGAACTGCATGTGCACACGCGGACGCCCGCCACTCTCGCCAGGGTCGCGGACAGCCTCCACCTGCCGGACGGGCAGCGTCACACCGACCTCTCCGAACTGCTCGCGCAGGACCTCGACGCGGCGTTCGTGCACGCGCCGACACAGGCGCACCCCGAGATCGTGACCTGTCTCCTCGAAGCGGGCGTGGCCACGTATGTCGACAAGCCGATCGCGTACGAACTCGCCGACTCCGAACGACTGGTGAAGCTCGCGGAGGAGCGGAACACCAGCCTGGCCGTCGGCTTCAACCGGCGCTACGCACCCGGGTACGCGCAGTGCGCCGACCACCCGCGCGAGCTCATCCTGATGCAGAAGAACCGCATCGGCCTGCCGGAACAGCCCCGCACGATGATCCTCGACGACTTCATCCATGTCGTGGACACCCTGCGGTTCCTGGCGCCGGGGCCGGTCGACGACGTGACCGTGCGGGCCCGGGTCGAGGACGGACTGCTGCACCACGTCGTGCTCCAGCTCGCCGGCGAGGGGTTCACGGCGCTCGGCGTGATGAACCGGCTGAGCGGCTCGAACGAGGAGATCCTCGAAGTCTCCGGGCAGGACACCAAGCGTCAGGTCGTCAACCTTGCCGAGGTCATCGACCACAAGGGCCAGCCGACGATACGCCGACGCGGCGACTGGGTGCCGGTGGCCCGGCAGCGCGGGATCGAGCAGGTCGTGCTCGCGTTCCTCGACGCGGTGCGCGCGGGCAAGGTGCTCAGCGCCCGGGACGCGCTGGCGACTCATGAGCTGTGCGAGCGGGTGGTACGCGCGGTGACGGACCGGCCCGCCTGACCCGCAACGACCGGGCACCCTCCGTGGCGCCCAGGGCGGCCAGGATCAGCAGCGCCGCGTACACCGGCCACTCGCCGAACCGCGCGTACGGGGTGACACCGTGTGCCAGCGGTACGTCGTACACCTCGGAGGCGCTGGCATCGGTGCCGAGCCAGGAGCCGACGCGCTCACCGCTCGGGCCGTAGACCGCGGAGACGCCGGTGAGCGTCGCGTGGACCATCGGCCGGCCCGTCTCGGCGGCCCGCAGCGCCGCCAGCGACGCGTGCTGCTCGGGCGCCCAGCTCTGCTGGAACGACGACGTCGCCGACTGGGCGAGCAGCAACTCGGCGCCGTCCCGGGCGAGATGACGGCTCATGTCGGGGAACGCCGACTCGAAGCAGACCATCGGGCCGATCCGCAGTCCGTCCCCGACGTTCATCACCACCTGCCCGGTTCCGCGCATCCGGTCCTCGCCCGCCGCCTTGCCCACGGACGTGGCCCAGCCGAGGAGGGAGCGGGCCGGGACGTACTCGCCGAAGGGCACGAGCCGCATCTTGTCGTAGCGGTCGCCGGTCGGGCCCTCGGGACCCACGAGCACCGAACTCTTGTATATGCCGGGCCGGTCGGAGCGGCGCGCGTCCACGTTGACCAGGATGTCCGCGTCCACCTGGCGGGAGAGCGCGGCGAGCCGGTTCGCGAGGTCGGGCCGGTCGGCGAGGTCGAAGCCGACACTGCTCTCGCCCCACACCACGAGGTCCACGTCCTGCCCGGCCAGCTGCCGGGTGAGCGCCTCCTCGCGCGCGAACCGCTTCTCCGCGCCGCCGACGCCGTCGATCACGCCGGGCTGTACGACGGCGATCCGGACCCGGTCGTCGACGTCCGGCCGTGGCGACCACGCCCAGGCCGCCGAGGTGGCCGCGGCCGTCGCCACCAGCCCGGCGATCGCGGGGACGCGGGACTGCCGTACGGCGACGAGGACGGCGACCGCGACGTTCACGGCGACGAGCAGGAAGCTCAGCAGCCACACTCCGCCGACCGAGGCCAGCCGCAGCGCGGGCTCCACGTCCCACTGACTCGAACCGAGCAGCCCCCAGGGACCGCCCAACCCCTCCCAGGAGCGTACGAGTTCGACCATCAGCCAGGCCGAGGGCAGCACGAACAGGGCGGCGACGACCTGGCCCGCCGAGGGCACACCGGCCAGGAACCTGCGGGTCAGCCAGCCCCACGGTGCCCAGAGCGCGCCGAGCAGCGCCGCTATCACGACGGTGAAGACATGCAGGCTCGGCAGCAGCCAGTGGTGCACGGCCAGCATGAAACCGAGCCCGCCGAGCCAGCCGTCGTACGCCGCCCGCCGGGCCGTCGGAGCCGAGCGGACGAGCAGGATCCACGGCACCAGCGCCACATACGCGAACCACCACAGGGACGGCGCCGGGAAGCTCAGCATCGGCAGCGCACCGGCGAGCACGGCCGCGGCGCCGCGCCACCAGGGGGAGCCGAGGCGTCGGCGCCAGTCAGCGGCGGACAGCTTCATGCAGCGCCTCCCTCGACCCCCGAAGCACGGTGCGTGACTCCAGTGTGCGCGCACGGGGACGATCTACGTAAGGGGGCGATCCACTCAGGTGGGCAGGCGCGAACAGGCCGACCGCGGGCTCAATGGGCGGCGGGTTCCTGCTGCGCCTGCGTGACCCGGCGCCACTTCTCGTGGACGACCACCTCACGGAGCCGCCAGCCGTTGTACGTCCGTACCAGCCCGAAGTCGTACCGGCCGCCGCACACGAAGTCGGGCTCGGTGGACCCGCCGTCGTCTCCCGCGAACCGCATCGGGTTGACGTAGTCCGCCTGGATCCGGGCCGTGTCGCCCGTGTCCTGCTCCAGTGCCCCGAACCGCACCCGCCGGTTGACGATCAGATGCTGCCGCATCGGGAACAGCTCCATGGTCTGCGCGAGCCATCCGGCGATCTGCCCCGCGTCCCCCTCGATGCCGCCCGCCGACCGGTAGTCCGCCCGCCCGTCCGGCGCGAACAGTCCGCGGTACGCCTCCCAGTCCCCGTCGTCGACCGCCACCGCGTACTCGGTGACCAGTCCGTCGACCGCGAGCCGGTCCATTACCGTAGCCAGTTCCACGCGCTGCGTCATCGGCTCAGTGTTGGCCACGGGGAGGTCCGAGCCAAGGGGCGTGCAGTGATATTCACCGGTCGTGCGCCGTATGGACGTACGAACCCGGTCCCGGGAGACGATCAGCTGTCCTGTCCCGTCCCGTTCCGACGCGGGCGGGACCACGGACCGCGGACCATGGATTACCGATCACGAAGGAGTGCACATGCCTCGTCTGTCTCGTCCCGTCACGGTCGTCACGGGTGGTAGTCGGGGGATCGGCGCCGCGACCTGCCTGCGGCTGGCGGTGGACGGTCACGACCTGGTGGTCGGGTACGCGCGCGACGACGAGGCCGCTGAGCGGACCGCTACCGCCGTACGCGAGACCGGGGCGCGATGCGTGACGGTACGCGCGGACACCTCGGACGAGGCGGACGTCGAGCGGCTCTTCGACACGGCGGCCGAGCGGCTCGGGGCGGTGACGGGCCTGGTGAACAACGCCGGCGTGACCGGCCCGCTCGGCCGGCTCGCCGACACGGACACCGCCGAACTGCGCCGGGTCGTGGAGGTCAACCTCCTGGGCACGCTGCTGTGTTCGCGCCGGGCGGCGCGCGACATGGCGCTCAGGGGCGCCGGCGCCATCGTGAACGTGTCGTCGGCGGCGGCCACGCTCGGCAGTCCTGGGGAGTACGTCCACTACGCGGCCACCAAGGCGGCGGTCGACGCGCTGACGGTGGGCCTCTCGAAGGAACTCGGCCCCGACGGCATCCGCGTCAACGCCGTCGCCCCGGGCCTCATCGACACGGAGATGCATGCGGCGATGGGTGATCCGGACCGCCCGGCCCGCCTTGCGCCGTCGATTCCGCTCGGGCGGCCGGGGGATCCGGCGGAGGTCGCGGCGGCCGTGGCGTGGCTGCTGTCACCGGAGTCGTCGTACGCGACGGGAGCGGTGCTGCGGGTGGCAGGGGGTCGGTGAGGCCGAGGGCTCCGGCGGGGTGGCCGGTGCGACCGGCTGCCGCGGCGCGCCGGTCGGGCCCGCACGCCCAGGAAGCCCTCACGCCATGGGCATCACGCCACGGACATCACTCGACGGGCCTCACGCCGCCTCGATGACCTCGTGACGTATCGCCGCGGCCCACTGCACGACCAGCAGTTCGTACTCGGCCCTCTCCTGGGCCGACAGGGAACCGCCTGCGCGTATCCATAACGCGCGGATCTGCTCATTCAGCACGGCGGCAGACCGCGCGGAACCAGGGCTCACGGAATTGGGGGACATGCGCACAAGCGTAGGGCCAAGGACTGACAGTGCGCTACCAAACGGCTACCCATGCAGTATGTGGTTGGTCACGCCAAAAACGTTTGAGGGGCGATGGGTTGGGGAAAATGGCTGGCCGCCGTTCCGTGTCACCGCTGGTCGGCCCAGGTGCGGGACCAGTCGAGCAGCGGCCCCATCGCTGTCACGAGGTCTTCGCCGAGGGGAGTGAGGCGCCAGGTCGTCTCGTCCGTGGGCGCCGCGATCCCTGCCTCGCGGAGGTCGGTGAGACGGGCGGACAGGACGCTGGACGACATGGCGTCACAGCGGCGCTGGAGGTCGCGGAAGCCGATCGGCGCACCGCTCCGGTGGAGTTCCCAGATCACGCGGAGCATCCAGCGGCGGCCCAGCAGGTCCAGCGCGGCCATGACGGGACGACCGGTGGCCGAACCGCGCACGGGCCGGCCGGGACGGGGTGCCGTGCCCAAGATGCCTTCCCTCCTCGTCGGTTGCCTGACAACTACCGATGACTTCCTTTGCGTTCCCACTCTTGCGCTTCGATTTCAGAAGCGCAAGAGTCGCAAGGCATGAAGCAACGCATCGACGGCATCACGCCGCCCTATGACCCCGAATCCGAACGCGAGTTGCGTCGCTGGATGCCGCCCGGCGTCACCCAGGAACCCCTGATGCTCTTCAAGGTCCTGCAACGCCACCCCGACCTCGCCTCCCGTATGCGGACCCTCGGCGCGGGCCTGCTCGTCCACGGCCGGCTCTCCGACGCCGACCGCGAGTTGGTCATCGCCAGGGTCGCCGCCCGCTGCGGCTGCGTGTACGAGTGGGGCGTCCACATGGCCGCGTACGCCGAGGTTTCCGGTCTGGGGGAGGAGCGGATTCCCCTGACCGTGACCGGGACCTCGGCCGATCCGGCCTGGACGCCACGCCAGGGCGCCCTGCTCCGGGCCGTGGACGAACTCCACGACACGGCCCGCCTGTCGGACGATGCCTGGACCGCTCTCCGGGCTCACCTCGACGAACTCGAAGCTCTGGAGTTCCTGGTCCTGGCGGGCTGGTACCGCACCATCGCGTACGTGGCCAACGGGATGGAGATCGAACAGGAGCCGTGGGCACGGGCGTTCCCGGGGGAGTGAGCCGGACCGGGGCCACGAACCCCGCGGACAGCCGTGGAACCCAGCGGGTAGCCGTAGAACCTCCCAAGCAGCCGCCGCGGCACCCCGCCGATAATCGAGTGCCCCCAACAGCCCGCCCCGCTACGGTGGTTCACGTCCAGGTGCGAAGGCAGCGGCTACTTCTCCTCTCAAGAGAGAGACGCGGGTTCGAATCCCGTCGCCGGCGCGAGCCGGTGTCGTCCAGCGGCCGAGGACACTTACGTCGCCGCCGCCGAGTCAGACCTCTGGACACCGAGCACGAGCCGCCCGCCACGGGGGAAATCAGGCGGGCGGCTCGGTCATGTCGGGAGCGTCTGCGAGTACGGCGGCCGTCAGCCCGCCGACTCGGCCGCGTGCGGGCTCAGCGCGCCCATGCTGACCAGCACGATGATCAGGATGCCGAGCAGGATGCGGTAGTAGACGAACGGCATGAAGCTCTTGGTCGTGATGAACTTCATGAACCAGGCGATAACGGCGTAACCCACCAGGAAAGCAATGATCGTCGCGAAGACCGTGGGGCCCCACGAGACATGGCCGCCCTCGCTCGCGTCCTTCAGCTCGAAGGCGCCGGAGGCGAGGACAGCCGGGATGGCGAGCAGGAACGAGTAGCGGGCCGCCGCCTCTCGCGTGTAGCCCATGAGGAGGCCGCCGCTGATGGTGGCGCCGGAGCGGGAGACGCCGGGGACGAGGGCCATCGCCTGGCAGACGCCGTAGATCAGGCCGTCCTTCACGCTCAGGTCCTTGAGCGACTTGCGCTCCCTCGCGGCCCGGTGCTTCCCGCCCGTCTCGTCACGTGCCGCGAGCCGGTCGGCGACGCCGAGGATGATGCCCATCACGATCAACGTCGTCGCGGTGATGCGCAGATCGCGGAACGGCCCCTCGATCTGGTCCTTGAGGGTGACGCCCAGCACACCGATCGGAATCGACCCGATGATCACGAGCCAGCCCATCTGCGCGTCGTGATCACTCCGCATCGCCTTGTTCGTGAGCGAGCGGAACCACGCCGAGATGATCCGGGCGATGTCCTTGCGGAAATAGATCAGTACCGCCGTCTCCGTGCCGATCTGGGTGATCGCGGTGAAGGCCGCTCCCGGGTCCTCCCAGCCCGCGAACGCCGCGGTCAGCCGCAGGTGCGCGCTGGAGGAGACGGGAAGGAACTCGGTCAGCCCCTGGACGAGTCCGAGGATGAGGGATTCAAACCAAGACATGAAGTTACGTGATCCAAGTGCTGATGGCGGGAGCGGAGCGAATGGCCGGACGGACGTGCCGTGTTGTCGTCTGCGGTGATCAGGCGCGCCCGGGGCAGCGTAGCGCCCCTCGGGGAACGCGTGACGACAGGGCCTCCCCGTCCAGGACCCCGCCACGGTGACCAGGGTGTTGACCCGCCGCGATGCCGCCGCTTACGTTTCCGCGAGGAGTGAAAGCGCTTGCTGCCATCGATGGCCATCTCGTGGCCACCGGGGAGGGCAGGCGTCCGCCAGAACCGCCGTCACGTCCGATGGAGTGCTGATCACGTCCATGCGTACCTCACGCGACGCCACCACCAGCAAGACGACCGAGCACGAGGACATCGAGCACCCGAGCAACCAGTACGAGAGCACCGAGCGCGAGAGCAGGCCGCCCGTTCCGTTCGAGGGCCGGCGGATCAAGGCCGCCGTCATCGGCACCGGAGCCATCGCTTCCGGCAGTCATCTGCCCGCGCTCGCCGCGCTCGCCGCCGAGGGCGAGGTGGAGATCGTCGCCGCGGTCGACATCGACGCCGAAGCGGTCAAGCGCTTCTGCGCGGACGGCGGTGTTCCGCACGGCTACACCGATCTCGACCGGATGCTGGCCGAACAGCGCCCGGACCTCGTCTCCATCTGCACCCCGCCGACCCTCCACCGCGACCAGACCGTCGCCGCCCTGCGCGCCGGCGCCTGGGTGTGGTGCGAGAAGCCGCCCGTGCCGACCCTCGCCGACTTCGACGCCGTGGAGACGGAGGAGGGGACCGAGAGCGGTCCGTATGCCTCCATCGTCTTCCAGCACCGGTTCGGCTCGGGCGCCCGGCACGTACGGCGTCTCATCGCCGACGGGGCCATGGGGCGGCCCCTCGTGGCGCACTGCCAGACCACCTGGTACCGCAACGCCGCCTACTACGCCGTGCCCTGGCGCGGAAAGTGGGAGACCGAGGGCGGGGGGCCCGCCATGGGACACGGCATCCACCAGATGGACCTGCTGCTCGACCTGCTCGGGCCGTGGAGCGAGGTGCGGGCCATGGCCGGGCGTCTGGTGCACGACGTGCAGACGGAGGACGTCTCGACCGCGCTCGTCCGCTTCGAGAGCGGCGCGCTCGCGACCGTGGTCAACAGCGTGCTCAGCCCGGACGAGGTCAGCCGGATCCGCATCGACTGCGAGCACGCGACGGTCGAACTCACCCATCTCTACGGGCACAGCAACGAGAACTGGCGCATCACCCCGGCACCGGACGCGCCCGTCGAGGACGTGGCGGCCTGGCAGGACTTCGGCCCCGACGTGCCGAGTTCGCACCTGGCCCAGCTGCGTGACCTGGTCGCGAGCATGCGCGCGGGCGAACGGCCGCGCAGCAGCGGCGCCGACGGGCGCACCAGCCTGGAGCTGATCACCGCGCTCTACAAGTCGGCGTTCACGGACGTCACCGTCCGCGCCGGTGAGATCGGGCCCGGCGACCCCTACTACACCGCCCTGCACGGCGGCGCGCCCGGCTGGGCACCCACGACGCACGAGGAGGCATCGGCATGACCGCACACGACGGCCTGCGCATCGTCCACGCCCACGGCGACCGCATCACGATCACCGAACCCACCACCGGTGTCGACCTGTTGAGCTACGTGTACGGCCCCGAGGCGGCCTGGGAGGCCCCTAAACCGTATCTGCACCCGCTCAGGACGCTCGCGGGCAACGTTGTCACGGACTACCGGCCCAACGATCACCGCTGGCACAAGGGTCTGCAGATGACCGCCTCGCATCTGTCGGGGGCGAACCTGTGGGGCGGCAACACATACGTTCACGGAGAGGGGTATCTCGAACTCCCTGAGCGTGTCGGGTCGATGACACACGTCAAGTTCGACGAGGTGCGCGCCGACAGCGACCGCGTGGTCATCGCCGAGCGGCTCACCTGGCATCCGTACGACGGCTCGCTCTGGGCGGACGAGGAGCGCCGCGTCGAGGTGCACGACGTGGACCCGGTGTCCGGATCGTGGGCGCTGACCTTTTCGACCTCCGTCACCAACCGCCGTGACGAACCCCTGCGATTCGGCAGCCCCACGACGGCCGGGCGGGAGATGGCCGGCTACACGGGCCTGTTCTGGCGCGGCCCCCGCGGTTTCCGGGACGGCCGGATCATCGGGCCCGACGGCGAGGGTCCCGACCTGATGGGTGAGCAGGCGCCCTGGCTCGCGTACTCCGCGGAGCACGACGTCGCCGACGGGTACGCGACGCTCGTCTTCGCGCACGCCCCCGAGAACGACCACACCGGCGAGGGCGGTTCACACCCCGCCCACTGGTTCGTCCGCAACGAGCCGTTCGCCGCCGTCGCCCCCTCCTTCGCCTTCTTCGACGAGCTGGAGCTCGCACCCGGCGAGACCCTCACCCGCCGTTACCGTGTCGTCGTCGCCGACGGTGCCTGGGAGCGCGAGGAGATCGCCAAGTACCTGGCGGTGCACCCGTGGTGAGCGCGGGCCCCGACTCGACCGGATTCGCCGGGCTCCCCGGAGGCGTCGCCGTCTCGCACCTGTCGGTCTACGACTGGCCCGCCGACGACGGGGTGTGCGGCGGAACTCCCCATCTGCACCTGACCTGTTCGGAGGCGTACGTCGTCACCGGCGGGCGGGGCGCGGTGCAGACCCTGACCACGTCCGGGTACGAGGTCACGCCGCTCGCGCCCGGCACGGTGGCCTGGTTCACGCCCGGCACGATCCACCGGCTGGTCAACGAGGACGATCTGCGCATCACCGTCCTCATGCAGAACAGCGGGCTTCCGGAGGCCGGGGACGCGGTGCTCACCCTGCCGCCGAAGTATCTGACCGACCCGGAGACGTACGCCGCCGCGACCGTCATCCCGGCGGACGCGCCCGAGGAGGAGAAGGAGCGGTTCGCCCGCGCCCGGCGGGACCTCGCCCTGGAGGGCTACGGGGCGCTGCGCGAGGCGGACGGGCCCGAGCCGCTCGCCGCGTTCCAGCGGGCCGCCGCCGAGCTCGTACGCCCCCGGCTCGCCGAGTGGCGTGAGCGGTGGCGGCGGGGGGCCGAGGCGGCTGCCGCGGCGACCGGGGAGCAGCTCGACCGGCTGGAGCGGGGGGACGTGTCCCACCTCGCCGACGCCGTCGTGCGGGCCGAACAGCCGTCCGCGTACGGGAAGTTCGGGATGTGCGGGCGGCTCGACGTGTACCGGGGGGCGTAGCACCGGTTCCGGGCCGGGGCAGGCTTCCGGCTCGGCAAGGGACGGGCTTCCGGTTCCGGCGCGGACGTGCTTCCAGCTCCGCCGGGGGCGTGCTTCCCGTTTCGGCTGGGAATGTGAGCGGCGGTGTTCGGGCTACGCCGCCGCGGGCCCCGTCGCCGTCCACCCCGGGGTCTGCGGGTGGGCCGTCAGGTCGTCGTGCCGGACCGCCTCGCCGCATTCGGCGCAGGTGACGACCGGGACCAGTTCGTGGCCGCCCGTGTGTCCGGGGCCGCCGACGTGTTCGAGCACCATGGGGCGATCGCCGTCGTTGAGATGGCGGTCGCCCCACGCCATGAGCGTGAGGAGCACGGGCTCCAGCTCCAGACCGGCCCGCGTCGGCCGGTACTCGAAGCGCGGCGGCTTCTCGCTGTACGCGACCTTCTCCAGCACACCGGCGTCCACCAGCCGCTTCAGGCGGCTCGTCAGCACGTCGCGCGGGGCGCCGATGTTGCGGACCAGCTGGTCGAACCGCGTGGCGCCCAGGGTCACCTCGCGCAGGACGAGCAGGGAGTACTTCTCGCCGACGAGCGCGAGGGTGTCGGCGATCGAGCAGGGGCGGGCGTCCTTCATGCGAACCAGTCTATGGGGGTGGGTTGGTTATTCCAACCCACTGGGTTACCGTGGAGTCACTTAGTGGGTTTGGAAAGCAAACCCTTTGACTTCGAGGGGCCGGACCATGCGTGACGCAGTCATCGTCGAAGCCGTACGCACTCCGATCGGCAAGGGCAGGCCGAACGGCTCGCTCGCCCACGTCCATCCCGTGGAACTCCTCGCCCACACCCTCCGTACGCTCGTCGAGCGCTCCGGCGTCGATCCCGCGCTGATCGACGACGTGATCGGCGGGACGGTCGACCAGGTCGGCGAGCAGGCCATGAACACCACGCGGTACGCGGTCCTCTCGGCGGGTTTCCCCGAGTCGGTGCCCGCGACGACGGTGGACCGCCAGTGCGGCTCCTCCCAGCAGGCGGTGCACTTCGCGGCGCAGGGCGTCATCTCCGGGGCGTACGACCTGGTCGTGGCCTGTGGCGTGGAGTCCATGAGCCGCGTGCCGATGTGGTCGAACGTGCCGGAGGGCAAGGACCCGTTCGGGCCCGGGGTCGCCGAGCGGTACCCCGAGGGGCTCATTCCGCAGGGGATCAGTGCCGAGCTGATCGCGGCCAAGTGGTCGCTCTCGCGCGAGGAGATGGACGCCTTCGCGGTGGAGTCGCACCGGAAGGCCGCGGCGGCGTGGGAAGGCGGGCTGTTCGGCGACGAGGTCGCGCCTCTCGACGTTGTGACGCGGGACGAGTGCGTCCGGCCCGGCAGCAGCACGGAGGTCCTGGCCGGTCTGAAGCCCGCCTACTACGACCCGGCCTTCGGCGAGCGCTTCCCGCAGATCGACTGGAACGTCACCGCGGGCAACGCCAGCCCCGTCAACGACGGCGCCTCCGCCGTGCTCATCACGTCCAGCGAGACCGCTGCCCGGCTCGGCCTGCGGCCCCTTGCGCGGCTGCACAGCTTCGCCGTCACCGGGTCCGACCCGCTGCTGATGCTCACCGGTGTCGTCCCCGCCACGGAGAAGGTGCTCCGCAAGGCCTCGCTCACCCTCGACGACATCGACCTCTTCGAGGTGAACGAAGCCTTCTCCAGCGTCGTCCTCGCCTGGCGGCAGGAGACGGGCGCCGACCTCTCCAAGGTCAACGTCCACGGCGGCGCGATAGCCATCGGCCACCCGCTCGGCGCGAGCGGCACACGCCTCACGACCACACTCGTCCACGCGATGCGGGCACGCGGCGCCCGCTACGCCCTCCAGACCATGTGCGAGGCGGGCGGCCTGGCGAACGCGATGGTGCTGGAGGGGCTGTAGACGGTGTGTGGCGTCTCGTGTGTCGCCGGTCCTGGGCAGCCAGGCGGACGGCGGCCCGGCCGGCCGGCGGCCTCGCGGCGTGGCTGGAGGTCCCCCGGGGCAGACCCCGGGGGAGCCCGGCTCAGCGGTCCCGGAAGTGGTGGCGTTTGCGCCAGGCGATGATCGCTCCCGCGAGGGCGGGGAGGGCGATGAAGGCCATGGCGATCAGGAAGGCGGGGGACGTCGGGGTCGAGGCCTGGGCGCCGGCGACGACGTACGCGGCGGTGTTGGGGATGGAGCCGAGGCCCGTGGCGAGGAGGAAGGGGAACCAGCCCATGCGGGAGACGGACGCGCAGTAGTTCGCGGCCCAGAACGGCACGCCCGGGAAGAGCCGCGCGGCCATCATCGAGCGGAATCCGTGGCGGCTGAGCTGGCCGTCCGCCGCCTTCAGCCAGCGGCCCCGGAGCAGTGGTCGCAGCGCGTCCTGCCCGAGTATCCGGCCCAGCCCGAAGGCGATCCCGGCCCCGAGCACCGTACCCGCGAGCGAGGCCCCGAGCCCGAGCTGCGAGCCGAACAGGGCGCCCGCCGCCAGATTGAGGAGCGGCCGGGGCACGAACGCGACCGTGCACAGCCCGTACGCCACCGCGAAGACCACGGACGCCGCCGCCCCGTTCAGCTGGGGCGGCCAGCCGTCGGCCAGCAGCTTCTGGGGCTCGAACAGCAGCACCGTCGCGCCCGCCGACACCAGCAGCGTCACCAGCAGCGAGAGCCGGGACCACGGAGAGAGCAGTGCTCTCGTGCAGCGGGCGCTCAGACCTCTTGGCGCGATGGTGAACTCGGTGGGGACGAGTTCCGTTGCGGGGACCGGGGGAGCGGCCGTGGCGGTGCCCCCAGAGCGGGTGGTGGCATCGAGCATCCGGTGACACTAACTGACCGATGTGTGTGATCGCCGTATGGTTCGTCTCATGGGCGTCACAGCTTCCGGAACGTCAGATGGCCACTTGGAGCTGCCGCGCAGCGCCCTCGCGGACACCGTGCTGGAGCGACTCACCGCCACCTACGCGGCGGCGGCCGATCCGCGGCGGGCCGGGGAGATGCGCGCGTACATGAAGGACATCGCGCCTTTCCTGGGCCTGACCACGCCCGATCGCCGCGTCCTCTCCCGCACCGTCCTCGACGGAACACCCCGCCCGGACGAGGCCGACTGCACGGCGGTGGCGCTGCGCTGCTGGCGGCTGCCGGAGCGCGAGTACCAGTACTTCGCCGTCGACTATCTGCGCCGGCATGTGAGGCGTCTCTCGTCCGGCTTCCTGCCCGTGGCACGCCATCTCGTCTCCACGGTCTCTTGGTGGGACACGGTCGACGCGCTCGCCGCCCATGCCGTCGGGGGCCTCGTGGCGGCCGACCCGAAGCTGAAGGCCGACATGGACGAGTGGATCGAGGACGACGACCTGTGGGTCGCCCGCACGGCCCTCCTCCACCAGCTCCGCTACAAGGACACCACCGACACGGATCGCCTCTTCGGGTACTGCGTCCGCCAGTCCGCGCACCCCGACTTCTTCATCCGCAAGGCGATCGGCTGGTGTCTGCGCGAGTACGCCAAGACGGATCC
The DNA here is from genome assembly GCF_001418655.1 of Streptomyces phaeochromogenes. GTDB lineage: Bacteria > Actinomycetota > Actinomycetes > Streptomycetales > Streptomycetaceae > Streptomyces > Streptomyces phaeochromogenes. Next base: position 2,421 of record NZ_LIQZ01000357.1, on the reverse strand, counting down.
TCAGGCGGTACGGGACTTCGTCGCCGGCGAGCGCGACCGGCTCTCACCGCTGTCCGTACGCGAGGCGCTCAAGAACGTCGGCCCCTGACGCACCAGATCGTCGGCCCCTGAGGCACTGATCACCGGCACCTCATGCACTGGAACATCAGCACCTCACACACCAGCGGAAACACCCCACTCAGCGCGCCTCACGGCCGCGAAAAACCATTCGACGCGGCCATGCGCGTCGGCGATGATCTCCTCATGTTCCGGTACGCCTTCCACCTCGCAGCATCCGCAGTCGCGGATGCGCCGAAGGCTGCCGTCCTGATCACCTTGGCCGCCGCAGACGGCGCCCGAAGCTGACCCTTCCCGGATCGTCCGGCGGACCCCGCAGGGGGAGGGTCGGGAAGTCCTCGGGGTCCCCGTCCCGGCCGTTCTGACGCCGGGGCCATCACTCAGCTCCGCTGACACCGAAGGCTTCGAGGTATACAGCCATGCCCAAGACGGCATACGTGCGCACCAAACCACATCTCAACATCGGCACCATGGGCCATGTCGACCACGGCAAGACCACCCTGACCGCCGCCATCACCAAGGTCCTCGCCGAGCGCGGCTCCGGCACGTTCGTTCCGTTCGACCGGATCGACCGCGCGCCGGAGGAGGCCGCCCGCGGTATCACCATCAACATCTCGCACGTCGAGTACGAGACCGACACCCGGCACTACGCGCACGTCGACATGCCGGGCCACGCCGACTACGTCAAGAACATGGTCACCGGGGCCGCGCAGCTCGACGGGGCGATCCTCGTCGTCTCCGCGCTCGACGGGATCATGCCGCAGACCGCCGAACACGTGCTGCTCGCCCGGCAGGTGGGCGTGAACCACATCGTGGTGGCGCTCAACAAGGCCGACGCGGGCGACGAGGAGTTGACGGACCTCGTCGAGCTGGAGGTCCGCGAGCTGCTGACCGCGCACGGCTACGGGGGCGACTCCGTCCCGGTCGTACGGGTCTCCGGACTCAGGGCGCTGGAGGGCGACCCCCGGTGGACCGAGGCGATCGGCGCGCTGCTCGACGCCGTGGACACGTATGTGCCCATGCCCGAGCGGTACTTGGACGCCCCGTTCCTGTTGCCGGTGGAGAACGTGCTCACCATCACCGGCCGCGGCACGGTCGTCACGGGAGCCGTCGAGCGCGGCACCGTCCGCGTGGGCGACCGTGTCGAAGTGCTCGGCGCCGCCGTGGACACGGTGGTCACCGGCCTGGAGACCTTCGGCAAGCCCATGGACGAGGCGCAGGCCGGCGACAACGTGGCGTTGCTGCTGCGCGGCGTACCCCGTGACGCGGTGCGCCGCGGACACATCGTCGCGGCGCCCGACAGCGTCGTACCGAGCCGTCGCTTCTCCGCGCAGGTGTACGTCCTGTCGGCGCGCGAGGGCGGCCGTACGACACCGGTGTCCACCGGCTACCGGCCGCAGTTCTACATCCGCACCGCGGACGTCGTCGGCGACGTCGACCTCGGCGAGCGGGCGGTCGCGCGGCCCGGCGACACCGTCACCATGACGGTCGAGCTGGGGCGTGAGGTGCCACTGGAGCCGGGGCTCGGCTTCGCGATCCGCGAGGGCGGTCGCACGGTCGGCGCGGGGACGGTGACCGCGGTCGTCGGCTGATCTCCGGCGCGGCCGGCGTGAGTGCCCGCCTCTCGTTCCGTACGGGAGGCGGGCACTCGCGTGTCCGCAGGCACGCGCGCGTCACCGAAACGCGCGTGCGCCCGTGCCGGGCCGCGGCCGAGGATGGGGACCATGACGACCCAGCAGCCCCGCCGAAGAGCCGAGATTTTCGCCGCCGCCGAGGACGACGACCGTCGTTTCAGCACCTCCGCCACCGCCGACGAACGCACGCTGCTCGTCGACATCCTGGGCGCCCAGCGGGCGACGCTGGAGATGAAGTGCGCAGGTCTGACAGGGGAGTTGGCCCGGCGGTCCGTGGAGCCCTCCACTCTCTCGCTGCTCGGTCTCGTCCGGCATCTCGCCGACATGGAGCGCCGCTGGTTCCGGCGGGCACTGGCCCGGCAGGACGCGCCCGCGCTCTTCTCCTCGGAGGCGTGCCCGGACGACGACTTCGACGGCGCGTCCGCCGACCCCGCCGTGATCGCCGAGGCCTGGCGGGCCTGGCACGCCGAAGTGGCCTTCTCCGACGGCTTCGTCGCCGAGGCGTCCGGCCTCGACCTCGTGGGCGAGGACCCCTGGCGCGGGCCGGTGTCGCTGCGCTGGGTCCTCATCCACCTGGTCGAGGAGTACGCCCGCCACAACGGCCACGCCGACCTGCTCCGCGAGCGCATCGACGGGGCGATCGGCGTGTGAGGCGAGTGACACGGGGGAGCGGCGCCGGGCGGGGATCTTGCCGGGGCCCGGCCCGGCCGTGCCCGTACGGGCACAATGG
>NZ_LIQZ01000356.1 GCF_001418655.1 Streptomyces phaeochromogenes | reverse complement strand
ACGCAGCTTCATCGAGCGCCGCGAACTCCGGCTGTCGGCGCTCGATGAAGCTGCGTACGCCCTCGCGGTAGTCGGGAGCCCGCTTCGCCGTGGCGAGCAGCTCGGCCGCGCTGTCGCGGCTCTCGGTGAAGCTCCTCGACTGGTCGTCGGCGAGTTGCCGCTTGATGAGGGACATCGCGTACGGGCTGGCCGAGGAGGCCAGTCGGGTGGCGTACGCGATCGCTGTCGGGAGCAGTTCCGCCGGCTCGACCAGGCGGTTGACCAGGCCCATCACCAGGGCCTCCGTACCGGTGATCCGGCGTGAGGAGAGCAGCAGGTCGCTCGCGTTCCCGTATCCGACGAGCCGGGGCAGGAGCCACGACACGCCGTCCTCCGCGACCAGGCCGCGTGCACTGAAGGCGGCGGCGAACTTGGCGTCCGGTACGGCGAACCGCACGTCGCACATCAGCGCCTGGTTGAAGCCGATTCCGGCGCAGGCGCCGTTGACGGCCGCCACGAGAGGTTTCGGGAAGGACATGGGCCGGGTGCGCGGCGGCAGCTGGTCGGTCGGCCACGGGCTCGCGCCGGAGGACGCCCCGTCCAGCACGCTCATGTCCATGCCCGGGCAGAAGCTGCGCCCCGCCCCGGTCAGCACGACGGCCCGGACCGCCGGATCGGCCTCGGCGCGGTCGAAGAGTTCGTTATAGAGCAGCTCCATCTCCAGCGTCCAGGCGTTGTGCCGTTCGGGCCGGTTCAGGGTGAGGAGCATGACCCCGTCGTCGGTCAGCTCGGTGAGGATCACCGGGGTCGGGTTCTCGGTCATCGAGGTCACTCCCACGGGCCCGTGTTGGGTTTATAGCTAGATGAATCATCTATATACCCAACGACGGCCCGGACGCCAGACCGAGTCCCGCAAGGGCAAGATCACCCGACCCTTGACCTGGTACCCTCGATGCACTAAGACGATTCATTTTGCTATATGAGGAGCCACCGTGGCTGAGGCAGCCCGCGCAGAGACGCCGATCGTGCCCGCTCCCTCCCGCGGCCCCGTCGGACGCCAGGTGCGCGTACCGAAGACGGCCGAACTGGTCGCAGGACACCTGCGCCGCCAGATCGTACGGGGCGAGCTGAAGCCCGACGACGCGCTGCCGCCGGAGTCGGGACTGATGGAGCAGTTCGGCATCTCTCGGCCGACGCTGCGCGAGGCGTTCCGCGTCCTGGAGTCGGAGTCCCTCATCACGGTCCGCCGTGGAGCGCACGGCGGCGCCCGGGTGAGCGCGCCCGATTCGGACGTCGCGGCCCGCTTCGCCGGGCTGATCCTGGAGTACCGCGGCGCCACTCTCGGGGACGTATACCGGGCGGCGGCCCTCATCGAGCCGCCGTGCGCGCGCCAGGTGGCGACCAAGCACACGGCGGACGACATCAAGCGGCTGCGCGACGCAGTGGCGGCCGAGAAGGCCGCACTGGACAACCCCCTGGCCCTGGTGGACGCACAGGACGCCTTCCATGCCCTCCTGGTCGAGCTCACCGGCAACCAGACGCTGATCCTCCTGTGCGGCATGCTGCGCAACATCATCGACCGGGCCAACGCCTCGTACACCGCGGCCGCCACCGACGCCGAGACCCAGAAGGTGCAGGCCCTCAAGGGGCACCGGGCGCACGTCCGGCTGGTCGGCCTGATCGAGTCCGGCAAGGCGGACGAGGCGGAGAAGCTGTGGCAGCGGCACATCTCCAGCGCCGACGACGTCGTCAACGCACTGGGCCCCAAGACAGTTCTGGAGCTCATCGACTGACCACCTGAACACCCGCTCCTCACCCTCCCTTGCGTTCTCCAAATAGTTAGATAATTATAGGAGGCGTACTGAATGGCTTCAGGGTGGAGGCGACGGCCATGGCCGAACAGCGCAAGCGGATCTTCGACTGCGATCAGCACATGTACGAGGAACGGGACTCCTTCACGCGCTACCTCCCGAAGGAGTTCCTCGGCCAGGCAGTGGCGCCGGTGACCCTGCCGGACGGCCGTGAGGTCATCCTCGCCGGGGACCGGATCGTGGTCTGTCTGGAGCCCGAGTTCGGGCAGGTCTACCGGCCCGGATCGCTCAAGGAGATGCTCAAGGCGATGGCCTCGGGCAACCCCGACGAGACGTACCAGTTCGAGCCGATGCACGAGGCGTACCAGAACCGCGAGGCCCGGCTGCGCGTCATGGACGAGCAGGGCCTGGACCAGACGATCATCTATCCGGGCGGCTGGGCCCTGGTCGCCGAGGAGTACGTACAGGGCGTCGAGCCGCTCTACGCCAACTACCACTCGTTCAACCGCTATATGAACGAGGTGTGGGGCTTCAACCACAACGACCGCATCTACTCCCCCGCCCTGCTGTCCCTGCGTGACCTGGACAGTGCGGTGAAGGAGCTGGAGTTCGTGCTGGAGCAGGGCGCCCGGTTCATCATGCTGCCGACCGGCCCGCAGTACGGCCGCTCGCCCGGGGACCCGTACTTCGACCCGTTCTGGAAACTGGTCAACGAGGCCAAGGCCAGCGTGTGTTACCACATCAGCGAGTTCTACTACAACTCGAAGGTCGCCCCTGCCTGGGGCCACGACGCGAGTCCGATCCACTTCCGGATGTCCGCGTGGCAGTGGATGAACACCTACGGCCAGCGCCCGATCGAGGAGACGCTGTCTGCACTGATCTTCGACAACCTCTTCGGGCGTTTCCCCGACATCAACGTCCTGGTGTCCGAGTTCGGCGCCGAGTGGGTGCCCCACTTCGTCCGCCACATGGACAAGAGCCGCGGCATGGGCCGCAACGGCCCCTGGATCGGCGGCCAGTTGGACGAGCGCCCCAGCCAGGTCTTCCGCAAGCACATCCGGGTGGTGCCCTACCCGGAGGACGACATCCCTAGCCTGGTGAAGCGTCTCGGCTATCACGAGTCCATCGTGATGGGCTCGGACTTCCCGCACGCGGAGGGCATCGCCAACCCGGCCGACTACCGCAAGCTCCTGGCAGAACTCGACGAGTCGGTCCAGGACGACATCATGTACAACAACGCCCAGCAGCTGATCAGCCGTTGAGCCTGGCGGTCAACGTGAGTGAGCCCGGTACCGACATCGGTACCGGGCTCGCTCAGTAGGACATGCCACTCGGAGATTCGGCCCGCGCTCAATCGGCGAGGTCGGCCGCGAGGTTCGCCAGGTTGGTGAGCAAGCCCGCGCCGCGCCGCGAGTGGTCGTAGCCCGCGAGCGGGTAGCCGTTGCTCAGACAGGCGAAGGACAGGCCGGACTCCGGGTCCATGAAGCCCAGTTGGTATGCGGCGCCGGCGCTGCCGAAGAGCAACGGTGAGCCCGTGGACGGCAGTTGGCTGCCCGCGTCAGGACCGGCCACGGTGACGAACAGCCCCACGCTCGTACGCCGCCCGCTTCCGCCCCCGTAGATCTGTTCGCCGTGCGGGTGCCCGGTCAGACGGATCCGGGTGCCCTCCGCCACCGCTTCCGGCTTCCACAGGCCCGAGTGCTCCAGCGCCTGGAAGTACAGGGCCACGTCGGCGGCGGTGGCGACCAGCGCGTGACTCGGTTCGCCGGCCGCCAGCACGCGCGGGTCGGACAGGTACCAGGGCCCCCAGGGGTCGGGGTCCTGGTCGTCGTCCGTGCGGTCGGTGGCGATCATCGGGGCGACGGTGCCGGGCTGTCGGTCCACGGGGACGCCGAGTTCGATCGAGGACAGGCCCAGCGGGCGGACGATCCGTTCGTGCAGGTACTCGGCGAAGGTCAGGCCCGTACGCCGCTCGACGATCTCGGCGATCAGCCAGGCCGCCGAAGTGAGGTGGAACTGGAAGCGGCTGCCCGGCGGGGTGTCGAAGCGCCAGCGGCCGAACGCGGCGAGCCGTTGCTCGCGGTCGAGCATCTTCGGGTACCCGAGCGGTGCGAAGGGGAAGCCGGCGGTGTGCGTGAGGACTTGCTCGACCGTCACCACCTCCTTCCCGTTCGGCGCGAACTCCGGGATGATCGCGGCGACTTGCTCGCCCACGTCCAGCAGCCCGTCGCCGATCAGTTTCCACACGACGCCCGCGACGATCGACCGTCCGACGGACTGCAGGACGTACCGGGTGTCCGGACGGGCGTCGCCCCAGGTCTCGAAGGCCACCAGCCGACCGCCCTTGGCGACGGCGACCTGCGCGGACGGCAGCGGTCCGTGGTCGACCTCCAGCCGGATCCTTCGCAGCAGTACGTCGAGCCGGTGCGGGTCGACACCGACGGCCTCCGGGGCGACGACGGAGTGGTCAAGTGTCATACGAGCCTCCCTTGTTCCCCGGTGTTCTCCGGCGGTTCGAGCAGGTCGCGGCGTACGACCTTGCCGTTGGCGTTGCGTGGCAGCTCGTCCACGAACCACCAGCGGACGGGCACCTTGAACCCGGAGAGGCGGTCGCGGGCATACGTCCTGAGCGCCGCCGGTTCCGGTGGTTCGTCACGGTCGGACGGTACGACGAAGGCGACGACGGTCTGGCCGAGCCGGTCGTCCGGCGCGCCGGAGACCGCCACGTCCGCGATGCCGGGGTGCGCGGCGAGGACCGTCTCCACCTCCAGCGGGTGGACGTTCTCGCCACCTCGGATGATCATGTCGGTGCGTCGGCCGGACAGGTAGAGATAGCCGTCCTCCGACACCCGGCCCAGATCGCCGCTGTGCAGCCAGCCCTCGGCGTCCACGCGGAAGAGATGGTCGGCGCGGGCGTGGATCTCGCCGACCCCGTCCGGTCCGGCGTCCCGGACCCGCAGTTCGACGCCGGGGGCAGCCCGTCCGACGGACCGCAGCAGTTCGGTGTGTCCGGCGACCGCCTCGCGGTGGTCCTCGGGGGTGAGCACGCTGATGGGCGAGCCCTCCGTCTGGCCGAACATGTTGAGCATGCGGACGCCGGGCATCGCCTCGTACGTGCGCCGCAGTGTGCCGGGGCGGATGGGCGCGCCGCCGTACTGGAGGACGCGCAGCCCTTCGTGGCGGGCCTGACCGGCCGCAAGCAGCGTTTCCAGCATCGCGGGGACCATGCTGGTGTGGGTGGTTCCGAGTTCCCGCAGCAGGGCCCAGCCCTCGACGGTGAAGCGCGGCAGGCCGGTGATCAGCGCGCCGGCGGCGAGGGCGACGGCGATGTTGCCGAGGCCTGCGATGTGGTGGAAGGGCGCGCTGCCACCGTAGAAGCTGTCGGGGTCGAGCGCGCAGAGCCGGCCGTTGACGTGGGCGCGGGCCGCCAGCCGCCGCTGTGTCATGGGGACGGGTTTGGGGATGCCGGTCGTCCCGGAGGTGTGCAGGACTGCGGCGAGCGCGTCGGGCTCGGCGGTCAACGCCCGTCCGCTCGGGCGCGGTTCGGGGACGACGACGGCCGGGCAGCCGACCAGTTGGGCCACCTGCTCACCGAGTTCGGCGAACTCCGGCTGGGCGAGGAGGAGTCGTGACCCTGACGCCTTGACCACCGCCGCGATCTCGTACGGGGTCGCGCGGACGCCGAGCGGGGCGAGCGGGTGGCCCGATCCCGCGCCGCCGATGACCAGCGCGAGGGCGTCGGCGGAGGTGGCGATCAGCGCGGGTACCGGCTCACCGGGGGCGAGGCCGAGCGTGTCCAGCAGGTCCGCCGCGCCGCCCGCCCGGTCGAGGAGTTCGCGTCCTGTCCAGCTCAGGTCGCGGAACCGTACGGCGGGGCGCGCGTGGTCGTAGGCACGGCTCACCATCGCGGTCCAGGTGGGTGCCGCTACGGCCTTCGGCGCGCCGCCCATCGGTTCAGGGCTCCAGCCGGGCCGCCGCGATGCCGGTGACCACCTCGGCGCCGTTCTGGTTGACGGTGCGCACGGAGAAGTGGGCGACCGGTCCGGCCGGTGTGTCCTCGACGGACTCGACGGTCGCCGTGGCCGTCAGGGTGTCCCCGGGCCAGACCTGGGCCTTGAAGCGCACTCCGAAGGTCAGCAGTGCCTCCGTGCCGACCCAGTCGGTGAGGACCCGGCCGGTCATGGCCATCGTGAGCATTCCATGGGCGAACACGCCGGGATAGCCCGCGACTTCGATGGCGAACCGCTCGTCGGTGTGCAGCGGGTTGTAGTCGCCCGACGCGCCCGCGTACTGCACGATCCGGGTGCGCTTCAGGTCCTCGACCAGCACGCTCTCCCGGGTCTCACCGACCTTGATGCCGTCCGCGCTCAGGCTCATCGTGCGTCCTTCGGGGTTGCGGGGCCCTCGGGCACCACGGCCACGGTCCGGGCGCTCACGACGGGTTCGCCGGCGGCGTCCCGGTACTCGGTGACTCGCTCGCTGAACAGCAGGCGGCCGGTGCGGCCCTGCTTCTCCCAGCTGCGTCCGGGGACGGTGGTCGCGTACAGGGTCTCCCCCGCGCGCACCGGGCGGTGGTACTCGAAGTGCTGCTCGGCGTGCAGCCCGCCGCCGCCCTCGGGCATCACCCCGGGACCGCTCCCCGATCCGAACCACTCCTCGCCCTGCCTGGGCCGCAGGCGATGGTCCGGGTCGTACTGAGCGCTCGCCATCGTGAAAGTGGGCGGTGCGAGTACGGTCTCGCCCCGGTGGGCCGGGGTCTCGTCGCCGATGGCACGGGCGAACATCATGATGTGCCCGGCCTCGACGGGGAACGGCTGCCCTGTCATCGTCCAGTCTCCTCGGTCGGTACGGCGGTCGGTACGGTGCGCCGCGTGGCGGCTCAGTACGTCGCCTCAGTACGTCGCCTCAGTACGTCGCCTCAGTACGTCGGCTCAGTACGTCGGCTCAGTACGTCGGCTCAGTACGTCGGGTCAGTACGGCAGGAAGGCGTCGCGGGTGGCCTCGTCCGGGTCGAAGTCGGGAGGCAGTCCCTCGAACTTCGGCTCCCTCTTCTCCACGAAGCTGGCGACGCCCTCGCGGAAGTCCGGCGAGCCCGCGAAGAACTCCATGGCGGAGTAGGAGCGGGCGAGCGCCCCGGTGAAGTCGCGGTCGAGATCGCCGTACACCTGGTGGCGTACGACGGCCATGGCGCGCGGGGAGCAGTTGCGGGCGATGTCGCGGGCGTAGGCGCGGGCTGCGTCGAGCAGGTCCTCCGGTTCCACGACACGGCTGACGAGGCCGAGTTCCTTCGCCTCGTCGGCGTCGAAGACCCGGCCGGACAGCAGCAGGTCGAGCGCGTTCTCCAGGCCGACGACGCGTGGCAGCACGTACGGCATGTTGTACTCGCCGGCCAGGCCGCGGCGGGTGAAGGCGGTGGTGAAGCGGGCCCCGCGGGCGGCGAAGCGGATGTCGCAGATGAGTGCCTGGACCAGGCCGATGCCCGCGCAGGCACCGTTGACGGCGGCGATCAGGGGCTTCGGCATGTTGCGCCTGCTGTACATGGGGACGCGGGCCTGGAGGTTGAGGGACTGGCCCGGCTGTGCGTTCTGTTCCAGCCGCTGGACGTCCATGCCGGGGCAGAACGCCCGGCCCGCGCCCGTGATGACCACGACCCGGACGGCGGGGTCCTCGGCGGCCTCGTCGAGGAGCGCGAAGAAGCGGCGCTCCATGGGGATGCTCCACGCGTTCTTGCGCTCGGGCCGGTTGAGGGTGACGGTGGCGACGCCGTCCTCGTCGACCTCGTAGAGCACCAGGTCCTGGTCCTGGGTGGGCTCCTCGGACATCACGTCACTCCTCGGTCAACGGTTCGATGGGGTCACCGACGCCAGGCCGCTCCCCCGAGATGGTCACCACCACCTGGCCCCGGGCACAGATACGTCCGTCGGGCATCCGCACGTCGACGTCGGCGAAGTGCAGGCGGCGGCCCCGTCTGATGCACCGCGCGAAGGCGACGGCCTCCCGGCCCCGGGCCGGCGCGAGGTACTGGACCGACATCGACACGGTGCTGAGCCGACTCCCCTTCTGGAAGTCGTGCCCGGCGATCACCGCTCCGGCGCCCGCGGTGTCGATCAGTGCCGAGATCACTCCGCCGTGGAAGACGCCTTCGTGGGCGGAGAGGGCCTCGGCGTAGGGAAGGGCCACCTCGACGCCGTCGGAGTCCCAACGGAGCATGCGCATCCGGCAGTTGCGGTTGAACGCGACCCCGCGTTCCCAGCGGGCCCGGAACCACGCACGGCGTTCGCGCTGCTCCTGGTCGGTGAGGGTCCTCGCCGCGACGGTCATCCGCACGCCCTCCGGTCTCGGCCTGTCCAGCCGATCGATATAGTTACATGAATTGAATAGTTGTAGCAATCGTACGGGACGAACCCGAGCTCCAGATGTATTATTTATATAACTCATTAGCTCGCTCGTCACGGGGTGCTCCGGCACGGAGTACTCCCCCAGAGGGAGGCCCCTCGATGCCGTCGACCGCCCTGGCCGGAGTACGCGTCCTCGACCTGTCCCGCATCCTCGCGGCCCCGCTGGCCACCCAGATGCTGGCCGACCTCGGCGCGGAGGTGATCAAGGTCGAGCGCCCCGGGACGGGCGACGACTCACGGACGTACGGCCCGCCCTTCGCGGCCGGCCCCGAGGGCGACCGCACGGACACGGCCGCCTTCTACCTCTCCTGCAACCGCAACAAGCAGTCGGTCACCGTCAACCACGCCACCGCCGATGGCCAGGCGCTGATCCGCGCCCTCGCCGCCCGCTCGGACGTCCTCGTCGAGAACTTCCGCGCGGGGACGCTGGCGAAGTACGGCCTCGACCACGAGAGCCTGCGCGAGCTCAACCCGCGCCTGGTGTACCTGTCGGTCACCGGCTTCGGCCAGACCGGACCGTACGCCGCCCGCCCCGGCTACGACGGCATCTTCCAGGCCATGTCCGGGATGATGAGCGTCTCCGGACACCCCGACGAGCCCATGAAGGTCGGGGTCAGCATGGTCGACATCCTCACCGGGCTGTACGCCTCCACGGCCGTCCTGGCCGCTCTGCGACACCGGGACGCCACCGGCGAGGGCCAGTTCATCGACCTCTCCCTGCTGGACTGCGGGCTCGCCTCGCTGTCGCACTTCGCGATGAACTACCTCGTGTCCGGGGAGGTTCCGCAGCGGCGCGGCAACGGTGGCTACGGCGGGGTCCCTTCACAGGCCTTCCTGTGCAAGGACAAGCCGGTGTTCCTCGTTGCGGGCAACGACAAGCAGTTCGCCGCGTTCTGTGCCGCGGCCGGGCGCAGCGATCTTCTTCAGGATCCGCGGTTCGGTACGACCTCCGCGCGGATCGCCCATCGTGCGGAGATCCTGCCTGTGCTCGAAGAGATCATGCTGACCCGGACGCGGGACGAGTGGCTCGCCGTTCTGGACGAACACGACGTCCCTGCCGGGCCGTTCAACGAGCTGCCCGAGGTTTTCGCCGATCCTCAGATTCAGCATCGGGGGATGCTGGTCGACGTCGACGACCCTGCGTCCGGGCGCCTCCCGCTCCTCGCCAACCCGATCCGCTTCACGGCGACCCCCGTCGAGGGCTATGCCCCGCCACCCGGCCTCGGCGAGCACACCGCCGAAGTCCTGGGCAGGTTGGCGGGGGTGACTGAGGGGCAGTTGGCTGGGTTGCGGGCGCGGGGGGTTGTGTGAGGTTCTTTCGCCCCCGCCGCCCCTACCCATTCCCGTCCCCTGGGGCTCCGCCCCAGACCCCGTGGGGTGGGTTGTCGGGTGGAGGTCGGCTGTTGCTGGCCGCGCAGTTCCCCGCGCCCCTGGGTTTTTAGGGGCGCGGGGAACTGCGCAGTATTTAGCCCCTCCGGCGTTTGAGGAGCGGGGGTTCGGGGG
>NZ_LIQZ01000355.1 GCF_001418655.1 Streptomyces phaeochromogenes | reverse complement strand
GAAGCCGTGCCCGGAGAACCCGCAGGCCACGGTCACGGACTCCGGGTGCGCGGGATGCCGGGCGAGGACGAAGTGCTCGTCCGGGGTGTTGGAGTACATGCAGGTGGCGGCCTTGAGGAAGGTGCCGGGCAGGTCAGGGATGCAGCGGGACATGTGGTCCGCCATCGCCCCGATCTCGTCCTCGTGGACCGTCCGGTCGATGTTCTCCGGGGTGCACTCGACGCCCTTGCGGAAGAAGGCGACCTTGGCGCCCAGCTCCGGCCCGTCGATGGAGGGGAAGCCGTAGACCTGGACGTTGTCCGCGTCCTCCCAGATGTAGATCGGATGGTTCTCCGGCAGGAACGGCCGGACCCCGCCCTTCGGCTGGAACCAGTACATGACCTGCCGCTCGATGCTGAACGGCACCCCGAGGTCGGTGAGCAGCTGCGGCGCCCACGCGCCCGGGCAGATCACCAACTGGCTCGCGGTGTACGTGTTCTCGGCCGTGTGGACGCGAACCCCGTCCCGGTACGGCTCCCAGCGGGTCATCGGCTCGTCGAAGTGCAGGTCGGCGCCCTGCCGGGTGGCGAGCTGGAGATGGGCCGCGACCATGTTCTCGGGGCGGACGAGGCCGGCCTTCTTCTCGTAGAGCGCGACCTCGTCGTCCTTCGGGTTGAGCGTCGGGAAGCGGCGGCGGATCTCGGCCGCGTCCAGCATCTCGTGGGGCAGGTCCCACTGCTTGGCCGAGCGCAGCGAACCGGAGACGGTCAGCGAGTCGGGTGGCCCGACCATCACGCCGCCGCACAGCGTCGCGATGTCCCGGCCGGTGGCCCGCTCCACGTCTTCGTACAGTTCGTAGGCGCGCAGCAGGAGCGGTACGTACGCCGGGTCCTCGAAGTAGGACTGCCGGGTGATCCGCGAACCGCCGTGACTGGAACCGCGGTTGTGCACCGGCCCGAACTTCTCCAGTCCGAGCACACGCACACCACGCGCGGACAGATGGTGGGCGGCGGCACTGCCCATACCGCCGAGACCGATGACGATCACGTCGTAGGTAGGGGACACAGGGGACCTCCAGAGCTTGCGATCAACGTCGGATGCGGGTCATCTTCGGATCGAAGAGCGGCTCGTCGGCCACGGTCGCGGGCACCTTCTCGCCGAAGTACTCCACGTGCACGTTCGCCCCGGTGGGGAGCACGGGCAGCCAGGCGTAGGCGACGCACCGGCCCAGCGTGTATCCGTACGACGCGCTGGTGACGTAGCCCGCGGGGGAGCCGTCGACGTACACGGGCTCCTTGCCGAGGACGACGGACGCCGGGTCGTCGAGGAGAAGCGGCGTGAGCCGGCGCCGGGGCTCGCCCCGGGCTTCGAGCGCCGCCATCCCCGTGAAGTCCCCCTTGTCCAGGCGGACGGCGAAGCCGACCCCCGCCTCGTACGGGTCGTGCTCGTCGGTCATGTCGGCACCCCAGGCGCGGTACCCCTTCTCCAGCCGCAGGCTGTTGAAGGCGGAGCGCCCGGCGGCGATCACACCGTGTTCCCGGCCCGCCTCCCAGAGCGTGTCCCAGAGGCGGAGCCCCAGGTCGGCGGAGGTGTAGAGCTCCCAGCCCAGCTCGCCGACGTAGCTCAGCCGCATGGCGGTGACCGGGACGTGGCCGAGATACGTCTCCTTCGCGCGGAAGTAGCCGAAGCCCTCGTGCGAGAAGTCGTCGCGGGTCAGCGGCTGGACGAGGTCGCGGGCGAGCGGACCCCAGACGCCGATGCAGCAGGTGCCGGAGGTGATGTCCCGGATGTGGACGCCCTCCGGGGCGTGCCTGGTCAACCAGTCGAGGTCCGCCGGGGAGTTGGCGCCCACCTGGAAGCGGTCGGGGCCGAGCCGCGCGACGGTGAGGTCGGAGCGGATGCCGCCCGTCTCGTCCAGGAGCAGGGTGTACGTGACCGCGCCGGGCTTCTTGCGGAGGTTGTTGGTGGTCATGCCGTGCAGGAAGTCGAGGGCTCCGGGGCCGGTGACCTCAAGGCGGCGCAGGGGGGTCATGTCGTAGAGGGCGACCTTCTCGCGGGTCGCCCTCGCCTCGGCCGCCACGATCGGCGACCAGTAGCGCGCCGACCAGGCGTCCCGCTCGGGGAGCGGGCCGAGGGCGTCGACGAGCGGGGCGTTCGCCTCGTACCAGTGCGGGCGCTCCCAGCCGCCGCCCTCCAGGAAGTACGCGCCCAGCTCCTGCTGGCGGGCGTAGAAGGGGCTGACCCGCAGCGGACGCGGCTGCTCCATCGGCTGGAGCGGATGCAGTACGTCGTACACCTCGACGAACTGCTGCGAACCCCGGTCCCTGATGTACGAGGGGGAGCGCTGGGCGTCCTCGAAGCGGGTGAGGTCGCACTCGTGGGCGTCGGTCTCCGGTCGGCCGTCGACCATCCACTCGGCCACTGCCTTGGCGACTCCGGCCGAGTGGGTGACCCACACGGCCTCCGCCAGCCAGAAGCCGCGCAGCGCACGGGACTCGCCGAGGACGGGCATGCCGTCGGGCGTGAAGGAGAAGACGCCGTTGAAGCCCTCCTCGATCTCCGCCTCGCGCAGCGCGGGCATCAGTTGACGGCAGTCGTCCCAGCTCGGCGCCCAGTCCTCCTCGGTGAAGGGGAACGAGGACGGCATCTCCATGTCGTTCGCGCACGCCTCGTCGTAGTCGAGGACCGCGAACGGGTCGACGGGGAGCGGTTTGTGCGCGTAGCTGCCGATGCCGATGCGGTCGGTGTGCTCGCGGAAGTAGAGGTCGCGGTCCTGGAAGCGGAGGATGGGCTTCGATGCCTCTTCGGTGGCCCCGGCCAGTTCGGGGAGGGGCCTGGTCCGCGCGTACTGGTGGGCGAGCGGCTGCAGGGGTACGTCGATACCGGCCATGCGGCCGATGACCGGACCCCAGAAACCCGCCGCCGAGACCACGTGGTCGGCGGGGAACGTGCCCCGGTCGGTGACGACGGCGGTGACCCTGCCGTCCTCCTGCTCGATGCCGGTGACCGTGTGCCGGTCCAGGAAGCGGGCGCCGCGGCTTTCGGCCCGGGTCAGCTGGGCGCGGGACGCGAGCAGCGCGCGGGCCAGTCCGTCGTCGGGGGTGTGGAAGCCGCCGAGGACGGCCGACTCGTCGATGAGGGGCCAGAGCTCCTTGCACCGGGCCGCGCTCACCATCTCGCCGCGGATGCCCCAGGAAGCGGCGTATC
Organism: Streptomyces phaeochromogenes; assembly: GCF_001418655.1. GTDB lineage: Bacteria > Actinomycetota > Actinomycetes > Streptomycetales > Streptomycetaceae > Streptomyces > Streptomyces phaeochromogenes. Next base: position 512 of record NZ_LIQZ01000355.1, on the reverse strand, counting down.
CGGCTCTGCGGTGCAGCTCGGCGAGCCGCTCGGGAGTCGTCGCCAGCTCCAGTCCGCCGACCGGGTTGAAGCAGGGGACCCCGTCCACTTCGAGGGAGTTGAACTTCTCGACCGTGTACCGGGCGAACTCGGTGAGGGTCTTCGACGGGTTCGTCTGGAAGACCAGGCCGGGCGCGTGCGAGGTGGAGCCGCCGGGAGCGGGCAGCGGTCCCTGTTCGAGGACGGTGACGTCGGTCCAGCCGCGGGCGGTGAGCTCGTCGGCGAGGGAACAGCCGACGATGCCGGCGCCCACGATGACCACGCGGGGATTCGTTTCGGGCGTGCTGGACATGCCCCTCCTTGTCGTGGTGGGGGTTGTCGTGGCGGGGGTGAACGCGCTCGGGGAGCGGGGAGGCGGACGTGCTTATGGAGCGGGGACGTTGGGGCGTTCGGCGGCGATCGTGGTGTCCTCGCCGTGTCCGGTGTGGACGTCCGTGTCGCCCGGCAGCGTGAGCAGCCGGTTGCGGATGGAG
>NZ_LIQZ01000354.1 GCF_001418655.1 Streptomyces phaeochromogenes | reverse complement strand
GGAGGGCGCCTCGCCGCGCACGGTGGACGTGGAGGGGGCCGACGACCGGGTCGAGGGCATCAAGTCCTCGGGCCGCCTCGCCCTGCTCGGCGACCAGGAGATCGACTTCTCCTTCGACGACGATCTGGTCCTGCACCGCCGCAAGACGCTGCCGTACCACGCGAACGGCATGACGCTCTGGGCGTACGACGCCTCGGGCGCCGAGCTGCTGTCGAAGACGTACTACTCGGTGGGCGGCGGGTTCGTCGTCGACGAGGACGCGGTGGGCGCGGACCGCATCAAGCTGGACGACACGGTCCTCAAGTACCCCTTCCGCACGGGCGACGAGCTGCTGCGCCTCACCCGCGAGACGGGCCTGTCGATCTCCGCCCTGATGCTGGAGAACGAGCGGGCCTGGCGCACCGAGGACGAGATCCGCGAGGGGCTGCTCGCGATCTGGCGGGTGATGCAGGCGTGCGTCTCGCGNNGCCGCGCGGCCATGTCGGCCCGCCAACTGCGCGCCGAGGGCGACCCGTTGGCCCACGCCATGGAGTGGATCACTCTGTACGCGATGGCCGTGAACGAGGAGAACGCGGCGGGCGGGCGCGTCGTGACCGCCCCGACGAACGGCGCGGCCGGCATCATCCCGGCGGTCCTGCACTACTACATCAACTTCGTGCCCGGCGCGGACGAGGAGGGTGTGGTCCGCTTCATGCTCGCGGCCGGCGCGATCGGCATGCTCTTCAAGGAGAACGCCTCCATCTCCGGCGCCGAGGTCGGCTGCCAGGGCGAGGTCGGCTCGGCCTGCTCGATGGCGGCGGGCGCGCTGGCCGAGGTGCTCGGCGGCTCCCCCGAACAGGTCGAGAACGCCGCGGAGATCGGCATGGAACACAACCTCGGCCTCACCTGCGACCCGGTCGGCGGCCTCGTCCAGATCCCCTGCATCGAACGCAACGGCATGGCCNNCGGCGGCCAGGATGGCCATGCGCGGGGACGGCTCCCACAAGGTGTCCCTCGACAAGGTCATCAAGACGATGAAGGAAACGGGCGCGGACATGAGCGTCAAGTACAAGGAGACGGCACGGGGCGGGCTCGCGGTGAACATCATCGAGTGCTGAGGATGGGACGGGCGAAGTGGGGGAAGAGCAAAGGAAGTTGCCCCCCACAGGCAACACCGGCACCCGTCCCCCCACCGCACGGAGGAACCACATGCTGCGCGGCATCGACGTCAGCGGCTACCAGTCATCCTCGTACAACACCGAAGGCGTGTCCTTCGTCTTCGTCAAGGCCACCGAGGGCCGTACGTACGTCAATCCGAAGCTGAGCGCGCAGACGAAGCGGGCCCGTGACGCCGGCTGCGTCGTCGGCTTCTACCACTTCCTCTGGCCGGGCAACCTCACGGCCCAGGCCGAGTACTTCGTCAGCAAGGCCCCCGAAAAGGCCGGCGACATCCTCGCCGTCGACTGGGAGACAACGGGCGACGGCACCCACGCCTCCAACGCCGAAAAGGACCGCTTCATCCGCAAGGTGAAGGAACTCCGGCCGAACCATCGGGTCGTTCTCTATTGCAACCGGAACTACTGGCTGAACGTCGACGACACCTCGTACGCAGNNGAGCTTCGTACCACCCAAGGCCATGCATGTTGCAGTTGTTGCAGGCGAGCCCTCGCACGCAGTCCCCGCAGCTGCCTGGGCCAGGGCAACAGCCATGGTCGTGATCAATGTCCATGGCTCTGCCGCCTGTGTGAGCTCTTGCGCAAACGGCACAACCACCCTGCTGGAGCCTCAGGAGTTGGTCGACGAATCCTCTGGTCACGTTGTACTGGCCGAGGCGGACGCGCTCATCGGCGACTGCACGTCCAACGTTGATCGGAGCCAGCCCTCTCCCCCTCCGATGCTGCATGTAGTGGGTTCTGCACAATCCCTTCGTGAGCGGAAACCATTCGGAAGACCGACCGCAGGCCCAGCCGTTCCCGCTCGCTTCGCAGCCCCTCATTCAAGCCCCCGGTCGAACAGTTCGATTGACGTACCATCCGATCAACGAGGAAGTCGAACAGGCGTAACGCGCCCGTCCGTCGGAATTGGAGATTCCACGGGCCTCGTCGAGGGGTATCAGACAGCAAGCGTGAGGAAGAGGGGAGCTCCACAGCATGGGTGGGAGTGTCGCTGCGGTCAGCAGCAGCGGTAAGTATTCGTTCTCCAAGCCGAATCGGGACGGTATTACGTTGCTTGCCGGGCTCGGGGTGGAGGGGGATGTGCATGCCGGGGTGACGGTGAAGCACCGGTTCCGGATGGAGAAGGATCCTTCTCAGGTGAATCTGCGGCAGGTGCACCTCATTCATGAGGAGTTGTTCGACGAGGTGCGGGAGGCCGGG
>NZ_LIQZ01000353.1 GCF_001418655.1 Streptomyces phaeochromogenes | reverse complement strand
CCTCAGCCCTCCGCCCCGCCCCGCGTCACCAGGGACGCGATCTGTTCCGTGTAGCGCCGGCGGTCCTGGTGTTCGAGATCCAGGATCTCCTCCAGGCCCCAGTGGAAGTGGTAGGCGACGTACGCGATCTCCTCGTGCAGCCGGTCGGTCGCGTACGTCACGATTCCCCCAGGCGGCTCCCGCCGAGTTCGACCTCGAAGGGCTCCGAGCAGTGGGGGCACTCCACGGCGGCACGGGTGTGGCCCTCGGCGTTGACCTGACGGTAGAAGTCCTGGAGGAACGCGAGGTCGGAGGCGAACATGTTCTCCACCACCCCGTCGTGCACCATCGCGAGCGTGCCGAGACTGGTGATGACCCGGCCCAGCAGGACCACCGACAGATACGCCGGGTTCTCCTGGACACGGACGTCCCGCAGCGGGATCAGCTCGTCCCGGGCCGTGGCGAGACGCATCACGCCGTCCCGGTGGACGGTGCCCGACCCGTCGACATAGCCGCGCGGCAGCTCGAAGGGGAACTCCGTCCGCAGCTGCTGCGGCACCGATACGGGGGCGGGGGCGGGGGCGGGAGCAGGTGCGGGCGCCGGGGCGGCCGTCTGCTCCGGCCCCGCGACCGGCCCCGGTGCCGGGGCCTCCACGACCGGGCCCGCGCCCGCCCTGGCAGCCGTACGGCGCATCAAGCGATGACCAGTTCTTCGAAGACGATGGTCACGGTCTCGGTGAGAGGGGAGGCCTCGCCTGCCTTCAACGAGCTGGCGTCGATCTTGCTGCACCAGGCCTGGCGCATGTCGTACCGCTTCACCGGGTTGTTCTGGTAGTCCATCATGATGATGGAGGCGTTCTTGCGGGCCGTGCTCATGTTGCCGGCGATCGACTCGTTGATCCACGCAGTGAACGCCGCGGACTGCGTCATGCCGCGCACCACGGTGCACTGCCCGTCCTTCTGCACACCCGGCATGAGGCTGACCTCGGGCCTGCCCTGCGCCGAGTTCGACAGGTGTTTGATGACGTCCTGTTCGATGCTGAGGCCGTTGACCTCCGCGAGGTACTCGACCATCACGCCGTCGATCTGGAGACCGAAGTTATGTGAAGTAAGGGCGTCACCCGGGCTGAGACTCATCTGTTCTCTGTCCTTCTGAGGGTTCTTGGCAATGGCGTACGAGGAGGAGTACGGGCCGGCGTACGAGGAGGCTTGTGAGAGCTAGCGGGCGCAGGCGGCCGGCCTACTCCTCCAACTCCCCGCTGCCGCTGGAGAACTGGGCCAGCCGGAAGATCACGAACTCGGCGGGCTTGACGGGCGCGATGCCGATCTCGCAGATCACGCGGCCGACGTCGACCGACTCCGGCGGGTTGGTCTCCTCGTCGCACTTGACGTAGAACGCCTCCTCGGGCCGCTGGCCGAAGAGGGCGCCGCTGCGCCACTCGTTGACGAGGAACGCCGAGACGTTGCGCCGGATCCGGGCCCACAGGTTGTGGTCGTTCGGCTCGAACACCACCCACTGGGTGCCGAGCAGGATCGACTCCTCCAGGTAGTTGAAGTACCGGCGGATGTTGAGGTAGCGCCAGGCCGGGTCGGAGGACATGGTGCGGGCGCCCCAGACGCGGATGCCGCGGCCCGGGAAGGCGCGGATGCAGTTGACGCCGATGGGGTTGAGCAGGTCCTGCTCGCCGCGGGTGATCTGGAGCTCCAGGTCCACCGCTCCTCGTACGACCTCGTTGGCGGGCGCCTTGTGCACACCGCGCTCGAAGTCGTTGCGGGCCCAGATGCCGGAGACGTGGCCGCTCGGCGGGATCACGCGGGACTGGCCGGTCGCCGGGTCGAAGACCTTGACCCAGGGGTAGTACAGGGCCGCGTACTTGGAGTCGTAACCCGCGGTCTCCTGGCGCCAGACCCGGATCTGACGGGCGTTGAGGCCCGGCGGCGGGTCGATGACGGCGACGCGGTCGCCCATCAGCTCGCAGTGCGCGATCAGGCCGAGCTGGACGGCCTTCACGGCCTCCAGGTCGATCGCGCCGCGCTGGTAGGCGGCCATCAGGTCGGGGACGGCGACCATGGAGATCTCGTCCACGGCCTCCAGACCGCCGAAGCCGGTGCGGTCCGCGGAGTCGCCGAGGTAGTGGGCCGGGCCGGGGTGGGAGTCGCTCGCCTTGGTGGGAGT